>CAYWPZ010000192.1:0-10067 GCA_964460135.1 uncultured Caldilineales bacterium | reverse complement strand
CGAGCAACTCCACATCGCCCCCGCTCCGCACCACCACCGGCGGGTTGTGGCCGGGGATCAAGCTCATCCAGGGGGCGCTGGCCGGCGAGGGCGACCCCGAGTTCGGGATCAGCCGCGGTCGGCTCCTGCCCACTCATCGTCTCTTCACCGCCGATGACGTTTCGGCGGCGACGCGCCAACGCCTGCAACAAAGCCTGGTGTTGGTGCACGGCGGCATGGCGCAGAATGTTGGCCCCATCCTGGAGATGGTGACGGAGAAATATCTGCTGCGCTCCGAGGCCGAATGGCAGGGCCGGCAAGAGGCGTGTCGTGTGCTCGACGAGGTGGTGGCCGCACTGGAGGCCGGCGACATCCGTGAGATCGGCGCCGTCACCACCCGCAATTTCTTCGGCCCCATCCAAACGATCATCCCCTGGGCCAGCAATCTCTACACCGAGACCCTGATCGGGGCCATGCGGGGGGCGTTCGGCGAACGGTTCTGGGGGTTCTGGATGCTGGGGGGGATGTCGGGCGGCGGCATGGGCTTCATTTTCGAGCCGAAGGTGCGGGCGCAGGCGCAGGCGCGGCTGGCCGAAGCGATGGCAGCAACCAAGCGTCGATTCGAAGCGGCCCTGCCCTTTGCCATGCAGCCTGTGGTTTACGATTTTGCCATCAACGAGCGCGGGACGTGGTGCGACCTCTTGGGCGGCGAAGGGCCGGAAAGCAGCGAGCGGCTGCCGCTCATGCCGCCCGGCTACTACACGATGGTGGCGCCGGGGCTGTTGCGGCAGGATGGGCAGAACCTGCCAGCCTCGCGCCGCGCCGAGCTGGCTCTGTTTGGGGCCGCCTGCCGCGGCCGGCCCGAGCTGGCGGGGATGGTGCAGGTGCTCTTCGACCGTATGTTGCCGCGGACGGGCCAGGCCGGGGCCAGCCGCCAGGATTTGGAGGCGATGCTGGCCGAGTTCGGTTTCGATCGCATCCAGCACGAGCAGATCCGGGCCGATCTGCGGGCCGGGCGCATCGGCCTGGCCCAGAACCGGCTGCCCGCGGCCAGCGATATCCGCGATGTGCAGGCGGGCGATGTCTTCGACCTGACGGACGAAACACTCTTGCGCGACCATGCCAGCGCCGAACGATGGGCGCAGCAGGGGCTGGAGGCGTTGGCGAGCGGGGCTGTGGCCGTGGTCAGCTTTGCGGGCGGGGTGGGCAGTCGCTGGACACAAGGCGCCGGGGTTGTGAAGGCGCTGCATCCCTTCTGCAAGCTGGGAGGCAAACACCGCACCTTCATCGAGATCCATCTGGCCAAGAACCGCCGCCTGAGCCGCCTGTGCGGGCGCCCCATCCCCCATGTGATCACCACCAGTTACCTGACCCACGCGCCCATTCGCGCTTTTCTGGCCGCCGAACAGAACTACGGCTTCGACGGCCCCCTCATCCTTTCGCCGGGCCGGGCGGTTGGTTTGCGGTTGACGCCCATGGCCCGCGACCTGCGTTTCGCCTGGGAAGAATTGCCCCAGCAGCTGCTGGACGAGCAGGCGCAAAAGGTGCGGGCAAGCCTGCACGCGGCCCTGATCGGTTGGGCGCAGACGGTCGGCGAGGGCAGCGATTACACCGACAATCTGCCCGCCCAGTGCCTGCACCCGGTCGGGCACTGGTACGAGATCGCCAATATGCTCAAGAACGGCGTCCTCGCCCGCCTGCTGGCCGAGTTCCCCAGCTTGCGCTATCTGCTGGCGCACAATATCGATGCCGTCGGCGTCGATGCCAACCCGGTCGTGTTGGGCTGGGTGAAGGAGCAGGGCGCGGCGCTGGTTTCCGAGGTGATCGCACGCGGGGTCGAAGACCGGGGCGGCGGGCTGGCGCGGGTGGATGGCCGGCTGCGGCTGCTGGAAGGGCTGGCGATGCCGCGCGAGGAGGACGAGTTCCGTCTCTCTTACTACAACTCCAATACTTTCTGGCTGGACATCGACCCACTGCTGGCAGTGTTCGGGCTGAGCCGCGCCGACCTGGGCGACGAAGACAAGGTGGCGGCGGCGATCCGGACAACAGCGGCGCGCATGCCCACCTATGTGACGCTCAAGGAAGTGAAGAAGCGGTGGGGCTACGGCCAGGAGGATGTGTTCCCGGTGGCGCAATTCGAGAAACTGTGGGGCGACATGACGGCGCTGCCGGAGTTGGCCTGCCGCTATGTGGCGACGCCGCGGGTACGCGGACAGAATCTGAAGGACCCGGCCCAATTGGATGGTTGGTTGCGCGATGGCTCGGCAGCCTTTGTGGAATCGTTGTGCGAGTGGGCCTGACAACCGGTTCCACAGGGGACATTTGCGGGAAGGCTGCATGCGGACGGCAAAAGCAAGAGCGACTACTGCATTTGACGCCGCTTGCGTATAGCTTATGTTGGCACACATAGCCAACTTACACAGGTGTTCGACATTCGGGTTTTCTTTGTCAGACCACCACGGTCGGGGTCTCCCCAGGCTTGTTCGACCCGATCCGGGGAATAGTCGAAGTTCTTCAGGTACAAGGTCGTGCCTGGCCGGATGCGCTCGCTGCCCACAGGGCAGGTGCATCCATCCGCCAGCCAGGTTCCACCTGTTCCGTGCCTCCGAAAGGAGCGTCCCATGTCTCGCATTCTACTTCTGTCTTTGCGGCTGCTGGTTGTATTGGCCATCGCCGCCAGTTCTATCGTCCTTCCTCCCGCCCCTGCTTTGCACGCGGCCGCGAGCCTGCCTGACGATACGCCCGTCCCGGTTGCCAGCGATAACGTAGAGGAGTGGACGGTTGGCCAGGGTCTGGTCTATTGGGCCAATAATTGCTATGCCGACGAGTTCAATCCCTTTGCCGAGTTGAAACGCAAACCGGCCAGCGGCGGAATAGAACGAACGCTGGAATCGATCAACGATTATGGCCGCTGCTCAACCTACCAGGCGATGCTCAGCGCCGGCGATGGCCTCTACTACTACAGCAGTTCCCAGAGTCGCATCGAGCGCATGCCCCTCGCCGCCCCTTTCACGCCTCAAGAAGTCAAAGCGTTGAACAACAGCCAGACGCCCAACGTCGGCAGGGCGCTGGTGGAGGCAGGGGACTATCTTTACTGGCCCTACTTTTTTGGCAAGATTTTCCGCACCCTCAAAGACGGCACAGGCAGCATCGAAACCGTCGCCGATACCGCCTCATCACCAGCAGACGTGCTGGTGGTAGGGGACACGGTCTACTGGATAGACAGCGCCGGCGTCTGGACGATCAGCACCGCCTGCGGCGCGCTGCCATGCACCGGCACCAAGAGCCAGTTCGCGCCGTTTGGCGCCAACACCAGCGGCTACGGTCTCCTGTATATCTACGTTGGCGGCGTCCAGGTCCGGTATAGCGTTTACTGGGTGCAGCGTTCTACCAGCGGCAGCATCTCCAACTACCAGATTCGCTATCGCTCCTGCACGCAAATCGCGATCTGCACGATAACACGGCCCGGCACCTTCTATTCCGCCACCACCAACTGGCTGATCGGTAACCTGGTCCATGCCAATGGCAACCTTTATTGGACCGAGCGCGACATCAGCACACCCAACAACCTCAGCGGCGACGTGAAACGCAAGGCGCGCACCGATACATCAGGCGGGGCCGAAACGATTGCCACCGGCCAGGCGCGGCTCGATCCAAAGTTGTTCGTCGCCAACGATCTGCTCTTCTTCGCCCGCAGAAATGTGGGCATCTATTCGCTGAGCCTCAACGCTGCGGCCATCCTGCGCGATTTTACCGCCGATGCCATGGAGGTGACGCAGGCGATCCAGAACCTTGCCAGCGCCGCTCCGCTGGTGGCAAGCAAGGGCACCTATGTGCGCGCTTACGGCAAACAGGTCTCAGGCCCCAACGCGCCCAACGTGGAGGCGCGGCTGGTTGGCATCAGGAATGGCAGCCCCCTGCCTGGGTCGCCCCTGGCGCCGGTCAACGGCGTGCGTGCGCTGGCGACCGGCTTGGGTTATGATCGCGTCCGGCTGAACGATGGCTGGTACTTTCAATTGCCGGCTTCCTGGATCAATGCCGGGTCGATATCGCTCCGATTCGAAGTCGACCCGCGCCAAATCCACACCGACCCCAACCGCGCCGACAACGAGCTAAGCCAGACGGTCAGCTTCCAGAACCAGCCCCCGGTCTGCGTGTGGACGGTACCCGTACGCACCCACACCCCGCGGCCCTCGACCACCGACCCCAACTTCTGGAGCATGGTCGATCATTTCGATCGCCGCTGGCCTGTGCCGCAGACGTGGGTATACCGCGACACCGAGCCGGTGGAAGAGCTGCAAGTCTGCTGGGCCGGTCCCTTCCCCTACCCCTGCTACGGGCCATACGAGCTGGAAGATGAATGGGGCATCACCAATGGCCCGCCTGACCGTGACAAGGTGATCGTCTCGCTGTGGACGCGGGCGCAGCTTACGTTCAACCCGGATTCGTGTGATGACATCGGCGCCCCGGTGCATTTCATGGGCATGGTGCATCCTGAGGCCAACAACGGCGGCGCTTCGGGCTATGCCAGCCTGCACTCTAACCAATCGTGGGTGCAGCTGCCTGACCACACCCCCAACCCGATCCCGCCCGGCTGGAACAATGTGCGGCCGGGACGGGTGATGGCGCAGGAGTTGGCGCACAACTATGGTCGCAAGCATATCGATTGCGGCGACCCGGATGACGTGGACGGCAGCTACCCCTATCCACCCTGCCAGATCAGCGACACCGGATCGGACAAGTACTACGGTTTTGATACGAGGACTTTGACCCCCATCCGCCCCGACCAGGCTTCGGACTTTATGACCTATGGCTCATCGCAGTGGGTTAGCGACTATACCTGGCGGGCGTTGATCAATGACTTCGCCGCGAACGCGTCGGCGGCGCCACCCGCGAGCACAGATGCCGGGAACAGCGTATTCGTCACGGGTTGGGTGGACAGCCAGAACAACCGGGGCATGATCGGCACCGTCCTGGTGTTGCCTACCACCTCGGTGCCTCCCGCCACACGCCAGGCGGCAGAAGCTTCGGCTGCAGAGGCCGCGCACGGGCAGGATCCGCAGGCGACATTTACCTTACGGCTGCTCGACCTTAATGGCGCTGTGCTGGCCAATCGCACGTTGACATTGATCGAAACGGACGACCACGACGCCGGCAGCGCCTCGGCGCTTTTCAGCGACCACTTCACCCAACCCGGCGGCCAGGTGGCGACGATCCAACTGCTGGCCGGCGATACGGTGGTCGATAACCGAACACCTGGTCTGCAATCGCCTGTCGTTGCGATCCAGCAGCCAGCGGGCGGCGCCCTGATCGAAGACCAACTCACCATCCAGTGGACGGCCAACGATCCCGACAGCGACCCCTTACTCTACACGGTGCAATACAGCCATAACAGTGGCGCCAGCTGGCACACCCTGGCGACGAACTATCCCGGCTCACCCAACGGCGGCGCCCTGGCGCTGAACGATCTTGGCTCGCTGCCGGGCGGCGCCGCCAACCAGTCGCGCATCCGCGTCCTGGCCAGCGACGGCTATAACACCGGCATCGGCATCTCGCAGCCGTTCACAGTCAGGAATCGTAAGCCGGACGCATTCATCGTCGCACCGGCAGCAAATCAGACCTTCGCGGCCGGCGAGACTGTGGTGCTGCGGGGCGGCGCCACCGACGCCGAAGACGGGGGCTTGAGCGCGGCCGCCCTGGCCTGGACGATTGATGGCGCCGCCGTTGGCAGCGGCAGCGACGACCTGGCTGCCGGTCTTGCTCCGGGCGCGCGCACGGCCATGTTGACCGCAACTGACGCCGACGGCAACGCGGGCTTTGCCGAGGTCAGTTTTACCATCACCCCCCTCAGTGTGCCGGCAACGCCCTTGATGGCGCTGGATGGCGGCTGCGAGGATGGCGGCTATGCCAGCAGCATCCCCCTGTCCTTGTCGCCCTATAGTGGCGATGGTTCGCAGGCGAGCGTGCGGCTTGTACGTACCGATGCCTTCTTGTGGGCGTGTTTCGCAGGCTTGAAGAAAGGCGCGCTGGGGTCGAATGCCTACGCCGGCGTGCGCATCGATGTGGATCACAGCCGCAGCGCTCAGGCGCAGACAAGCGACTATGGCTTCTTCATCGGCGAGGACGGCTCTGTCTTCAGCCATGCCGGCAATGGCGCCGGCGGCTTCACCGAACCAGGCCCTGGCGGTCTGCAGGCGCAGGTGAGCACCGGCGCCAACACCTGGAGCGGCGAAATCCGCATCGACAAAGCCGTCCTGGGCGGGTGGGATCACCTGGTTGGCCTGACGGCCGGCCATTATGCGGTCGCCGCCCAGGGGGATGATTACGCCTGGCCGTTCACAGCGCTGATGGCAAGACCGAGGACCTGGGCGACAACGGCGCTGGGCGACCAACCCTCGATCAGCGCCATCGCTCCCTACACAGCCACCGTTGGCGGCCCTGCCTTTAGCCTGAGCATCGAAGGCAGCGGCTTCAGCAGCGGCGCCGTGGTCCTGTGGGACGGCGACGAACTGGCGACCACCGTGGTCGACAGCGGCCATCTCACAGCAGAAGTAGCTGCAGACAAGGTAGCCAGCGCCGGGACAGCCCTGGTGAGTGTACGTTCGCCGTCGCCGGGCGATTTCGAGTCGAACGAAGTCCCGTTCGAGATCGAAGCGCCGCCCCCCGCCATCACCAGCCTTTCGCCCAACAGCGTGCAGGCAGGCAGCCCGGCCACGACGCTGACGGTCAATGGCAGCGGTTTTAGCGCCGATAGCCAGGTTCTGTGGAACGGAACGCCGTTGGCAACCCAGTTCGTCAGTCCGGTGCAGGTGAAGGTGCAGCTTGCCGCCTCGCTGTTGGCCGTTGGCCAGAGCGCGGGCGTGGCTGTGCGCAACCAACTGCCGCAGGAGCGAATATCGCATGCGCAGCTGTTCGAGGTGACGCCGGCCAATCAGGCCAACCAGCGCCTGTTCCTGCCGCGGCTGCAGCGCTGAGCGGCCGGCTGGCTCTCGACAAACCGAGGTCTGAGGCGCATCACCGGGTCTTAAGGGTTCCTTAGAAGCCGGCGAAAGTCATTGACAAAATCTGTTCAGTCGTCTATATTATGAACAGATTTTACCAATACTTGCTGGACAAAAATGCGCAGCAAGTAATCGCAATCGACTTTCTACCCCTTTTCACCCCAGCATTCTCCTCCAGCCATTCTGGAGCCATCCCATGCAAGCAAACATCCGTCTTGGCCGCATCTGGAATATCCCCATCGGCCTCAACTATAGCTGGTTCCTCATCTTCGGCCTGGTGACCTGGTCGCTGGCGACGGGCTTTTTGCCGTCGGCCTATCCGGGTCTCAGCATCACCCTGGCGGCGGCGCTGGGCCTGCTGACCAGCATCCTATTCTTCGCCTCGGTGCTCGCCCATGAGTTGGGACACGCCTTTATTGCCCTGCGCAACAGCATCCCGGTGCGGGCGATCAATCTGTTCTTCTTCGGCGGCGTGGCCCAGATCACGCGCGAGCCGCAGAGCGCCGGGGCCGAGTTCCGCATCGCCATCGCCGGGCCTCTCGTCAGCCTGGCTCTGGCCGCCCTCTTTGGCTTCATCGCCCTGCTCGCTCCCGCCAGCAATTACCTGGACTCTTCCGCCATGTGGCTGGCGCGCATCAATCTCATTCTGGCGCTGTTCAACCTCATCCCTGGCTTCCCGCTTGACGGCGGCCGCGTGCTGCGCGCCATCGTTTGGCAGGCGACAGGCAACGAGATGCGGGCCACGCGCGTTGCCGGTCTGTTGGGCCAGATCACGGCCTTCTCGTTCATCGGCATTGGCGTTCTGCTCTCGCTCACCGGCAATTTCGCCAACGGCCTGTGGCTGGTCTTCATTGGCTGGTTCCTGCAGAACGCGGCTGCGAGCAGCATCGCCCAGGCCGGTCTGCGTACGACGCTGGCAGGCGTCACCGCCAGCCAAGTGATGAGCCGAACTCTGGTACGCGTCCCCAGTCAGACGCCTGTCGGCAGCCTGGTCGAGACAGAAATGCTAGGCGCGGGCCAACGGGCGTTCTTCGTCAGCGACGATGAAAGCGTACGCGGCATGGTCACCCTGACCGACATCGCCCGCCTGCCCCGTCCGGTCTGGGAGACGACGCCGGTGGAGCGGATCATGGCGCCCGAAGAACGGTGGGTGCGCATCGCCCCTGACACCGAGTTGTTGGCCGCCATCGAAACGATGGAGACGGCCAATGTCAAGCAACTACCGGTCGTGGCCGAAGGGCGCATCATCGGCCTTCTCTCCCGCGAGCAGGCGCTCAACTTTCTGCGCCTGCGGGCTGAAGTCCCGGCCTGAGCGGGGTCAGGGCCACTCAGCCCATGGCGGGGCAAAGCTCGCACGTCACGATCTCAGCCCCGCGCACAGGGATAACGACCACGCGACCATCCTCGACCGCCAGCGCCTCCTGCCGTTCCTCGGCCAGGTTCAGGCGCCAGGCTGCCTGGACGGGGAACGAGGCCGTGAGGCGGGCATCGACGGCCTCGCGCTCCAGGTTGTAGAAGCGCACCACCAGGCCCTTGCCATCGGCTGCCCCTTCGGCTGCGATGGTTCCATCGTCGCTGCGGGCAGACCGCCGCACGGCGCTCAGCGCCAATGTGGGGGGGTCGATGCGGATGAAGCTCAAAGTATTGGGCAGGGGACCGCCGCGCGGCCAGGGGATGGGCTTGACCTGACTGGGGTCGTCGCGGGTGATGTTCATCTCGCGCAGGTCCAGCCCTTCGTGCGTGTCGGCGCGGGCCAGCAGCAGTGGGGCGACGTAGTTGTAGGCAGCCTGGTAGACCTGGCGCCAATCCCCGGCATGGGGCAGGATGGCGTATTCGTAGGTGTAGGGGCCCAGGCATTGGGCGCCGGGCGTGGGTACGAGCGGCCCGGCGGCGATGCGGCGGGTGAAGAGGTCGTCGCGGCTGAGCCAGCCCACACTGCGCAACAGGGTCAGGGCAATCTGCGTCCCCTCTTGCTCGCGCGTGACTTCGACCGCCGGCAACCCCCGATTGAGGATGGCCAGGCCACGCCCTGAGCGTCCCAAGCCGTACTTGGGCGTCGAAGGGCCACGGCCACCCTCGCTCACATCCGTGAACGCGCGCTGGTGCATCAACGACGTCGGATCCTCGACCCAGCCGGTCGAGTCGGGCAGGTCGATGGCGCGCGGCATGATGGCGAAAGCGGCGTCCACCGTGCATTGCGCCGGGTTCAGGCCGGTGGGGAAGACGACGCTGAGTTTGTGGTCGCGGGCCTGGTTGTCGATCTGGGTCTTGATGTAGAGGCCGGGCCGGTCGCGATAGAGGGTGACTTCGGAGACGATGGGCAGGCTCACCAGTTTGCGAGCGCGGCGCTGGCGGTCGGCGCTCAGGCCGGCAGGGATGCGCAGCACGCGCTCGAGACGGAACGTCGCCAGACAGGGGCCAGACATGACCAGGCGCACAGAGGCGAAGTGTCCGGCGGTGCTCAGGGTCTGGCTGTGGGCGGCGGGGCAGTACGAGTATTCGTCGCCGGCGTCGTCTACATCCTGGAAATGTCCCAGGCCGCGGTAGGTGTGGCCGGTGGTCTTGTCGGTCACGTCCAGGCCGCCATCGTCGGCGATGGTGAAGGAGAGATGGCGGTTTTCGGCGCCGTCTTCACGCACATCCCAATCATCATCGTTGGGGCGATTCACGAATCGACCTCCGGGCTGCGCCCAATACGCCCGATAGCCGCAAGCAGGGATGTCGCCGGCAAAGGCGACGCGCACCCTCCGCTTGCGGTTGGGCTTGAGCGTCTCCATCCAGAAGACCTGCTCGTCGCCCAGCACCTGGTGGGGGATGACCCGCCCCTGGCTATCGACAAGAGCGAAGCCAGCGGCAGTCGGGTCGTCGAAGTCGAAATCGATATCGCCGACCACGGTTTCCTGCCGCTCCCAGCCCTGAGGGTTGTAGACGAGCAGGGGTGTACCGCTTTGGGCGCTGAAATCGACCAGGCGGGCAAGCTGGCGTAGGCTGTCGCGCACCACGAACTGGCCGATCTGTTCGGCCTGGCCGAAACGGTAGAGCATCTCCTCGTGCACGGCGTCGATGCCGCTGCCGTATATGTCGTCG
>CAYWPZ010000191.1:0-10135 GCA_964460135.1 uncultured Caldilineales bacterium | reverse complement strand
TTCCCAAAGCAGCCATGAGGCCTCGACTTCGTGCCCGAACGAGCAGATGCCGCGCGACGGCTCGGTTTCGGCGAAGTCGTCATCGAAGAAGATGCCCAGGTGGCCGTTGGGGCGAATGATGTGGTCGAGGAAGATGAGCAACAGTTCGCGCAGGCGTGCGCGCGCCAGCTCGTCCGGCCAGACCTTGTACAACGCCGCGTACGCTTCCAGCACGTGCAAATGTGTGTTCATCGACTTCGGCTCGTTGTGGTCGGCCATGCGGTTCTCGGCCAGCGGCTGCCAGTCGCGGGTGAAAGCCTCGCGATAGCCAGGCCGCCCTCGATCTTTGGTCTTTTCCTCGAAGACGGCAAAACACTGCTGAATCAGCGCCAGCACGTCGGCGGCGGGATTGAATTCGTAGTATTTGCACAGGGCGTAGATGGCGAAGGCTTGGGCGTAAGTGTGTTTGATGGCATTGGCCACGCCGTTGTCGGGCGCGAGTTCCATGAAGAAGCCGCCGCACTCATGATCGAGGAAGCGCATGGTCATCACCCGATAGGCTCGCTCGGCCATCGTCCTGTATTCGGCGGTGGGGTACATCCGGGCGGCGGCGGCGAACGTCCACAGAATGCGAGCATTGAGCACACAGGACTTGGGGGCCGTGAGCACGGGCCGGTTGTCCAGGTCCACGGCGCCAAAAAAGCCATCGCCCTGCGGCTCGGCCGCATACTTGAGCCAATAGGCCAGGATGTTGTTCTCCAGTTCGTTCTCGAAAACGGCTCGATAGGCCAGTAGTTCGTCAGTGATCATGGTTTTTCTTTTTTGGCCACGGATAGAGTCTGATTGACACGGATTGAGGATTCCTCGGCGGTATGCAGCCAAGCAAAAAAAATCCGTGTTCATCCGTTCAATCCGTGTCCGAAACTACGCCAGGCGGCCATCCGGCGTGTAGCGCCCGTAGCGATGGGCGGTTTCGATCAGGGTGTGGATGTTTTCGGGCGGAGTGGTAGGCGGCAGGGCGCAGCCGGGGCCGAGGATGAGACCGCCGCCGGGGGCCAGGATTTCCATCTCCGCGCGCGCCTCCTCCCGCACGAGGTCGGGCGATCCCAGGGCCATGACGCCGCTGGGGTCGAGCACGCCCAGGATGGTGGATTTGCCCCGCGTCGCCTCTTTGATCTTGGGCAGGTCGCACTTGTAATCCAGTTCCAGCACAGCCGCGCCGGTGTCGGCCATGTCGCTGGCGATGCGCGTGGCGTTGCCGCAAATGTGGTAGGCCAGTGGGATGTTCCTTTCGGCCAGGCGGGTGACGAGGCGCTGCGCATATGGCCATTCGAAGGCCCTGTACAGGTTGGGCGAGCACACATCCGGCCCGGCCAATGACTCGCCGATCGAGGTCATGTGCGCGCCCTGCTCCATCTGCGCCACACAATAGCGATAGCTGGCTTCGAGCGCGAATTCGAGCAGGCAGTGAATGGCATCCAGATTCTTGCGCACGGCCAGCTCGTAGAGGAACTTGTCCATACCCAGGATCATCGCCGCCAACGAGAACGGCCCCTGGTCGGCCCGGCCGATAATAAAAGCCCGGTCGCCGATCTCATGCACGACGATGCGCGTGGCTTTGAGCAATTCCGGTAGGTCGGCGTCGCGATAGGGGTCGGGCATGTGCAACCGGTCGAGGTCGTCGAGGCTGGGGATGGCGGGCGTGAACGACACCGGCGCGCTCTCGTCGAAATACTCGACGCCGCAGCCGCAGGCCAGCGCCAGCGCCGCCGTGCCATTTTCGAGCAGCAGCACGTCGTGCCCGAACTCCTTCCAGGCCCGAATCTGCGCCTCGGCCATGGCCTCGCCGTTCTTGAAGAATTCAGGGAAAGGCATGCCGAAAGCCTGCGCCGTCACCATGAAATTGTGCAGATCGACTGGCACGCGGTCGGGGATGCCACCCGCCAGCACGGTTTGTACGCGTTCGATGGAGTTCATGATCGTAATTGGTGATTGGTAACTGGTAATTGGTGATTACCACTCGCTTCCCGGTCTACCGGCTTCCTGGTCCCCTGGTTTCCTGGTCTACCGGTATTCAAGATAGACTATTCAAGTATTCGCGCATCGAATCGTTCGAATCGAGGCGGACGATGGGGATGCCGAGCTGCCGGCAGGCATAGGTCACTTCTTGCGAGACATCGCCGTCGGTGGCGACGGGATGATTCGAGGCGGCGACGCGGATCGACAGGTCGGGGTCGGTACCCAAACGAACGTACACATTCGGCCACATCTGCCCGAAGAAGCGCATGACCTTGTCCTTGACCGCTCCCTCCACCGCCACCGATTCGCCCACGCCCAGGTGCATGACATACTTGCCCTTGACGCGACCCAAACGGGCCGTAGTCACCGGCCCGGCCTGGCCCAGGAAGCCAACGGCGGCGCCGGTGAAACCATCGACATTGGCACGGATGGTGACATGGGGCAGCGCCCTGGCAGGGTCGTTGCTCTTTCCCGCCCACCACACCGAGGCGGCGCCGCAATTCGAGATGGCGAAGAAGTCCTCGCCCACGTACTTCAGGTCGCCGAAGATGGGGCCGACATCTGGCCGCAGCTGTTGCAGCAGCACCGAGGTCATCAGGCCCTTGATGTCGCCCTCGCAGACGGTGGAAAAGATGGGCTTGGGGCCGAGGTCGTCGGCGCCAAAGGGCAGGAAAGCGGGCAGGGTGCAGCCGACAATGCCATATTCGACCGACAACGCCGGCTGGCAGCGGATGGAGACGCCGACGATATTCTCGCCCTCCAATTCGCGCAGGCGGTCGCGGGCGGCCAAATAATAGGCGACCTGCACGCGGAAGTGCCGTGGGGTGGCGCTGACGTCGTCGTAGATCACGATGGCGCCATTGTCGCCCAACCAGCTGAGGAAATGCTCGACCCGCTCCGGCTGATCCCGCAGGATGGCCTCGGCCCGGCGGATGAGGGCGTACTCGTCCTCATTCAGAATGTCGCGGATCAGCAGCCGCTTCAGCGCCGGGATGTCGTCTTGCAGGTGCTCCATGTGCAGCGAATAGGTGCCGCCCCAAAGCATGACGGCGCTCCTACGCATGCGCGCCACCGCCGTCACACCGCGTATCCACGGCAACATGCGTTCGGGCCGGCCGCGCATGCGCTCGTGCTGGACGGCGTGCTGGTTCACGCCTGATTCCAACAGGCTGGCCCCTACGGCGCTGATGCTGACCGTGCCGGGCATCAGCGGCTCGTCGTCGGTATACAGCATCACCGGCAGATTGGCCTCGCGCACGACATCGATCACGACCATCGGCGGCGTCCAGAAATGCGAGCACAGCACGATGCACTCGGCCCCGTGCGCCAGCAAGTGGCGGGCGCAGGCCGCGGCCTCGTTGTAGCGGCGCACGCCAAACCAACCATCGGGGTCAGGGCGCAACTCGGCCATGGGATCGATGACCTCGCAGCCGTGCTCGGTCAGAATCTGGGCCAGCGCGCCATGCCGCGCCCGCAACCCCTTCTCGCGTGGCCCATCGAAAAAGCTGTCCCGGCCATCGGTGAAGCTGACAATGCCTACTTTGGGGCGGATGGTTTGGTTATTCATGGGATGGTTCCTTCTGGGATAGGTAGACCGGGAAACCAGGAGACCGGGAAACTGGGAAACCAGGCCTACCGGTCTACCGGCCTACCATACTCCCGCGCCGTCTCGAACAGTGCGATGATATTTTCCGGCTTGACATCGATCAGGTGATTGCACGAGGCGAGGACGAAGCCGCCGCCGGGGGCGAAAACATCGAGACGCCGCTTGACTTCGGCCACGACCTCATCCACACTCACATCGCCTTCGATGCCTTCGACTGTGCCATGGAACGTGAGCTGCGAGCCGTAGGCTGCTTTCAGGCGCTCACCGGCCATGCCTTTGGCCGAGGTCTGCGTGGGGTTGAGCACATCGACGCCCACCTCGATCAGGTCAGGCAGCAGGTCGAAGACGGCGCCGTCGGTGTGATGAAATAGCCGGGCCTGCGGGGCCTTCTCGTGGATGAGGTCGTACAGCTCTTTTTGCGCCGGTTTGATGAACTGGCGATACATCTTGGGCGAGACGAGCGGGTTCTGCTGCGCCCCCAGATCGTCGCCAACCTCGACCATCTGCACATACGGCCCCACCGCATCGAGGAATAGAGCGTAAATGCCCTTGTAGATTTCCAGCAAATGGGCGATGATGGCCTGCGCCACCAGCGGGCGCGTGACCATGTTCATCAGGAATTCCGGCATCTCCATCAGCTGGCAGCCACGGTCGAGGAAGCCGTAGGTGAGGGGATTGCGGGCGACGAGGGCGAAATCCGTCTGCTCGTACAGCCGCCTGGCCTCATCGGCCAGCCCCACCGCCGAGAACACCTCCTCTGGCCTGGGCCAGGCGTGGTTCTCCACCTCGGCCACCGTCGTCGCCCCGTGCAGCGGGCTGAGCGTGGTGTGCACCCACAGCCCCGCCTTCTGGTAGCCGATGCCCCAATAATCGACGATCGTGCCATCCTCCAACTCGACAGCCTTGTTTTGCGGCCCTTTCTTGAGGAAGATGCGACGGAAATCGACATCGAAGTAGTCGAGAATGCGCTCATCGTAGTAGTTGGCGGTCGAGCCTGAGCGCACGGGTGCGATCGGCGCCAGGCCGAGATGGTCGCGCAGCCGGAAATAGGTCTCGTCCAGGAGCATGGTGGCATTGCCCATCAGGTCGATGGGAACCCGATCCGGCTCGTGATGATCGAAAGCGGCAAGGACGCGTTCGCGGTGGGAGTAGGGCATAGGAGGGGGCTAACTGGTAATTGGTAATTGCTTTCCGGTCTCCCCGTTTTCCGGTCTCCCTGCCTAATCGTCCATCGTCCTCACGACGACATCATCACTCCCCCATCCGGGGCAATAGCCTGGCCGGTGATCAGCCGGGCGCTGTCCGAGACCAGGAACTCGGCCAGACCGGTGAGGTCGTCGATGCCGGTGAATTCATGCATGGGGATTTGGGCAGCGCGCCCGGCCAGATAGTCGTCAAGCGAGACGCCGCGTTCGGCAGCGGCGCCGGCGGCATAGTCGAGCTGCATCGGGGTGAGGGTCACGCCGGGACAGATGGCATTGACGGTGACGCCATACGGGGCCAGAGTCAGCGCCAGACAGCGGGTGTACATGAGAATGGCGGCCTTGCTCACACGGTAGGGGATGACATGCGTGCCCGCCCGCACGCCGTTGTACGAAGCCGTGATCAAGACGCGCCCCCGCCGGCGGGCCATCATCTGCGGGACGACCGCCCGGCAAGTCAGGGCCACACCTTTCACATTCACAGCCAGCGACAAGTCCCAATCGTCAGGCGTGATCGCCAGATAATCGGCCGGGCCGAGCACGCCGGCGTTGGCGAACAGGAAATCGATGGGGCCAAACTCGGCCTGCGTCGTCGCCGCCGCCGCCTCGATCTCGTCCGGGCAACGCACATCCACCCGCAAGCCGCTTGCCCGCCCACCCAGCGCCCTGATTTCTGCCGCCACTGCTGCGGCTGCATCCCCGTCCAGATCGCTCACCCCCACCGCGGCGCCGTCGCGCGCCATCTGCAGGGCCAATGCCCGCCCGATGCCGCTGCCGCCGCCGGTGACAAAGGCAACCGCTCCGCTGAGGTCAATCCGAATGCTTGGCATGGCACGAGGCAATGGAGAGAAAGGCAGGGGGCCGGAAGAACAATGAGGCGACGCAAGGAGAAGACATCGCCGGGCAATAGGGGGAAGATTGTCATCGGACTTCCGACCCCAGGTGGACGGATGCACCGTATCAGGGCATCGCCCACCCTGACTTTCATCTTAGCGCATCACGGGCAATCTTGTCAAGAACGATGTGCGAAATCGAAACCATTTTCATGTCGATCCTTGACTTTCGCCCCTATCAGGTGCTAGAATCGGGTCAAGACTTTCGACTTCGAACATTTCCTCTTAGGACTGATCAATGACAAGCGATGAACGATGGAACTTCATCTCGGATGTGGTCGAACGACGCACTTTCGTCTCGGTCAACGAGCTCAGCCAACTCTGTCGGGTCTCGGAAGTGACCATCCGTCGTGACCTGCAGGCGCTGCACAGCCAGGGCCGACTGCAACGCGCCTATGGCGGGGCCGCCGCCCTGGCGCCGGCAGCGCCATCCTTGCCATCGCCGCTTGCCGGCGCCACGGGCGCCAAACCCAGCGGCTTTCTGGCCGGCCGCTACGACGCCCTCATCGCCCCGCCCATCACCCCCAACCTCGAGCGCATTCTCCTTGACCGCTCCACCAGCCACCGCATCCCCATCATCGCCGAATCCTTGGGCATGCAGGGCGCCCAGACCGTTGTGGCCGTCGACAACCACCGCGCCGCACACGATTTGGGGCGTTGGGCTGGGGACTACGCCCGCACACACCTGGACGGCGTCGCCTGCGTCCTCGACCTGACCCACCACCTCAGCAACACCCACGCCCGCAGCCACGGCTTCATCGCCGGCCTGCGCGCAGTCATCCCCGAAGCACAAGTGACGCTGAGCATCGACGCTCAGGCCCACTTCGACACCGCCTGGCAGCTCACCCGCGACGCCCTGGCCGTGCACCCCACCATCAACATCATTTTTGCCATCAATGACATCACCGCCGCCGGCGCTATCAAAGCCTGCGAGGAAGCGGGAATCGCCAGCGAACGCATGCTCGTGCTCACTTTCGGGCTGGAAGGCGACACGCTCAAAGAGGCGTTGATGGCGGGCGGATACTGCAAGGCCGGGGTGGCGATGTTCCCCGAGATCGTCGGCCCGGTGTGCATCGAGGCGGCCAGCCTGGCCCGCGCCGCTCAACCTCTGCCCGATCACCTCGTCACCCCCCATGCCGTCCTCACTGCCGCCACCCTGCCCGATTTCTACACCCGTGAGAGCGGGGGATGGCGCCTCCACTGGGAAACCGTGGCCGCACGCCTGCAGATACCGCTGCCGATCACACCCGCAGCCGGCCGGCCCTCGCCTCGCCGCATCGCCTTCCTCGTCCCCTTCAGCGAGCACGAATGGTACCGCAACCTGGCCGTAGCCATGATCCAACACGCCGCCGTCCGGCAGATCGAGCTTGAGATCATCGACGCAGCCGAGAGCCTGCAAGAAGAGGTCTCGCTGCGCAAGCGCGCCATCGCCAGACGGGCGGCGGCCATGATCCAACCAGGCGATGTCATCCTGATCGACGATGGCGAGGTCACGGGCTGCCTGGCCGAGGCGATGAGCGGGTGCGAGGGCGTCACCGCCATCACCAACTCGGTGGCCGTCTTCGACCGCCTGCGCCACAACCCGGCCATCACCCTGATCTCGACCGGTGGGCTGCTGCGATCGGGCCGGCAGGCGCTGATCGGCCCCACCGCCGAAGCCACCCTCCGCGACCTGCGCGCCGACAAACTGTTCCTGACCACCACCGGCGTCTCGCTCGACTTTGGCCTCTCGCACCCCGACCTGGCCGAGGTGGCCGTAAAGAAAGCAATGATCCAGGCCGCCCGCCAAATCATCCTCCTGGCCGACCACAGCAAATTCGACGCCGATTCGGTCGTTCAGCTGGCGGCCATCGAAGCCATCGACAAGCTGATCACCGACAACGCCCTACCGGCCAGCACTCGCCTGGACCTGGGCAAACGCGGGGTCGAGATCGTGCTGGCCGAAACCTGAACCCAGGCCAACCCGAACACAGCCAGGAGTCGCGCAGCCGTGGGGTCACAATTGACAGGCGGGGGCGACCATGGTGTAGAATCGGAAGACACATTACGCCCTGCGCCGGCATCGGCGCTCTGCCTGCAACGAGGTCAACGATGACAGCAACTGCATCCGTCCGGCGCCAACGCTGGGCCTGGTATCTGTACGATTTTGGCAATTCCGCCTTTGCTTCGGTCGTCTACCTGGCGGTCTTCTCGGCTTATTTCAAGCAGGTGGTG
This sequence comes from uncultured Caldilineales bacterium, assembly GCA_964460135.1. Lineage (GTDB taxonomy): Bacteria > Chloroflexota > Anaerolineae > J102 > J102 > SSF26. The sequence continues at coordinate 2,222 of CAYWPZ010000191.1, read as the reverse complement.
GTGGGGGGCGCCGAAGGCACGAGGTTGTGGGGGCTTTCCATCGGCATCGCCCTGTTCATCGTCGCCCTCATCGCCCCCGTGTTGGGCGCGCTGGCCGACCATTCCGGCGCCAAAAAGCGTTTTCTGCTGGGGTTTACAGCGGTGGCGGTGGTGTTCACCGGGCTGCTCTTCTTCGTGCAGAAGGGCGACGTGGCATTGGGGATGCTGTTCTTCATTCTGGCCGAGATCGGCTATCGCTCCGGCCAGCTTTTCTACGACGCCTTCCTGCCCGAAGTGGCCGGGGATGACGACATGGGCAAAATCTCCGGCATCGGCTGGGCGGTGGGGTCGGCGGGCGGCGTCATCGCCCTCTTGATCATCCTCCCGCTCGTCCTCCTGATCAAAGGCGACGTCATCATCCGGCTGTCGATGGTGATCACGGCCGTGTTCTGGGCCGTAGCGGCCACCCCCCTTGCTCTCTGGCTGCAAGAAAAACGCCAGGCGCAACCGCTGCCCAAAAGCGAAACTTATATCAGCGTGGCCGTCAAACAGGTGGCGCACACCATCAGCACCGCCGGCCACTACCGCGAGATGAGCAAGTTCATGCTTGCCTTCCTTGTCTACGGTTGCGGCGTTGCCATCGCCCTCGAGTTCGCCGCCATCATCGGCGCCACCCTCTACGGCATGAAACAGGAAGGCATTATCATCTTCGCCATCATCGTCCAGATCGCCAATGTGATCGGGGCCTATGCCTTTGGGCTGCTGGTGCAGCGCCTGGGCGCCAAACCAGGCCTCATCGCCTCGCTTGTGCTGATGATCGGCATCGTCGCCGCCCTCTATGCCAGCAGCAGCCAGGTCGCCTTCTTCCTCATCGGCGCCGGAGCCGGCATCGCCATGGCCGGCATCCAATCGATCAGCCGCACCACTGTTGGCCTCTTCGCCCCATCCGGCCAGACGGCCGAGTTCTTCGGCTTCTTCACCCTGGTCGGTCGCCTCTCTTTTTGGATTGGTCCTGCCATCTTCGGGGTGTTGGCCGCTGAGGCTGCGCAGTGGTACGAGGCCGGCGGCGTCGCCATTGGCCCGGCCGAACAACAGGGCCTGCGCCTGGCCATCGTCGCTATTGGCGTCTTCCTCCTCCTCGGCCTGCTCTTGCTCCTACTCGTGAACGAGAAGAAAGCGCGCGCGGCTGCAAATGCATAGGCGTGGCAGGTCGCAGGTGGCAAGCGCCACATCGCAGAGCCTGGTCTGAGTAAGATGAAGGATCGCAGGTCTCCCGGCCTCCCGCCCTCCCGGTCTCTCGCCTCCCGGTTTCCCGGTCTACTTGCCCACTTGTCTACTTATCTACCCAATAACCCAGGAACAAACTCATGACAACCATCACCGGAGGCGAACTCCTCCTCAAATGCCTGAAGGCCGAAGGGGCCGAGATGATCTTCGGCGTGCTGGATGGCAGCTTCAACGCCTGGCTGGCGAAATTGAAGGACTACGAGATGGGCTACATCTGCCCGCGACACGAGGCCGCCGCCGCTCACATGGCCGAAGCCTGGGCGCGGGTGCGCGGCCAGCCGGGCATTGTCATCGGCGGCATCGGGCCAGGCGCAGCCAACATGGTTTCGGGCGTGGCCGTGGCCTACGCCGAGGGCAGCCCACTCATCGTCATCAGCGGCCAGCGCCGACGCAATATCATCTACCCTGACCGCGGCGGCGCCTTCCAGGTGCTCGACCTGCTCGACCTCTACCACCCCGTGACCAAGTGGCGGGCGGGCCTGCGCGACCTTCGTCGTCTCCCCGAACTGATGCGCGCCGCCTTCCGCGTCGCCCTCAGCGGCCGGCCTGGCCCGGTCTACATCGAAATCCCCGAAGACCTGATGCGGGGGACGATCGACGACGCCGAGATCGACATCTGGCCGCCCGACCGCTATCGCGTGCGCGACTTGGGCCTGGGCGACCCAGCCAAGATCGCCCAGGCCGCCGAGATGCTCATGGCAGCCAGGCGCCCCCTGCTGCACGCCGGCAGCGGCGTGCTCTGGTCGGGCGCGGGCGCCGAATTCACCGCCCTGGGCGAGCGCCTGGGCGCAGCCATGACCACCACCCTGGCTGCGCGCGGGGCCGTGCCCGAAGACCATCGCCAGTACCTCCATCTCCTCAACCGCGAGGCCCTGGAAGCCGCCCGCAGCGAGGCCGATGTGGTGCTGGCGGTGGGGGCGCGCTTGGGCGAGTTGGATGGCTGGGGCCGCTCTCCT
>CAYWPZ010000190.1:0-10179 GCA_964460135.1 uncultured Caldilineales bacterium | reverse complement strand
TCCTGTTGGCTTTCACTTTGATGAAGAAAGCAGAGCCAGCACGTTATGAAGCAACCTCGCGCTTGTTTGATTTAGTCGAGGCAGGCACTATCAAAGCAGCCACCTCGTTCTATGCGCTCCATGAGCTTCTGGTGATAGCCCGCAAGAACACGTTTCCTGACTGGGAAATCGGCAGTGAATTGGCGAGACAGGCTTTGCTGACCATTTTGCAGACCCAGCTCCTACTGCTGCCTATCGCTAGTCGAGAGGACAAGATCACAAATGCTCGCTTGTTCTCGGCTTTGCGCGATCCAAGCGATATGCCAAATGCCATTGCTGCCTATGCTGCCGGCTGTGATGTCTTGGTGGCTTATGATGAACACTTTCAAGCTGTTGGAGACGTGATAGCGTACAGAACGCCAGAAGAAGTCATCGCTGAAATCGCTCCGAATGATTAGCGCCTCGAGGGATGAGGGATTCCAACTTTCGGAAAGTTGGAATCCCTCATCCTTTGCGTAGCCACACCCTCACTTCCTCCGGCTGCAAGGTCTCCTGGATGACCCGCTCCAGATCGGCCACCAGCGCGTTCAGGTCGGTCTCGTCGCGGGCGGTGCGGGCGAACTGCGCCAGCACCTGCTGCGCATTATACTTCTTGCGGTAGAAGCGGCGGTCGATGCCGTCCTGGATGCGGCGGCGAAGGGGGGCAAAGAGGGCGGCGATGAGCAGGGTCGAGACGACGAGGATGAGGGGCGACTGCTGGCCGGTGAGGGAAGAGAACAGGCGCTGGAGGAGGAAGACGCTACCGAAGTAGATGAGGGCGAGCAGGGCGGTGACGGCGGTGTATTGCAGCGTCTTGCGGATGATGATGTCGATGTCGTAGAGCCGGTAGCGTAGGATGGCGATGGCAATGGCGATCGGGAATGCCATGACGCCCAGAAACAGTAGGAAAGAGAACAACGCATTCCCCGGCCCTTGTTGCACATCGCTAAGAACAAACCCCGAAGCATAGACGACAAAGAACAACCCGGCAGCGTACAACAGCCACTTGATCTGCCTGCGTTCCACGGGCTGAGCGCGACGGTAGCGGATGAACAGCGATGCCACGCTGAGGGCGGCAAACGAAAGCAGCAGGATCACCCAGAGCGCCATCGGAAAGGAATCGGTGGGCAGGAAGCCGATACCGATAGGATTCGGCACACTCCAGCTCTCGTCCAGGGATACCCAGTCCGCCAGCAAGGTGATGAACAGGATGAAGAATGCGCACAGTCCCAGCCCAAAAACCACGAGCCAGCGCCATCGGCGAGAGGGCAGCTTGCCCGTGGGAAAGAACAGCGGCAGAAACAGTATCGGAAAAATGTACCACAGCCACAACCATCCCCACAGCCAAAGACCGGCCATGAACCAGATCGACGGTTGCGCCGGCGGCTGAACGAGATTGTTGAAATAAAGGTCGAGCGGCCAGGGGAAGGCCAGACTTCCCTCCAGCAGGAGCAACCAACCCACCAGGTTGCGCGGCTGGCGTGAGATGATCAGCGCGCCCGTCACCCCAAACACCGCAAAGCCGATCCCTGTCATGCTGACAATCGTCTGCAAGTTGCCGGCATCGGCAGGCCGATCTCGCAGCAGCGCCACAGCCACTATCGCTGTCGCAATCAGGATGGCGGCGCACAAGACCCAGGCCAGCCTGGACACGAGCTTGTGACGGACAGGTGCAGTTGGTGGGGAAAGTGTTGCTGTCGGCGTCATCTTCTGGTCGATTTGACTGGGGAGAGTGGGAGATGCCAACTTTGCGCAAGTTGGCATCTCCCACTGTATCACTGCCCGCTCGGCGGCAGGGTGCTGAGATAGGCGAACATCGCCCGCAGGTCGTCATCGCTGGCGAATGCGTCGTAATCCTGCCAGGGCATCCCTTCGTCCACAGAATCACCGCCAGGATCGACGCCGGTGCGGAAGAAGCTGACGAACTGCTCTTCCGTCCAGGTGGGGACGATCCTGGTCAGGTTAGGACCTGCCGGCGCGTTCGGATCGCCGCCCGTCGTGTCGCCATCCAGCTTCTCGCCGTGGCAATCAGAGCAACCGACGAACGAAGTCAGGTAGGCGCCGTATGCGGCGGTGGGGCCGGCGGGCGGGGCGACCACGGGCTGGGTGATCGACGGCCGGGCTGAGGCAAGAGGCGCCATCAGGGTGAAGGCGACGCCAAGCAGGTTCAGGCGATTGGCCGGGGTGTCGGGTTCGACCGCCGGCTGCGAGCGCAGATAGGCCACCAGCGCCTGCACGTCCTCATCGCTCATGTTGTGGAAGGCCTTCGACGGCATGATGATCAGCGAGCGCCCGCTCTTGTGCACGCCTTCGCGAATGGCCCGAATGATCTCACCATCCGTCCAATCAGAAAAATGGGCCGGCGTAAGGTTTGGCGCATACACCGTGCCCACCGGCGGCGATCCCTCCGCGCCGCCCAGGAAGTTCTGCCCCTCCAGCGGCAGCTCGCCATCCGTGCTGTGACAGCCCAGACACAGGCTGGCGATGCGCTCGCCGTGGGCGATCTGTTCCGGCGTCATCGCCACCTGCACCTCCGCGACGGGGTTGTCGTGTTTGGCGTTCAGGCGCATTGCGCCCACCAGCCCGCCCACGAAGACGACCGCCAGCAGCACCGTGAGCAGGCCGGTCAGGATCAGGCCAACCCACTTGACAATGGCGTTCCTGGCCCGTCTGGCGCGCAGAAACAGAAAGACGAACAGGGCGATCAGAGCCCCGATAACGACGAAGTTGAGGTAGCTGACCATTGGGCTTCTCCTGGAAAACGTGAAGGCGTGAAACGTGATGCGTGATGAAGTGAAGGGCGAAGCGCGGTGTGTTCATGACGTAGGGAGTGAAGATGTGATACGCGGTATCGGCAGATCTTTGCCTGCGACCTGCCGCCTGCCACCTGCCACCTGCGACCTGCCACCTGCCACCTGCGACCTGCCACCTATCCTCTCCCCTCCAGCCAGCCAAAGGCCAGGCCGTAGATCAGATGGGCGGCCAACAGGTGCAGGGTGGGGATCCCCAGCATGGGCGAGGCGGCGCCGCGTAACAGCACCTGGGCGAACAGATACAGGATAGCGCCATAGCCCAGGCCCAGCAACCATGACGGCGTCGGCAGGCGCCCGCGGACAACGTTGAGCAGGATGCCGCCCAGGGCGCCGTAAACGGCCGAGACTGCAAAGTGGCTGAAGGCGCCGGCGGCAGGCGAAACATGGCCGGCCCCAAAGCGGCTGAAAAGCTCGGCCGGACCGGCGCCCCCTAACAGGGCGGCCAGAATCAAATACAACGCCATCGCCAGGCCTGCGATCAACCCTGGCGCCAGCCCGCGGGCGGCTGCGTCGCCGGCGCTCGTCCTTGTTTGATTTGAGGCATTGGTTGAAGTCATCAGATCCTCTCCGTGGTGATTTGGGGTCATTTGTTTGCGTCCGATGCAGCGTTGGCGCTCTGGCAGATGGAGACCTCTCGTCGTTCCAACCTACATCACCCCTAATCTACCCGGCCATCGTCCCGGAAGCGTTACGAAAAGCGTTACGAAAACCAGTTGCAGCCTTTTTCGTTGCTTTTTTTCGGGTCTGATCTACAATACTGACAGTCCCCGGGCGCTTCGATGCAGCCGGCGGTGGGACCGAATGTATGGCCGCGTTACACCTCAACCTCTTCGGCGCACCCGAACTCATCATCGGTGATGGGGGCGACGCCCTGCCCGTTCACTTCGATACACGCAAAGCCCTGGCCCTGCTGGCCTACCTGGCGGTGACGGGCAAAAGCCACACGCGCGACTCGCTGGCGGCGCTGCTCTGGCCAGAGGGCGACGCCGAGCACGCGCGCTCGGCCTTGCGGCGTACCCTGTCGGCGTTGACCGCAGTGCTCGGCCCCCAACCGATCGAAGCCGGCCGCCAGACGATTGGCCTGCACCCGCAGTCCACGCTCGCCTGCGATGTGACCCGCTTCCTGGCTGCTATCGCCCACAGCCGCAGCCACGGCCATCCCCCCGCTGCGTCCTGCCCCGACTGCCGGCGCTGGCTGCAAGAGGCGGCAGAGCTTTACCGCGGCGACTTCATGGCCGGCTTCTCGCTGCGCGACAGCCTGGAATTCGACGACTGGCAGCTCATCCAGGCCGAGCACCTGCGCCGCGAACACGCCGCTGCCCTCGACCGCCTGAGCGCGCTGCTGATCGACGACGGCGATCTTGCCGCCGCTCTGCCCTACGCCCGCCGCTGGCTCAACCTCGACCCCCTGCACGAACCCGCCCACGCCCGGCTGATGCAGCTTTATGCCTGGAGCGGGCAGCAGTCGGCGGCGCTGCGCCAGTACCAGGACTGCGCCCATATCCTGGAGCGGGAACTGGGCGTGGCCCCCCTGCAAGAGACCACCGCCCTCTGCGAGGCCATCCGCGAGCGCCGCCTGCCCACGCCGGCGCCGCGCGCCGCCGCGCCGGCCCCGGCCGCGCCGGCGCCGCGCCCGGCCGCCCACCCGCTGGTGGGCCGCCATGCCGAACTGACGGTGCTGCGCCAGGCCTACACTGCCGATTCGACCCGTCTCCTGGTCATCAGCGGCGAGGCGGGCATCGGTAAGAGCCGCCTGGCCGAGGAATTCCTGGCAGATGTGCAGGCGCAAGGGGGCGTCGTACTGGCGGCCGCCTGTTACGAGGGCGAGAGCGGGCTGGCCTACGGCCCCCTCCTTGCCGCCCTGCGTTGCGGGCTGGCCGAATCTGCGGCTCCTGCCCGGCTGCGGGGCCTATCTACGCATTCCCTGACCGACTGCGCCCGCCTGCTGCCTGAGCTGGGCGCTTCGCCGACAAGCCCCGCCGATGGCCCCGGCGCGCAGGCGCGCTTGTTCGAGGCCCTGTACGAGCTGCTGCTGGCGCTGCTGGCCGGCGAGCGGCCGGGCGTGTTGTTCATCGACGATGTACAGTGGGCCGACGACGCCACCTTCGACCTGCTGGCCTTTGCCGCGCGGCGCTTGCAGCGGCAAGGGCTGCACGGCGCCCTTCCCCGTCTGCTCGTGGCCTGGCGGAGCGAAGAGGTCGGCCCCGAGCACCGCTGGGCGCGGCTGCTGGGCGAAGCGCGTCGCGCCAACGCCGCCCAGGGGGTGGCGCTGGCGCGGCTCAGCCCTGCCGCCGCCGGGGAGATGGTGCACAATGCCTGGGGGATGGGGGCCGACGCCCGCCTGGTCGAGCGGTTGCTGCGCGAGAGCGAGGGGTTGCCCTTCGTCCTGACCGAATACCTGGCCCTGCTCCAGCCCGGCGACGAGCTTCTGGATGCCGACTGGCCCCTCCCGGCCACGGTCCAGGCCCTGCTCCACGCCCATTTGGCCCGCATCGGCGAGACCGCCTGGCAGACGCTGACCGCCGCCGCCGTGATCGGGCGCAGCTTCGATTTCGAGACCGTGCGCGCCGCCAGCGGCCGCAGCGAGGACGAGACCATCGCCGCCCTGGAGGAACTGGCGGCCAAAGGTCTGGCCGCGGAACTGCCCCCCGCGCCTGCCTCCGACGCCGGCGCGGCGCCCCCTGGCGTCCCCCGCTACGATTTCCGGCACGACAAGCTGCGGGCTTTGGTCTACGACGAGACCAGCCTGGCCCGCCGCCGGCTGCTGCACCGCCGCGTGGCCGTCTACCTGGCCGAAGGCGCTCGCGACCCGCGCAAGGCCGGGCCTGCGGCAGGGACGATCGCCCGCCACTATCAGCTCGGCGGCGAGATGGAGAAGGCTGCCGTCTTTTTCCAGCTTGCCGGCGACCACGCCGCCGGCGTCTATGCCCACGCCGAAGCGCAGGCGCATTATCGCGCCGCCCTGGCGGCTGGGCACCCCCATCCCGGCCCCCTGCACGAGGCCATCGGCGACCTGCTAACCCTGGCCGGCGACTATCCGGCGGCGCTGCGGGCCTTCGCGTCCGCTGCCCTGTATGGCGCCGCCGGCGACGGCGATGTGGCGACGCTGGCGCGGCTCGAGCACAAAGTGGGCAGGGTGCACCACCGCCAGGGCGACTGGCACGCGGCGGAACGGCACTTCCAGGCAGCGCTGGCGGCCGCGGGCGAAGACGGAGGCATGGTGCTGGGCGCCGCCATCTACGCCGACTGGAGCCTGACTGCCTACCGGATGGACGCCCGCGGCGGCGCCCGGCGGGCGCTGGCTCTGGCCGGGCAGGCATTGGCCCTGGCGCAGCAGGCCGGCGATGCCCGCGCCCTGGCGCAGGCGCACAACCTGTTCGGCATCCTGGCCAAGCACGGCGGCCAGACCGAGACCGCCGCCGGCCATCTCCGACAGAGCCTGGCGCTGGCCCGCGACCTGGCCGACCCCGGCGCCCAGGCGGCGGCGCTGAACAACCTGGCCCTGCTGTATGCGGCCAACGGCGACCTCCCGCAGGCGCTGGATTTGGCGGCCCAGGCCCTGGACCTGTGCATTGCCAGCGGCGACCGCCACCGCCAGGCGGCGCTGTTGAACCACCTGGCCGACCTGCTGCACGCGGCCGGCCGCGACGACGAAGCCATGGCCCGGCTCAAGCAGGCGGTGCAGATTTTCGCCGAGGTCGGCGCCGACGTCCCCGGCGCCCTCGAACTTCAGCCGGAGATCTGGAAGCTGGAAGAGTGGTGAGTGCGAAGGGTTCAGCCGCCATCCTGCTTGCCGGACACCTTCCCCATGAACGACAACGACCTCAGCCTCCTCCTCACGGCCCTTCGACTGAGGTCATGCCTTTCGTGCCGCCGCTTCCAAACAGTTCATTTGCGCCATCCAATAAGTTGCGGATAATGGCGCGCAAAGCTGCTAACGCGAGGAAAGTGGCCGCTGTGGCCGCCATCGCCGCCCGCAGAGTGCCCGAGCTAAAAATTTGCGCGCTCAGCAACCTGAGAAGATGACATGGCACAGTCTCACCCCCATCTTCCATCTGATGCCAGTGCTCGCGACAGGCTTCTGTCAGGTCTGTTTGCCGGCCTGGTCATCGGCCTGATCACGGTCTTCATCGAGATTTCGTTTGCATCGTTGGCCTTTGGTGGGGCATTGGCGCCCTATCTGGGAGCGGGGATCGGTTATCTGCTGGTTGGGGCCTTTGTGATGAGTGTCATCGTTGCCTTGACAAGCTCTACCACGGCCGCCACCAGCATCCCCCAAGATACAACCGCGGCCCTGCTCAGTCTGGTGGCGGGCGCCGTGGCGGGCGGCGTCGGGGCAGCTACCGATCGGGCGTTTGTCACCGTCGTTGTCGTGATGGTGATCGCCTCGTTGCTGACAGGGCTTTGCTTTCTCCTTCTGGGCTGGTTCCGGCTGGGCCGCCTGGTGCGCTTCATTCCCTATCCCGTCATCGCCGGGTTTCTGAGCGGCACCGGCTGGTTTCTGGTCAAGGGTGGTGTGGGCCTGCTGGCGGGCGAGTCCCTGACCGTTGCCAATCTCGGCCTGTTGGTGCAGCCACAGGTGTTGGCGATGCTGCTCCCCGGTCTCGTCTTCGCCCTCGCTTTCAGGCTGCTTGGGCGGATCAAACACTTCCTGGCGGTGCCAGCCGTGATCTCGTTTGCCCTGGCGCTGTTCTATGTCGTTGTTTGGCTTTCGGGCCGAAACCTGGCGCAAATGGCCGCAGGAGGGTGGCTGCTGGGGCCGTTCAGCGCCAGCGCCATCTGGCGGCCGCCCACTCCGGCCCTGTTGGCGGGTGCAGATTGGAGCCTGGCGCTGAATAGCGCCGGGACGATTGTCGCCATCATCATCATCAACACCGTTGCCCTACTGATGAATGCCAGCGCCCTGGAGGTCGCCCTCAAGCGAGACATAAACTTCGATCGTGAACTGCGCGCCGGTGGGCTGGGCAATCTGCTGGCCGGGCTATTTGGCGCTCCGCCCGGCTACCAGGCGGTGAGCCTCATCGTGCTCAGCCGCCAGATGGGCGCTCGCAGCCGCATCGTGGGGGTGGTAGCGGGCCTGATTTGTCTGTCGGCGCTGCTGGTGGGAACCGAGACGCTGGCGCTGCTGCCGAGATTTGTGTTTGGCGGTTTGATCCTGCACCTGGGTTTCGCTTTTCTCGGCAATTCGCTGGTCGCTGGCTGGTCGAAACTGCCCCGTTTCGATTACGCCGTTGTCATTGCCATCACCGTCGTCATGGCGGCGGTGGGCGTGCTGCCGGCGCTCTTGGTCGGCTTTATGCTCACGATGATTCTCTTTGTCATCGAATATAGCCGGATGGACGTGGTGAAGAACGAGTTGACAGGCGTTTGTTTTCATAGCCGGGTCGATCGCAGCCCAGCAGAAGAAGCCATCTTGCGTACGAAGGGTGACCAGGTGCTGGTGCTCAGACTGCGGGGCTTCATCTTCTTTGGCACTGCCGAATCGCTGTTGGCCCGGGTTCATCGGCGCCTCCATGCCGCGGCTGCCCCCTTGGACTTTCTTGTCCTCGATTTCCAGGCTGTGCGTGGGGTCGATGTCTCGGCCCTCAACAATTTCGTGCGGCTGGCACATCTGGCCGAGGCCAACGCATTCCATATCATCCTCAGCGCTCTGTCGCCCCAACTCAGCCGCCAGATGACAAACATGGCCCTGATTGGGTCGGCCGGCGCCCCGGCTCATGGTCTGGCCCTGGTAGCGTCCGATCTCGACCAGGCCATGGAACACTGCGAAGAGGAAATCTTGGCAGAACATCGCAGCGCCATCGAACTCAGCGCCGAGGCAATCCTCGCGCAGATGCTGTCGGAAGTGGGTCCTGACCTGGCTACGTTCGAGGTGTTGTCGGCTGCATTCGAGCGGGTGGAGACGGCAGCGGGCGATGTGCTGATCCGGCAGGGCGATCAAGCCGACGCCATCTATCTTCTGGCTTCGGGGCGGATGGATGTCCTTCTCGAATCCGCGGGCGGACCGACGATGCGGGTGCGAAAGATCGGGCCGGGCGCAGTGGTCGGCGAAATCGGCTACTATCTCGACCAGGTGCGCGGCGCCACGATCGTTGCCAGCCAACCTTGTGTGCTCTATCGGCTGAGCGCCGCCACGCTCACCCAGATGGAGTCGGCATCTCCGATTGCGGCGGCTGCCTTCCATCGCTTTATTGCCCACACGCTGGCCGAACGCGTCGTGGATATGAATAAGCTGGTTCAGGAGCTGCAAGTGTAGGGGGCGATTCCTTCCGGCCGAGCAGTTCATTGGCGCTCGCCAACCACAGCCGCAGCAGAAAGTTGGTTGCAAGGTCGTCCCATTGGACGTAGTTGGCAATTCTCAGGGGCTGCGCCAGGAGTTCTACGACCATCAGAAGGACTCTGTGATGCCTTTGGCCCAGTTTTGAGGGCGAAAAAGTAGGACGATCTGCCCCTTACCCCGAGCTTCTCGGCTCAGGGGCACGGGCCGATGACTACATCGGCTTACCCCGCTGGCAGCGGATGGAGCAGCAGTTCCTGCACCAACCAACGGTGACGACTAAGCCATGCTTTGGCGGAGAAGCCTGCCCTGAGCGGCGATGGGTACATCGCTGTCGAAGGGTCAGATTGACGCGTTCGACGAAGGCGGTCTGGATCGTCGCTCGCAGGTTGCAGGCATGGAGTCGTTCGGTCAGCATCTCCCGAGTTCCACACAGCATCCGTTGCTCGGTGCCGACGAGTCGTCGCCAGGAACGGATCTTCTTCAGTTGGGCATAGACGAGATCGGGCGAGACCACCCATTGTGGCTTGCCGCCGTCGGGCGACTCCTGCCAGTGTCCGAAATGGGCGGTCAGGGGGTAATAGTACGCCATCAACCCATCACTGGTGAAGGCAGGCGTGCATCCGGGGGCCAGCATCGTCTTCAATGTATGCACGACGGCATAGGCCACCTCTTGTTTGCGGGGACCCAATTTCAGGACGGGCATGAGCTTTGTCGTAGCGTCCATCGCTACCCACAACCACACATCTCGGCCCTAACCTTTGATCTGCACCATCAACTCGTCGAGTTGGACGTGCCCAAGTCAGAGGCCTCGCAGATGCTCATCGTGCAAGCGCCGGCTGTGATCGCCTGATCGCATCAGCCAGCAGCGCATGGTGCCTTCGCCGTGACCGAACACGCGCACCACAGCCGAAAGGCTTGCATTGAGCGTAGCGAATGTGTCAAGTCCTTCCGCCAAAGCTGTGAGGACCATTGCCACCTGCTTGCTGGTCGTCTTGAGTCTGTACGTCGGTGTTCCCCACCGCTTCGTGACCTTGGTTTCGCATGCCTGGCAGAAAAGGTTCTGAATCC
>CAYWPZ010000189.1:0-10220 GCA_964460135.1 uncultured Caldilineales bacterium | reverse complement strand
CGATCGTGAGCTTCACCTGCGGCGGGGCCGATGTCGATGGTTCGCCCAACAATCTCTTTGGTTGGGGGATCGTCAACGTCCGCCGCGCCATCGAGTCGCTGAGTCAGCAAGGTTTTTTGTCGGGAAATGTGGCCGACCTCGGCGCGACGCCGATCGAAGGCGCTACCGTTTTCGCCCTGACGCCGAGCGGGCAGCCGGTTGGCAGCGTCGCTTCGGATGGGGCCGGTGGGTTTGGTCTGCAATTGCCCTGGGGCCAGTACCAACTCAGGGTCGAGCGGACGGGCTACCAGACGACGACTTTGACCCCCATCTTTGTCGTTGGCGGCCAGACGACCTCGCAGCAGGTGAGGTTGGCGCCGGCTGAAGGCAGCCCCACACCGACGCCGACGGAGGAGCCGACGAGCACGCCGACGGCGACGGAAGAAGCGACCGCGACGCCCACCCCAACCGATGAGCCGACCGGGACGCCCACCCCAACCGAAGAGCCGACGAGCACGCCGACGGCGACGGAAGAGCCGACCGCGACACCCACCCCAACCGATGAGCCGAGCAGCACGCCGACGCCGACGGAAGAGCCGACCGGGACGCCGACGCCGACAGCCACGCCCACCAGCGTCCGCTATCGGGTGCAGATGCCGATGATTTTGCGGCCGTGAGTGCGCACGCACACGTGCAAGCGCTGCCGGCCAAATCTGCTCTCTACCCCCGACCTCGATCCCCTGCTACACCACCCTCTCCATCCCCCACACCCTCCCCACCCGCCACTCCCCCTGCTCCACATCCACCCGCAACTCAGCGCGCGCGCCATCGGCCAACTCGACCATGACCGTGCTCGTCCCGTCCGCCTCCTGCCCCTGCCGCCCCTGCCCCACCACCTCGCGCCGTTGCCCATCCAGCCACACCGCCCCCACCCGCCACTTCCCCTCGCGCCAACTCGCCTCCACCACCACCGGCTGCTCCCCAATCTCCAATCTCCACTCCCCAATCTCCACCCTCTCCCCCAAGAATCGCCCCACCATCGCCAACCCCGCCGCCACCGACGCCGTTTTGTTCCCCACGCGGTCATAAGGCCAGACATGGCGCTTGCCCCAACCGGCCTCGTGCGCGGCCAGATGCAGATAGACCAGCCCCACCGGCTTCTCGGTCGTCCCGCCGCCCGGCCCGGCGATGCCTGTCACGGCCACGGCCAGGTCGCTGCCGAACAGCCGTCGCGCCCCCTGCGCCATCTCTGCCGCCGTCTGCGGGCTGACGGCGCCGTGGGCCAACAGCGTGCCCTCCTGCACGCCCAACAACCGCATCTTGGCCTCGTTGCTATAGGAGACGACGCCCCCCAACACATAAGCCGAGCTGCCGGCGACATCAGTTAGCGCGCTGGCCAGCAGGCCGCCGGTGCAGGATTCGGCCAGAGCGATGGTGAGGCCGCGAGCGAGCAGCAGGCGGCCGACGGCGGCGCTGAGCTGATACAAGTTTTGGGCATCAGGACGTCTCTGCACTCAGAAATACCCCATGGTTTTCAGCGCACATCTTTCGATCTCTGCCGAGGTTTAGGGATTGATGGCGCCTCATTTGTGATGCAGGCGACTTTTGTCGAGTACCCTCAACTCGGCCAGCCAAATTTCGCCACGCTTGATGATCACTGTTCGTCCTCAGCCTGTAGGTTGACGTGATACTCCGCCATACCGGCTTCGGCAAGGAAATGATCCTCTTGGGCAAACTCGGCGTATAGCGATTCTAAGTTCGAAGTCTGCATTTCAGGCGCAAACAAGCCGCGAGAACGGAGTCTAAGGAACATGACGTACTCTGCAACTTCTTGCAGCTCAGTGTCGCTCAGGTTATCCAGAGATTGAGTCAATCTAACTGTCATCCGAGAAGCCTCGGATCAGCATAGATTTGCATCGCTCATTCTATCATGTTTCTGACGTCTTCGCAGATCACCACCCACGGCTTGCCCGCCAGACGCGTGATGACGACGACCCGTGGATGGCCGCCAGCCTGGCTGAATAGACGGCGGCGAAAAGCTTCGGGGTCGATCGGTGAGCCGCGCTTTTTGACGGCCACCACCTGGCCGTCGAGGGCGCGCAGCCGCCGGTTGAGGGCCTTGAGGTCGAAGGGGAAGTGTTCGAGGATGCGCCAGGCGCGGGCGAAGGGGGTGGGGAGAAGGGCGTCGCCAGTGAGATAGGCGATGTCGGGGTCGATCTGCCAGAGGCCGAGCTGCACAGCCAGGTCGCCCACCGCTCCTGCCCGGATCACGGCCGGGTCGGGTTCGTAGAGCCAGCCGCCGGGCGGCTGCACCGCCGCTCGTGCACCGCTCGCCGTGATCTCGACGCCGGCCGGGAGGAGCGTGGCCCGGCGGCCGGGGGCGCGGGCCAAATCGCCGAACCAGAGCACGGCCTCTTTGAGTTCGCCCGCCAGACTGATCCACTCGGCCTCGGCCTCGGGCGGGATGACGGCGTGGGGCAGGCCGGGCATGAGCTTGATCCCCAGGTGGGGGGTCGCATCACGCAGGGCGAGCAGGGCGCTGAGCGGCGGCTGCAGCTGTTCGGGGGCGAAGACGCGGCCGGCGCCGGTGCGGCGGCCGGGGTCGGCCCAGGCGGCGGGTAGGCGCCAGGCCGGGCGGGTGGCATCGGCCAGGATGAAGTGGAGTCGGCCGGGAGGGGCTAGGGCGCCGGCGTTGGCTTGCACCAGGGTCAGGGCCAGCGGGTCGGTATCCACCGCCAGGATGTGCGGGCCGGCGGCGGCCAGGGCCAGGCTATCTCCGCCCAGCCCGCAGCCCAGGTCGGCCACCCAGCCCTGACCGGCAAAACGACAGGCGGTGTGGGCGGAGACGGCGGCAGGGCTGGCCTGTTCGAGCGCAGGGCGGCTGAAGAACATGCGCCCGGCCGTTTGTGGAAATTTGGCGGCGGCGTGCTGGCGCAGGCGGGCGGTTTCGACCAGGGCGGCGGCGCGGTCGGGCGGCAGATGGCGGCGCAGGCGGTCGAGGGCGGGCAAGATCCCGGCCTGGCCAGGGGGGCGGACGCTGAGTTCGGCCAGCCAGGGGGCGGCTTCGTCGCCTTGTAGCCAGCGCACCAGGGCCGGGGTGAGGGTCATGCCAGGGGCGGGATAGAGCCGGCGGCGGGGGTGCGTTCGGCCAGCGGCAGCCGGATGCGGAAGGTGGAGCCTTCGCCCGGCCTGGATTCGACGTCGATCTCGCCCCAATGCGCCTCGACCACCCATTGCACGATCGCAAGCCCCAGCCCCGCCCCGCCATCGGCGCGGGTGCGCGCCTTGTCGACACGGTAGAAGCGCTCGAAGATGTGCGGCAGGTCGGCGGGGGCGATACCCTGACCGGTGTCGCTGACGGTGATTTCGGCCTGGGCGCCGATGACGCGCACGCCTAGCTCGATCCGGCCGGTGGGCGGCGTGTAGCGGATGGCGTTCTCGACCAGGTTGACCAGAGCCTGGCGCAGGCGGTCGGCGTCGCCCAGGATGATGGCGGGTTCGTCGTGGATGATGCTCAGGGCGCGGTCGCCGGCGCGGCGTTTGGCCTGGCGATAGACATCCTGCAAGAGGACGTTCAACTCCACCCGCTCGTGCTGGATGGCGAGACCGGCGTCGGCTTGGGCCAGGAGGAGGAGGTCGGTGATCAGCCGCCGCATGTGCTGGGCTTCGGCTTCGATCTCGTCCAGCATATCGGCTCGTTCTGCGGGCGGAAGCGCGGCCCCGCGCTTGAGGAGCGTGGTGTTGCCGAGGATGGCGGTGAGGGGGGTGCGGAGTTCGTGGCTGATGTCGCCCGAAAAGCGGCGTTGGCGCTCGAACTGCTCTTGCAGCCGCGCCAACATCTCGTTGAAGGTGCTGACGAGGGCGCCGATCTCATCCTGGCGGGCGCGGCTGACAGGGACGCGACGGTCGAGACGGCCGGTGCGGGTGATCTCGAGGGCGGTAGCGGTGGCCTGCTGGATGGGGCGCAAGGCCACGCCCGCCAGCCAATAGCCCACGCCGGCGGCCAGGGCCAGGGCGGCGGCGCAGATCCAGAACAGGTTGATGGTCAGCCGCCGGAGGATGGCCTGCTCGGTGGCGAGGGTGCGGCCGATCTGGACGATGTTGATGATGTCGCCGCCAAAATGGACGGGCCGGAAGTAGACGCGCAGATCGTTGGGGCGCTGGAACGAGAGCGAGTAGAAACCGTTGCGCCCTTGCCGGGCCTGCTCGAACTGCGGGTTGGGCAGCGGGATGAGGCGGTTGGCCAGGTTGTTCGAGCGATAGGCCACGCGACGATCGAGGCTTCGCACCAGCACATAGGTCTCGGGGGCAAAGGAAGCATCGACGGCCGGCCCCAGCAGGCTGGCGACGGGAGCGCTGGCCGCCCCCATTTCCAGCAGGCTGGCGATCTGGTCGCCTTTGCGTTGGAGGTCGTTGTTCACATCGGCCAACACGCTGGCGCGCACCAGGGCCAGCGCCAGGATGGCGATCAGGGCCAGGAGCAGGGCCAGAAGGGTGCAATACCAGAGGGTGAGGCGAAGCCGCAGCGACATGGCGCATTTGTACCACAGGTTGGCGCTGGGGCCGTCATGGGGCTGCCGGGGCGATGACCGGCGCCGCTTCGCTGGCGCCGGCCGAAGGGCGCAGGTCGATCTCGGCGTCCAGCGACCGCGCCGCCTCCATCGCCACGCGTAGCCCGCCCAGGGCCACAGCCGCGATGGATTGGCCGGGGAAGATGCTGTCGCCCACCATCCACAGGCCGGGGGCCAGGCGCGGCGGCCAGGAGCGGAACAGGCTGGTCTGGGGGAAGCCGCCCACCCAGCCCTGTCGCCGACGCGTGAAGCGCTGGAAGGTGACGGGTGTGCCGGGGAGGATGAGGTCGGCGGCCTGGCGCAGACCGGGGAGGACGCGCTCGGCGGCGTCTAGCAGGCGGTCGGTGTAGGTCTGGCGGCGGGCGGCGTAGGCGGCGGGGTCGTGGTGGTGGAGATCCCACCAGGGTTGCAGGGCGGTGTGGGTGCTGAGGGTGAGGGCGCGGCGTCCGGCGGGGGCGCGGCTGGCATCCCAGGCCGGGCTGAGGGAGAGGAAAGCAGTGTTGCCCTCGGCCAGCGGCTGGCGGACGATGACCTGGTGGTGCAGGGGCAGGTCGGCGGGAGCCACGGCGTCGTAGAAGCCAACATAGACCATGAATGCGCCCCAGGCGTCGTCGGGCAGCGAGGGCGAGCGGCGCAGACGGGCGGGGGCGGCGTCGCCAAGCAGGGGGCCGATGTTCCACGGCGGCAGGTTGGCGATGACCAGATCGGCGGGAAAGTCGCCTCGCCTGGTTCTGACGCTGACCGGCCGGCCCTGTTCCAGGCGGATCTGCTGGGCCTCCTGCCGGAACTCGACCCGACCGCCATGGCGGCGGATGGCTGCGACCAGGCTGGCGGCGATGGCGCCGATGCCGCCGTGCAGGTGGACGACTCCACGGCGGGGCAAGTCCAGGGCGGCGGCGGCGTAGAGGGCGTTGGCCCGGTTGGCGGTGGTCTGGGCGGCAATGAGGAGCTGGCCATCGATGAACAGCCGCATGGCCGGGGGCGCCTGACCGAGAAAGGCCGACAGGGGCAGGAAGGCGCCGGCCAGCAGCGCCGGATGGAGACGGGCCGCGGGCGCAGCGTTCAGCCAGCTCAGACCCTGCCCCGCCAGGGCGAGCAGATGGGCGGGTGTTTGCGGCGGCCAGGGCGGCAGCCGCAGGGCGAAATCCCACAAGGCGTCGGCCGTGCGCTCTTGCCAGCGCCAGAATGCGTCGGTCTCAGGCCCAAAGGCGCGGGCATGTTCGGCCTGGCGGCGTTCGTCGCCCCAGCGGACAAGTTGCTGGCCGTCGGGCAGGTGCGCGACAAGGGCCGGGCCGGCGGGCCGAGCGGGCCAAGAGGCGAGGCCGGCGGCGCCGGCCACCAGGTCCATGGGGCCGCCGGGGTAGAAGCCGCCGGCAAGGGTGGCCCCGGCCTCGAAGCGATAGCCCTGGTGATAGAAGGTTCCGGCGCAGCCGCCGGGGTAGACATGAGCCTCGAGAACGGTGACATCCAGGCCGGCGCGGGCCAGGGCAGCGGCGGCGCTGAGGCCGCCCACGCCGGCGCCGATGACGACGATACGGGCGGGGTTACGGTTGGTCATGGCAGAATTGCGGAGATGAGAGCGCATGGGAGAGGAGGATTGCTTTTGATCGTAGCATCAGATAGTGATTTTTGTCAAGATAAAGATAGACAATATATTGACAAATAGTCTGCATCGATCGCTGTGACGATGGCGATCGACCATAGACGAGACCGTTTGCCCCGCTTGGATGAGAAATTCGCTCGCGTCTCTCGTCTGTCGTCCATCGTCATGCCAGCGGCGGAACCTCTATTTTCAAAGCAGCTCGGCTTGAAATCGAACCCGGCTTGACAACGCGGATTGGGGCCGTATAATGACGACTGAAAGAGAGCTTGCTCAGGTGTGGTTGGCGTACCCATCGCCAACGGCAACGCCGGGAGCGGTAACTCGGTCGTTGGTCGAAGCATATCTGTTGGGGTATTCGCACATTGCCATCGCCGGTGTTGGCGTTGGATTTCTGTCCTTGTTCACGGCATGTCAGGCGCTGCTGACACCACTCGCCCCCCCTCTTGCTCGCGCACAAGGAAAATGACAGCCGTTTTGTTTCGTATTGCTGATTTCTAGGAGGCTAAGAAATGTCTGCACTGACTCGGCAACCGCTGCCCATTCAGGCGAATCGGGCCGCCGCGCTGCGCTTTTGGCGCCGCCGCCCCTTCTGGGTTCTGTTTCTGATCGCCGTGTTCATGCTGGCGCCGGGCGCGGCCCTGGCGGCCGGGCCTGAACTGGCGCCGGTGGCGCCGGCAAGCGACCTGGCTCCCGCGGCTACACCTGCGCCTGACCCCGTCATTTCACCCATCCTGCCCGAATTGTGGCGGCTGACGCCCACCGGCCCCGATGCGGCCGTCTGCGGCAACGCCACCTGGGTCGTCCCCACCAACGCCCCCAACCCCAGCATCGCCATCTCGGTCAACCTGTGGAAGGGCGGGGTCAAGAAGATCCTGGACACACCCCTGGGCAAGCTGGATTTCGGCGGCGGCAACATCGCCTATGCTTTCTGCACCGACATCCACCACAGCCGCGACAAAACCAACGCCCGCAGTTACTGTCTGGATGGCGGTTTCTTCTCGGATTGGCGCGTGGCCTGGCTGGTGACGCACTACCCGCCCATGCTCAACGACGCTGTCCAGCAGGCGGCGCGGCAGGCGGCGGTGTGGCGCTTCACCGATGGATGGCTTCTGGACCAGAGCGATGCCACCATCTACAACACGGCCTACGACACCAATGTGCGCAACGCCTACAACGCCATCCTGGCCTCGGTGCCGGCGGCGCCGCCGCCCGAATACCAGCCGGGCAATGTGCAGATGGCGATCAGCCCGAACAGCGCCACCAACTTCCTGCCCTACCAGCAGAGCCATAGCTTCACCGTCCGCCTGAGCAAGGGCATCTATCCGCTGGTGGGCTACACTGTCAACGTCAACACAACGCACGGGACTCTGGATCGCGCCAGCGCCGTCACCGACGCCAACGGCGAGGCCGTGTTCACCGTCAGCAGCGCCACGCCCGGCCTGGCTGTCATCAACGCGTCGGCGGTGGTGGATCTGCCGGCCGGCTCGCGCTTCGTGGAGCAATTCAGCCCCGACGCCTGGCAACGGCTGGTGTTGGGGCAGATGACGCGGGTGACGGTGCAGGCGCGGGCCAGCAAAGAGTGGCTGGTGGCAACCAATCTCATCATTGCCCACAAGTTCGAGGACCGGAACTTCGACCGCGTGCAGCAGGAAGACGAGCCAAACCTGCCCAATTGGTCCTTCCGCCTCGATACACCCCAGGGTCAGTTCAGCGCCGTCACCGACGCCAACGGCAATGCCTTTTTCCATGACAAGGTCAGCGGCTTTGGCGATTACCGCCTGACCGAGACCTTGCAGAACGGCTGGGTCAACAGCACTCCCCTCAGCCAGACCCGGACCCGCACCCCGGCCGACCCCTGGACGCAATGGCGGGCGGATTTCGGCAATGGCCGCTATTCTGTGCTCGAGATCATCAAGTTCTTGGACGAGGATGGCGACGGCGTCTGGGATGAAGGGGATGAGCCGCAGCTGCCCGGCTGGCAGTTTGCGCTCTACATCTGGCAGAACAACGATTGGGCGCAGCACCGCGGCGGCACCACCGGCGCCAACGGCCGGCTGACCTTCACCGACCTGATCGGCGGTCGTTACAAGGTCGTCGAGCAGGCCGACAACCACCCCGGCTATGTCAATACGACGCCGTTGGAGCAAGAGCTGGTGCTCGGCTTCCCGCAGCAACAACAACTGCGCTTTGGCAACCGCGGCAACTTGGGCCTGACCGGGCGCAAATGGAGCGATCTGGACGGCGACGGCGTCTGGGATGCGGGCGAGCCTGCCCTGCCCGGCTGGACGATCCGACTTAGCGGCGGCCCGCACAGCATCAACCGCGCCGCAGTGAGCGACGGCGCCGGCCGCTACACCTTCGCCAACCTGGAGCCGGGAACCTACACCGTGGCCGAGCAGCCGCAGAACGGTTGGGCGCAGACCTATCCCGCCGGCGGCAGCCACCAGGTAACGTTGGTGGATCAATCATTGGGCGATTTCGACTTTGGCAACACCCGGCTGGCCTGCCTGGGCGATTACGTCTGGCTGGACTACAACCGCAACGGCATCCAGGAGGGCGCCGAAACGGGCGTGGCCAATGTCCGGGTTGAGTTGTTCAAGCTGGTGAACGGGAATTGGGCCTCGCAGGGCGGGCAGACAACCGACGGCCAGGGTCGTTATCTGTTCTGCGACCTGCTCCCCGGCTCGTACTACGTCCGCTTCCACCTCCCCGCCAACTATCTTTTCACCCTGCGTGACCAGGGCGGCGACGATGCCAGGGATAGCGACGCCGACACGAGCACCGGCGACACCATCGCCATCACCATCCAGTCGGGCGACAACCAGTTGCAGTGGGACGCCGGCCTCTATCAGCCCCCGGCCATCGATGTGGAGAAATATGTCTCGGTCGATGGGCAGGAAAGCTGGCAGGACGCCGACGCGCCGCCGGGGCCATCGACCACGGCCGGCAATGATGTCTACTTCCGCTTTGTCGTCACCAACACCGGCAATGTCCCGCTTAGCAACGTCACCCTGACCGACTCGGTCTACAACCTGGCTGGGTGCAGCCCCATCCCCAATCCTCTGGCCGTAGGCGCCAGCTACAGCTGCATCATTGGGCCGATCACGGCGGCGGTGGGACAGCACACCAACCGGGCCACGACCACCGGCGTCTGGTCGGATCTCACCGTCAGCGACGCCGATGACGCCAACTACTACGCGCCGGCGCAGCCGGCCATCGATGTCGAAAAGTATGTCTCGGTCGATGGCCGCGAGACCTGGCACGACGCCGACAACCCGCCAGGCCCCCAAGCGCCGTTGGGCGGGCCGGTCTTCTTCCGCTTCGTGGTCACCAACACCGGCAATGTCCCGCTGACCAATGTCGTCCTCAGCGACAATGTCTTCCCGCTTGGCCCCACCTGCATCATCCCCTTCCCGCTGGCGCCCGGCCAGAGCTTCACCTGCTATCACGGCCCGGTGGCGGCGCAGGTCGGCCAGCACACCGACACAGCCACCGCCGCCGGCCGCTACGAGGCGACGACCGTGGGCGACGCCGACGACGCCAACTACCACACTCCCGCCGAACCGGCCATCGACGTCGAGAAGTATGTCTCCGTCGATGGCCAGACCACCTGGTACGACGCCGACAGCCCGCCTGGCCCGCAGACCCAGGCCGGGACGCCCATCTACTTCCGCTTCGAGGTGACGAACATCGGCAATGTCCCGCTCAGCAACGTCACCCTCACCGATAGCATGTACGCCCTTGCCGGCTGCATCATCCCCAACCCCTTGCAACCCGGCCAGAGCCACACCTGTTGGCACGGACCAGTGACGGCCACGGCAGGTCAGCACACCAACACGGCCAGGGTGACGGGACGCTACGGCGATGTGACCGTGGGCGACTCGGACGATGCCAACTACATTGCTCCCACGCCCACCCCCACGCCCACGGCGACGAACACCCCCGTCCCCACCGACACCCCCACCCCTACCTGGACGCCCACCCATACGCCCACCTGGACGCCGACGCCCACCTGGACGCCCACCCCCACCCCCACCTGGACGCCCACCCATACGCCCACCTGGACG
>CAYWPZ010000188.1:0-10262 GCA_964460135.1 uncultured Caldilineales bacterium | reverse complement strand
CCATTTCGTGCAACTCGTCCTCATCGAGCGTCTGACCGGAAAAAGCGCCCACATTGGCCTGATGATCGTTGCCTTCAGCCTGCCGCCGGTGCTGCTTTCCTTCTTCTCGGCCGCCGTCATCGACCGCGTGCCCAAAAAGTGGATCATCTCACTCTCCAACATCACCCGCGCCCTGCTGGCCTTCGCCTACCTGCTCGTCCTGCAGTGGCTGCAGGGCGAGGCGCTGCTGATCGCCGTCTACTTCATCACCTTCGCCGCCTCGGCCATCGGCGTCTTCAACAACCCCGCCGTCATGGCCAAGATCCCGCTTGTGGTGGGCGAGGAACGGCTGATGACCGCCAACTCGCTCTTCAACATCACCATCGCCGCCTCGCAGATCGTCGGTCTTATCTTCCTGGCGCCATTGGCCGTCAAAGCGCTGGGGGTGAGCGGCGCCTTCGTGCTCATGGGGCTGTGCTACCTGTTTGCCTTCTTCCTCGACCTCCTGTTGCCTCGCGACCCTGGTCGCCGCGTCAGGGGCGTCACCATGCTTGCCTCTCGCCGCGAGGTGCAGGCCGAACTCCACGAGGGCTGGGGCTTTGTCGCCCGCGAACGGAGTGTGGGCGTGGCCATGCTCCAACTTACGCTCGTGGCCACGCTGGTGATGATCCTGGCCATGATCGCGCCCGGCTTCAGCGCCCGCGTTCTCGGTCTGGCGCCCGAAGACGCCATCTTCGTCTTTGCGCCCGCCGGCCTGGGCATGTTCATCGCCATGATCTTCCTGGGACGTTGGGGTAGCCGCATGCCGCAGCAATGGCTGCAACTGGCCATGCTGGTCATCACCGCCGCCAGCTTTGCCTTCATGGGCTTCCTCAGCCGCGACTACAGCACCCTTCGCATCCCCATCTTCGATGTCTACCCCGAGCGCCTGGCGCCGCTCACGGTCATGGTCTCGGCGACGGCATTGGTGGCGGGCTTTGCCATCTACGGCGTCATCACCATCGCCCAGACTGCCATCCAGCGGCAGACGCCCGCCAGCCTGCGCGGGCGCGTTTTCACCGTCCAATTCATGCTCACCAACCTTGTCGGCATGGTCCCCCTGCTGGCGGCGGCCTGGATGGCCGACCTGCTTGGCATCCCCGAAATGATGCGCTGGCTGGCCATCGCCTGCGCCCTCGTCGGCGGTGTCAGCCTCCTCGCCCTCCGCCGCCCCACGGCCTACGTCTGACCCTCTATCCCCGCCTCCGTGCGCCCCCCCTCCCGCCTCCCCATGCCCCCACACGACTCTATCAACCGCGACCGCCTGCTCGACCTCTTTCTCCACCTCGTCCGCATCGATAGCCCCTCTGGCCACGAGGCCGCCATCGGCCAGCACCTGCTGGGGCGACTGCAAGAGCTGGGCTGCACCGTCGAGCAAGACGGCGTCGGCAATCTCATCGCCCGTCTGCCCGGCCGGGGCAAAGAAACGATCCTCCTCAGCTGCCACATGGACACCGTCGGCAGCGACACCGGCATCGTCCCGGTCATTCGCGACGGCGTCATCTACTCCGAAGGCCCCACCATCCTCGGCGGCGACGACAAATCAGGCGTGGCCATCATCCTCGAGGCCCTGACCCTACTGGCCGAACATCCCGACTGGCCGCATCCGCCATTGGAAATCGTGATCAGCGTGAGCGAGGAACTGGGGCTATGGGGCGCGCGACAACTGGACGCCGACCGGCTTCAGGCCGCCTGGGGCGTCGTCCTCGATGCCGGCGGCCCCATCGGTACGCTCGTCTACTCGGCCCCCTCGCAAAACCGCATCGAGGCCATCGTTCACGGCAAAAAGGCGCATGCCGGTTCCGAACCCGAAAAAGGCGTCAATGCCATCGTCGCCGCCGCCGCCGCCATCGCTGCCATGCCATTGGGACGCATCGATGATGAAACCACGGCCAACATCGGCGTCATCCACGGCGGCGAAGCCACCAACATCGTCCCCGACCGAGTGACCATCTATGGCGAGGCCCGCAGCCGCGACAAGACCAAACTCGTCACCCAGACCGAGGCCATGGTAAGCGCCTTGCAAGGGGCTGCAGCCGAACGTGGGGCGACGGTCAGCATCGAGGTCATCCCCCTCTACCACACCTATCGCCTCACCCCCGACCAACGCCCCTACGCCGCCGCCGTCCGCGCCCTCGACCGGCTGGGCCTGGCCGTGCGGCCCAAGATGGCAGGCGGAGGCACCGACGGCAACATCTATACCAACGCCGGCATCCCCTGCGTCGTCCTCTCCACCGGCATGGCCCAGGTGCACACCCCCGACGAGCATATCGCCATCCAGGATATGGTCGATGCGGCGCGGGTGCTGATGGCGCTACTGACCGAACCCGAAGAGTAACACCATGGCCGAATGGATCCAGGCGCTCAACAACGCCAGCGTACCGTTCTTGGTATGGCTCCAGAGCTTTCGTAGCCCTGCCCTGGATGCCTTCATGCGCTTGATGACCTATCTGGGCAGTGAATACTTCTACATCCTGCTCTTCCCCGTGCTCTACTGGGCCATCTCCAGGCGCCTGGGGCTGCTGGCAGGGAGCGGGCTGATAGTCTCGCTCTATGTGGGCGAATTCATCAAGTGGGCCTTTCAGCTGCCCCGGCCGGGCGCGCCGGTGCTGCGATTGTGGGAAGAAAGCTCGCCCGGCTTTGTCAGCACCCACGCCGCCCCGGCTGTGGGCGTGTGGGGAACCCTGGCGGTGGCAGTGCGCCGGGGCTGGTTCACCCTCCTGGCGCTTTTCATGATCATCGCCATCGGCCTTTCCCGCTCCTACCTGGGCGTCCACTTCCCCGCCGATGTGGTTGGCGGCTGGATTGTGGGCCTGCTTGCGATGTGGTTTGCGCTCAGGGCGGCGTCGTGGCTGGCCGGACGCGTCCGCAACTGGGGCTGGCCGCGACAGCTGGGGGCGGCGCTGCTGCTGGCGCTTGTGCTGCTGCTCGTCTTCCCGCCCAACTGGGAGGGCCAGCGCCCGGCCGATTCGGGCGCGCGCATCGCTGGCGTTCTCCTCGGCTTTTTGCTCGGCCTGATCTGGGATGAGCAGCGCCTGCATTTCCACCCATCAGGCTCGTGGCGACGCCGGCTTGCCCGCTGCGTTCTGGGCGTCCTCCTCCTCCTCACCCTTTTCTACGGTCTCGACCTGGCGCTATCGCCCCTTGTCGAAGGCAGCTTCTGGCTCGATCAGGCCGTCCGCCTGCTTCGCTACGCCCTGGTCGGCTTCTTCGTCATCGGTCTGGGGCCGTGGCTCTTCCAGCGGCTACGCCTGACCTGATCAGACGGCCACCGCCGACGCCAGTTCGCGCAGGCTTTCCACGATCCCGCTCCCCTTCAGGTCGATCTCGACGTAGATCTCGCCACCCGAGACGGTCTTGTGCAGCGGCACAGGCGAGCGCCGGAGCAGTCGCGTGATCGGGTGGTTGGCGCCTTGAATCACGGCCACGATCTTGGCAATGCCGGACGCATCGGCATCCAACACGGCAATACACAGCAGTTCACTGCCGATACCCTGGCCCTGGAAATCATCGCGTATGGTCAGGGCGATCTCAGCAGTCTCGTCATCGACGCGCACCCAGCGCACCCCACCCACGGGCGTCCTGCGCCTGTGAATACTGGCGAAAGCCAGCCAGCCGCGGCCCTGGTCCGGCGTCAGCGAAGCAATCTCAAGGGCTGTCTTCTCGATCCGCTCCTGGTCTGGCGACTCCAGCGACTCGTGAAATCGCATGTAGCGGCTCTGGGGACTTAGATGAGCGAAGATATCGATCAGCAGCGGCGCGTCCTCGCGGGTCATCGGGCGCACCCAAATGCGGCGTTTCCGGCTTGTAAGAAATGTCAATTGAGGGGTTTTCATTGGCGCCTTTCCTGTGACGCAGTGCGTCATGACCAGCATATCATGCTTTGTCCCAGACCCCAAAAAGGACTGGAGGGCGTCAGTCGTGCTATATCCGCCTCTGGCGAGTGTTCGGGATTGCCCTTTCGTCTCGTTTGTTAGGGTGATGGGAGGGGCGCAGACAGATCCAGTTCGATTCGGGTTTCGCCCTGATGGGTGCTGCGTCGATAGGGGATGCCAACCCGCGCCAGCATACGAAACACGGACTGATTGGTGGCCTGCACATAGGCCACGAGGGTATGTATGCCGGCATTGCGCGCCTCGCCGAACAGCAGCTGCAGGATTTCAGCGCCAAGCCCCTGACCCTGGAAGTCGTCGCGCACCGTGACCGAGACTTCGGCTTCACCGGGTCCGGTGCTGATGAAGCGCCCGCCGCCGATGCAGGCATCGGGTTGGTCAGGCAGATCGGCGAAGGCCAGCCAGCCCTCGCCCGGTTCCTGAACATCGGCCAGATCATGGGCCGTCTGTTGCACCCAGGCGCGGTCCGGCTGGTTGAGGGGAATCTGAAAACGCTGGTAGCGGCTCTGGGGGCTGAGATGATCGAAGAGATCGACGATGTAGGGCGCGTCTTCGAGCCGCAGGCGCCGGAAGGTAACCTGCAGGCCGGTGGGGGTGGTGAAGGGGGGAGGGGAGGACATGTGTTGGTAATCACCTGGCAACCTTTCAGATCACCTGATCCCGTTCATACGCGACCACCAGCGGCACAGTAATGCAGTAGCTATCATCGAAAAGATAGGCTGATCCGCGCGCAGCGACGGCCCGACGACGAAAAGGCAGCCAGGGGGAGGCGATTGTTGGGGCGGGGCGGACATTGCCATGCTTGCTTCACCACCGCCCATTCAGGTATTGGCGAGATAGTGCCCTGCACGATCTTGAATCCGCCGAAGTCATATTCAAGTCCGGGAGACATGACTAGAGCCTGTTTGTCGGTAATCTGGCGTTGGAGAAGATTCTAAAGGCGCTTTTCGTCGACAGGAATGACAACACCATCCCCCCGAAGATTCATAACCTTGTGAGATTGGCAGAATATGCCAAATTGCAACTGGATGACGAGCAGAAATTCAGTCTTGACAAGATCAATGATTTCAATGTTCAAGCGCGATATCCTGATTACAAGTTGGAATTCTACCAGCGTTGTGATGAGAAGTATGCGCAAGAGCAATTACTAATTATAAAGGGATTGTTTCAGTGGCTCAACTCTCTTCTAAAGTAAAGAACACAATCGATAGCTATCTCCAAGACCTGAACAGAAATGACATTCCAATCAAAGAGGCAGTTCTTTTTGGCAGTTATGCCAAGGGCAATGCACACGAATGGAGTGATATCGATATTGCTCTCGTTTCCGATATCTTTGTCGGCGACCGCATCGCTGACAAGGACAAGATCAGGAGGATTACTTTGTCAGTGAGCAGCGAGATCGAGGTCATTCCCTTTGCACCCCAAGATTTCAATATGCAGAATCCATTGGCGAAAGAGATTCTGACGTCGGGGATACAGTTGGTTTGAGTTTGGACGATGAACTACGTCCAGATTACGATCTGCACACACTGCTAAAAGACGGTGTTCGGGGCAAGTACGCGGCGCGGTATCGTGAAGGCGCGAACCTGGTGTTGCTTGAGCCTGATGTCGCCAGGGCGTTCCCGGACGAAGCCGCCGTGAACGAGGCGCTCCGCCTTCTCATCCATCTGACCGGACTGCGACGCGATAGCGCCCTCAGCTTGTCGAAAGCCTGATCTCAGGCTCACGCCAGCTTCTTCTCCAACGTCCGTTTGACCACATCCACATCCGCCGGCAGATAAATGGGCGGGTTGGCCAGGTGCGCCTCCACGCCCGCCAAAGTGTCATCGTGATAGCCGACCTTGAATTGGGTGAATTTGAGGCCGTGGGCGGTGGAGATGACCACGACCTTTTCGTGCGACTGGATCACACCCTGGCGGACGAGCTTGGTCAGCGCCGCCAGGGCGACGCCGGTGTGCGGGCAGGTGTAGAGGCCGGTGCGGTCGGCGCGGGCCGCGGCTTCGGCCAGATCGTGCTCGCTGGCTTGCTCAACCACGCCGTCGAAGTGCTGCAAGGTGACGGCGGCCTTCTCGTAGCTCACCGGGTCGCCGATCTGGATGGCCGAAGCCAGGGTGGTTTGGGCTTTGAGGCTGACTTTTTCGACAAAACCACGCTTGTACGACTCGTAGAACGGATTAGCGTTGGCGGCCTGGGCCGCAGCCAGCCGTGGCAGCTTGTCGATCAGCCCCAACTCCTTCATTTGCAGCAGCCCCTTGCCCAGGGCGCTGATGTTGCCCAGGTTGCCAACCGGGATCACGAACCAATCAGGGGTTTGCCAATCAAACTGCTGCACGACCTCGATCCCGACCGTCTTCTGACCTTCGATGCGGAGCGAGTTCATCGAATTAGCCAGGTAGATGCTGTTGTCCTTTGTCACTTCTTTGACGATCTTCATGCAGCCGTCGAAATCGGTGTCGAGGGCGAGGACGGTGGCGCCGTTGGCGATGGGTTGGATGAGTTGGGCGCGGCTGACTTTGCCCTGGGGCAGAAAAACGATGGTGGGGATGCCGGCGGCGGCGCCATAGGCTGCCAGCGCGGCCGAGGTGTCGCCGGTGGAGGCGCAGGCCACCGCCTGGATCGGCCGGCCCTGGGCGATCATCTGCTTGACGACGCTGACCAACACCGTCATGCCCAGGTCTTTGAACGAGCCGGTGTGGCTGTTGCCCGACTGTTTGACCCACAGATCGGGGACGCCGATCTGCTCGCCCAAGCGCGCCGCCCAAAAGAGGTTGGTGTTGCCCTCGAAGGCGCTGACGATGTTATCATCGGCCAGATCGGGGATAACCCATTCCTTGTAGCGCCAGACGCCGGAGCCAAACGGCCAATCCGTGGTTCCCGATCGGTGTTCGAACAAACGCATCCAGCCGGAGCCAGAGCGATCCCGCAGCGCCTGGGCATCATGGGCGACCTCGAGCAGACCGCCACAGTTGGGGCAGGTGTAGATGACTTCGTAGAGTGAATAGCGGCCGGGGCAGCCGCGAAAGCAGCGGAAGTAACTCTGATACATCCGATTTCCTCTACCTTATGACTGTCAGCGCCGCGCCATCGCTTAAGCGATAGATATAAAAATCAGCGTCAAGTGTAATAATCTCCTGCATTCCGCGGCTTTCGGCGATGGTCAGCAAAGAGGCGTCAGCCAAATCCATAGGCACATTCTGATGTTTTTCCATCAGCACTCCGGTACCGGTCAGAATCACATCCGCCCCATTTCTTTCTGATGCACCAGGCCAGCGGTGAATTTCGAAACCAGTTTCCGCTGACATTTGCGCTCCGCCTGGCACAAATTCGCTACTATGAAGGACTCCGATATAGCCTTCCAGGAAACTGGCCAGTGAATCAGTTTCACCGCCGTTGGCGCCGCCGTTTCGGGGCGCGACGAATTGTGCATACAGGCTCTGCAAAGCGAGTAATCTCAACGGTTGTATTCTGTTGCTCGGCGTATGTCATAGGCGCCGCCTCGATATCGGGCGTCAATGCAATCACTGCTGTCATAGGATGCCTCCGGTGCAAAGGTCTGCTCATGTTGTAGCTACTCATAGCAGCGCCTGTCTCCAAATTATAGCTACACAGCAGCGCGAAATCCAATGGGTCGTTGTTCGTTTGGCTGTCACTCAGTCTCCACCAACCTTCGCGCTTGGGCAAGTTGCGCCAAGACCGCGGCGCGGGCCGTGCCGCCAGGAGCAGCGCGCTGCTCGACCGAACGCTTGAAATCCCACACCGCCAGGGCATCGGCGGTGAAGGCCGGATGGATGGTTTGCAGGTCGCTCAGGGCGAGGTCACGCAGCGAGCACCCCCGTCGCTCGGCCAGCCGCACCACCTCGCCGACAATGCCGTGGCTTTGGCGGAAGGGGACGCCCTGCGCCACCAGCCAATCGGCCAGGTCGGTGGCTAGCATGTCGTCGCGCAGGGCCGCGGTCATGCGGTCGGGCTGCGGCGACATGGTCTCGATGGCGCCGGCGAGGACGGGCAGGGCCAGGGCCAGGGTGTCGATGGCGTCGAACAACGGTTCCTTGTCCTCCTGCAAATCCTTGTTGTAGCTGCTGGGCAGGCCCTTGAGCGTGGTCAGCAGCCCGGTCAGGTGGCCGATGAGCCGGCCGGCCTTGCCGCGAGCCAGCTCGAAGACATCGGGGTTTTTCTTCTGCGGCATCAGGCTGGAGCCGGTGGTGAAGGCGTCGGCCAGGATGACGAAGCCCAGGCTGGGGTTGGAGAAGAGGATGAGGTCTTCGCTCAGGCGGCTGAGGTGCACCCCCAACAACGCCGCCCAAAACAGAAACTCGGCCACGAAATCGCGGTCACTGACGGCGTCCAGGCTGTTGGTGCTGACCTGAGCAAAGCCCAGCCTGGCGGCCAGCGCCTGGCGGTCGATGGGCAGCGGCGTCCCGGCCAGCGCGCCTGAACCCAATGGCATCACGTCCACGCGCCGAGATAGGTCGCGTAGCCGCTCGCGGTCGCGCTGCAACATCCAAAAGTAGCTCAGCAGCCAGTGGCTGAAGCGGATGGGCTGCGCCGGTTGCAGGTGGGTGTAGCCGGGCATGATCAGGTCGAGATAGCGCTCGGAGGCGGCAAGCAGGGTCATCTGCAAGGACACAAGCCGGGCCTCCATCTCGCCAATTTCTTGGCCGAGGAACAGGCGCAGGTCGGCGGCGACCTGGTCGTTGCGGCTGCGGCCTGTGTGCAGCTTGCCGGCGATGGGGCCGATCAGCTCGTGCAGACGCCGCTCCACCGCCGTGTGGATGTCTTCGTCGTCGGGTTGGAGGGCGAAGCGGCCGGCGACCCACTCAGCGCCCACCGCCTCCAGACCGTGGAGGATCTGCTGCGTTTCGGCGGCGGTCAGCACGGCGGCGGTGTGCAGGGCCTCGGCATAGGCGCGCGAGCCGCGGATGTCGGCCTCCCACAGCCGCCGGTCGAAGCCGATGGAGTCGTTGAAGCGGGAAAGAATGGCGTCGGCTTCGTGGTCGAAGCGTCCGCCCCACAGTTTTGGCATAGTCCTTGACCGTTGGTTTCAGGGCGTGAGGTCGTCTTGAGGATAGGGGCGCGTGGTTAGGCGAAAGCTGCGGCCGTCGGTTGTGATCTCGGTAATAGCATCGTTGACGATGGCGGCCGTGGTCGCCTGGCTCAGCCGGGCCATGACAGCAGGGGGATAGGTGGCGCCCTGCGGCACGAGTACAAGCCCCGGGTGGAGGTGCGCCAGCAGGTCGGGCTGCGGCCAGGCGCCTGTGCCGGGGAAGGGGGCCGGGAGCAGTGAAATCCCGGTCGGCGCCTCTTGCAGCAGGGCCGCTTGCGTCTCCTGGCTGTTCTCGAACGGCAGCAGGGTCGAGAAATCATTGTACCGCAGGATGAAGAGCAGGGCTTCGTCGTCGCCGCCGGTAAGTTGGGTGAGGACGACGCTATCTGCCAGTGTGATCTGGGCGCCAGGCTGCAACGCCGGGTGGACGGCGACAAGCACCTGCGAATGTGGACAGTCGCCCAGATCGGGCGCGGGCGCCGCCGGGCGGGCGACGAGGACAAGCTGGGGACAGCGCTGGCCGGGCAGCAGC
This sequence comes from uncultured Caldilineales bacterium, assembly GCA_964460135.1. Lineage (GTDB taxonomy): Bacteria > Chloroflexota > Anaerolineae > J102 > J102 > SSF26. The sequence goes on along the minus strand of CAYWPZ010000188.1, from coordinate 775 downwards.
GAAAGCAGGGCCGGCAGGGGATAGGCGGGCGACTCGCGCCCGGTAGTGATCAGGGCGCTGTTGCCGTTGGGCGCCACCAGCAGGAACTCGGCCGCCCATTCTCGCCCCAGCAGGTGGATGTGCAGGCGGCCGTCGGGTCGGGCTTCGCGCCAGGCGGCCCCCACCCAGATGGGCAGGATCAGCAACCCGGCCAGGACGGCGCCGCGCAGCAGCGGCAGGCGCCCGGCCGGCGGCAGCAGCGTGGCGGCGCCTTGCTCCTGGCGCAACAACCACCACAAGAAGGTCAGCCCATAGAGAATGAGGGCGATCAGGGCGATGAAACGGCCAAAGGTGTCGATTTCGAGTGAGGCAAAGGGGATGGCCGCGCCCTGCTGCACCACCGCCACCGTCCACCACAAGCCGGCGTGGGGGATGAGGGCGGCCACCCGGGCCAGGGGCAGCCAGGCCCAGCCGATCAGGATGCTCAGCCCACCGCCGATGAGGATGAACGGCTGCACCGGCAGAATGAGCACGTTGACCAGGAGCGATATCAACGACAGCCGGCCGAAATAGTAGACGATGAGGGGAAGGGTGGCGATCTGCGCAGCCAGTGTGATCAGCAGGCCCTCGGCCACCAGACCACGGGCAAACTTGGGCAGCTTCCGGCCAATCCCTTGTTGCCAACGGCGTTGCATGGGCTGGCCGAGGAGGATGAGGCCCAGGGTGGCGGCGAAGCTGAGCTGAAAGCCGACATCCCACAACGTGAGCGGGTTGAGCAGAAGCATGAGCAACCCGG
>CAYWPZ010000187.1:0-10313 GCA_964460135.1 uncultured Caldilineales bacterium | reverse complement strand
GGGCCGCCTTCTCGTATTTCTCGTCCGAAATGGACATGGGGAACATGGCGTTGGGGTTGTTGCGGGCGTTGTGATGGGCGTTGACCGGGAAAGGGGCAAAGTCGTGGTGCGAAACCCCGTATTCGTGCATATAGCGCTGCATCAACATCGCATTCAGGGCCAGAAACGTCGCCCCCTCGGCCACCTCATACTCCTGGTCGGCCGCCAGCGCCAGCCCGGCCGTGGTCTCGTCGGGGAGGGTGTCGGTCATCTTCTCCACCCCCGCCACTATCACCGTCTCGGCCTGAGCGCTGGCCACGGCCATCATCCCCAGCCGCAGCGCCGCCGCGCCCGAAGCGCAGGCGGCCTCGATCTTGGCCGCCTCGACCCCGCGCAGACCGACGAAATCGGCGATGAGCGTGGCCAGATGCTCCTGCCCGGCCAATTCGCCCGAAAGCATGTTGCCCACGAAGAGGGCGTCGGCCGTCTCGACCCCGGCATCCTGCATGGCCGCCACCACGGCGTCGTGGCCGAGATGGCGGATGCTCTTGTCCCACAGTTCGCCCACGGGCGTTTGCCCGATGCCAACGATAGCTACTGGTCTCATTTCATCTTCAACTTGCCGCGATAGCGGAGATAGGTGGCGTAGTCGATGACCGTGCGCCGGCGGATATAGTCTTCGGTGCTGGGGGCCAGCAAGCGGCGGTCGTGGATGCCGCCGGTAACTTCGAACGACATGGCGTCGCTGCCGGCGCCGGAGCCAAACGAGACGACCAGGATACGCTCGCCCGGCTGGGCGACATCCAGCACGGCGCTCAGGCCAACGATAGAAGCCCCGGAGTAGGTGTTGCCGATCCGCCCCACCAGCAGACCGGTCTCCCACTGCTCGCGGCGAAAGCCGAGTTGTTGGGCGGCCTTGGTGGGGAACTTGGTGTTGGGCTGGTGGAGGACGACAAAGCGATAGTCGGCGGCGGTGCGGCCCAGCGCCTGCAAGATCATCTCGCCGGCGGTGACGATGTGGTGGAAGTAGGCCGGTTCACCGGTGAAACGCATCCCGTGCGAGGGATATTCGGCCTGGGGCCGCCGCCAGAAGTCGGGCGTGTCGGTGACATAGGAGAGCGAACCCTCGAAACGGGCCAGCGACCGCTCGGCCGGGCCGACGATGATGGCGGCGCCGCCGGCGCCGGCCGTGTATTCCAGGGCGTCGCCGGGCCGGCCCTGGGCCGTATCGGCGCCCACGCCCATGGCAAAATCGGCCATGCCCGACCCAACCATGCCGACAGCGGCGACAATGGCCTCGGAGCCGGCCTTGCAAGCGAACTCCCAATCGGCCGCCTGCACCATGGGGGCCGCGCCCAGGGCCTCGGCGACGATGGTGGAGGTGGGTTTGACGGCATAGGGGTGGCTTTCGCTGCCTACCCAGATGGCGCGCAGGTCGGTGGGGGCGATGCCGGCGCGGGTCAGGGCGTTGCGAGCGGCCTCGATGGCGATGGTGGCGGTGTCTTCATCCAGGCCGGGGACGGCCTTTTCTGCGATCGGCGGCTCGGCGGTTCCGTCCGTCCACATCTCCGAGACTTCTTGGGCCGGGAGGCGGTAGCGGGGGATGTAGGCGCCGTAGCCGGCGATGCCGACGGCGCGGGTAGGTTGGAGGAGGGTGGTCATTGGGCGGGTGGTGTGTTCCGGGTTCCGGGAGGAGGGAGGCGGGATAGGGGGCGGGATTGCTTCTTTTTGACGGGGTTGGGATGATGCCGAGGGGGCAACCTGCTTCGGCAGGTTATATTGGTCAGGTGGCGAACTCATTCGCGGCGCTGGCTCGGAGACCCTCTCTGCTCAACCCGGAACTCGGAACCCCGAACCCGGAACTCCCTTCATGGCAGCCCTGAACGCCTGGCATGCAAGGCCATGTGACCACGTTGGATGCCCTCGGCGGCCAGGGCGCGCAAGGCGGCCAGGTTCTGGGCCAGGCCGGCGGCAGCCAGGATCTGGGAAAGGGTGCGGGCGTCGGGTTGACCGAGGATCTTGAGGGCGAGGCGGGCGGTGGGGTGCAGGCGGGTCATGCCGCCGACGACGCCAACGGCCAGCGGCAGTTCCAGGCGCCCGACCAGTTCTTCGCCTTCCAACCGCCATTCGCTGAGCGAGCGATAGCAGCCATCGCGGGCGGCGTAGGCATGGCCGCCGGCTTCGATGGCGCGCCAGTCCTGGCCGGTGGCCAGAGCGACGGCATCGATGCCGTTGAAGATGCCTTTGTTATGGGTGGCGGCGCGGTAGGGGTCGGCCAGAGCAAAGGCGGTGGCAAGTTCGATGCCGCGTGCGACCTCGCTGCCATCGAATTCGGCGGCGGCGAAGGCGGCGGTGGGGATGCGGCAGGAAGCCCATGCCCGGCGTTGGTCGCTGAGGTTGCTGAGGATGCGAAGCAACGCCCGCCCGCCGCTCAACGATTCGAGGGCGGGGGCCAGGGCCTCGGCGGCGGTGTTGACGGCATTGGCGCCCATGGCGTCGCGGGCGTCGAAAAGCAGATGGACGATCAGCATCGGCCCGGCGAGGGTGTCGTCCAGACGGCGAACCTGAAGGTCGCGCGGGCCTCCGCCCAGCCGCCTGATGGTGGGGTGCAGGGCCTCCAGTTGGGCCAGAAGCTCGGTTTTGTGGTGGAGGATGCGTGCGGTCGCCGTTTCGGGGTCGGGGACCGCCAACAGTTGCACCTGGCCGATCATCACCGCTTCGGTGCTGCCGGTGCTGAAGCCGCCGCCCGCCCGCGCCAACCGGGCCGCATTGGCCAGGGCCGCCACCACCGAGGGTTCCTCGACCACCATCGGCAGCAGCAGCTCGCGGCCATCGATGATGAAGTTGGGGGCGATGGCAAAGGGCAGGGCATAGAGGCCAACAGTGTTCTCGACCAAGGTATCGGCGGCCTCCAGACTGAGGCCGCCCGCCAGCGACGCCAGGTCGTCCTCATTCAGCCCGGCCCAAAGGGCGAGTTGTTGGCGGCGGCGCTGGGGCGGGAGCTGGTAGAAACCCTGGAGTCGGCTGCTGGGCATCGGCGGGAGGAGGGGGGCGAAGCGCAAAAAAACTCCCACAAGGCGGTGGGAGCGTGGGATGATGGGCGTGAGGGGAGGGACGCCACAGGCACTGTAGCACCGCCTGGCTGCCAAAAGCTATCAGGGCTGCGCTCAGGGCGACCGGGCCAGCCAGTTGCTGAGGGTGACAGTGACAGGGTCGAGAAGAGAGGGGTGGATGGAGAGGAGAAAGCCAACGAGGAGCAGGGGGATGATGAGCCAGCCCAGATGGGGGGCCTCGCGCAGGAGAGCGGCATCGCTCAGGGGCCGGCCGAGGGCGCGCAGGACGCGCACGGTGGTCACAGTCATCAGCAGGAGCGAGAGCGCCACCCACAGGAAGGCGCCCGGCTGGCTGGCCTCGGCCAGACGGATGACGGCCATCCGCAGCGGAAAGAGCGCGCCTAGGGGCCAACCCAACAGAAACAGGCCGCCAGCAACCAGGCCGATGCTGGCCAACGGCAGCCGTTCGAAGCCGCCGTGGAGGTCGCTCAGGGAGGCGCCGGCGCCAAAACGACGGCCAAAGGCTTGCAGACCACCGGCAATCAGCACCAACACCAGCGGCCGGGCCAGCGAGAGCCAGATCAGGGCTTCGTTGCCGAACTCGCCGCTCAGGCTCCAGAGCAAAAAGGCGGCGCCGTAGTCCCAAAGCAGGAGATAGCCCCACCACTGGCCCAGACGATGGCTGCCCAGGCCCAGGACCGCCGCCCATAGCACCTGGATCACCGCCAGCCAGGGCAGCCAGAGGGCAGGGTCGGTGTATTCGGCCACGGTGGGGTAGGCCAGCAGGATGCGGCGCACAAGAGCATAGGCGGTGATCTGCCAGACGCCGACGAGAAAGGCGGCGGCAAAGGGGGGGGCGTGATCGCCCAGGCCGGTGATCCAGCTGTGGAGGGGCACGGGCGTGAGGAGGATGGCTAGGCCGATGACCAAGCCGCGCCAGGCCGCTACCCACAGTTCGTGTTCGCGCACGGCCAGGTCGCTTTGCGCCAGGGCCCAGGCGGCAAAGAGGAAGAAGGGGAAGGCGAGGGTGGGGATGAGAAGAATGCGCAGGGCAGGGCGCGAGAGGCGGGGGCTGGCGCCCTGGGCGGGGAAGGCCATGAGCACGGCCGCCGCCAGCAGCCAAAGGGGCGCCCACAGCATCGGCGCGCTGCTGAGGGCGATGATCATGGCGGCCAGGATGAGGGGAATGGTGGAAAACAGAACCCGGTCAGCCCCGGTCCAGCCCGCGGCCAGGCCGAAGACCCCGCCCCAAAAGATCAGCAAGAAGGCCGGAGCGCGGGCCGAAGCATCGAGCAAGAGGGTGAAGCCGAGAAAAACATTGGGGCGAGCCAGGTTGATGGTCCGGCCCATGACCATCAGCTCGCCGGCGCTGGGAAGGCGCCATAGGAACCCAAGCAGCAAGGCCATGCCCACGGCAATGACCAGCCCCGGCAACCCTGGCAAGCGCCGCAGCAGGTGCGCTGCCAGCGCCAGCAGCAGCAGCCAGAGCACCACAGCCGCCAGCAGGGTCACATGCCCTCCGACTGCGTCCAGAAGCGGGCGCCATCGACGACGATTAGATAGGAGATGGCGAAACCGAGCAGGATCTCCAGCCCGGCCAATAGCCCTACCGTCCCGACATCGACGCGCAGATGCTGGAGGGCGAAACTGGCCGCCAACACCCAAACGCCCAGACACAACCCCCAGCGCAGCGGTCGGTCGCCCAGTCCCAGGCCGAGCAACCCGGTCAGGGCCAGGATGGTGGCGAAGCGGGCGCGTTGCAGGTCGAGGTTGGGGAACGGCAGGGCGGGGCGGACGACATAGATGACCACAACCAGTAAGAGTACCAGCGCCAGCCGCTGAAGGGTGGAAGCGTTGAGCCGCCAGCGCGGCCGCCACCAGGGGGTGCCCTGCTGGCGGCGTTGGATGGTGTCGACGCGGCGCGCAGAAAGGAACCACATCACGCCCACCAGGGCGCCGACAATCCACTGCAAGAGGCCCCATTCGCGCGGCAAATTGGCTTCGAGCAGGAGCGCCCCCGCCAGCACGTGCAGCCCGGCAAAGGCCGCCAGCGCCAGTCGCCAGTCGCTGAGGACAAGGATGCCGGCCGCCAGCAGCAGGGAGAGGCCCTGGATGGTTGGGGCAGAGAGCGGCCCGATGTAGCGGAGGAAGTCGTTGAGTTCAGGCATGAGGGAGAAAGGAAGCAGGCGGCGGGTGCAGCCAGGCCCGGCCGACGCGGCAAGGTACATCAGCCGCGCAGGAGCAGCCAGGCCACGAGGATGACCAGGATCACCCAGCCGAACTGGCCGGCGCCATCCACCAGGTCGGCAATGAAGCTGAGAACGACGCGCAGCAGGTGCGAAGCCCTCCCCAGGGTGGCTGCCAGCCAGTCCAGACCGGCCAGAGAGGCGGCTAAGCGCTGGCCCGACCGCCAGGCGGCAAACCAGCGCTCAGCGGTGCGCAGCAACAGCCCGCCCACGGCCAGGGGCAGGAGCAGCGTGAGCCATTGCAGGCCGGTCACGTCGTCGAGACGGAGGACGACGGGGGCCGCAGCGCCAAGCAGCGTCGCCAGGGCCTGCGGAGCAAGCGCGTACCAGATGGCGGCACCGGCGACCGCGGCCAATGCGATCCGAAGCCCAGCCGGCGCGAGGTCTGCGGGCGCGGGGGTGACAGGCGTTGGGGCGGGGCGGCCGAGGAGGGCGGCAATGAACAGGCTCTGAGCCAGGAGCAGCACCAGCCAGCCGGGAGCGGCGATCCATGTCCCGGCCAGGCTGGCCAGCCCCAGGGTAGGGACGAAGCCAGGCGTGAGGGGAAGACCAAACCACACGGCAGCCGCCAACCACAGCGGCCAGTTGCGGCGCGCCGACCGCCCACCAGCGCCGGCCAGCGCCCAGAGCGAGGCGCCCAGACCCAGGCTGAGCAAGGCCAGCAGCGAGACGACAACGTTATTCGCTTGCGCCAGGCCCACCACCAGCAACGCCCAAGCGCAACGATTGACCAGCAGGAAAACCCAGGCGCGTTGTTCGTCCTGTTCGGCCCAGGCGGCCACGGCGCTGCCCAGCAGGGCCACGGTGGCCAGCGGCGCCCAGGCTTGCGTGGCCAACAAGGGCAGATCGAACAATGCAAGCAAAGAGAGGGCGACCAGGGCCGGGACAAGCTGGGCAGTCAGGCGCTGGCCGGTCAGGGGCGGCTGCTCGAGGCTTTGTCGGCCAGAAGGGAGAAGCCAGAGGTGGAACGGATAGGCGGCGAGGGTAATGGCAAGGGCGAGAATGACGAGGAACTGCGCCTGCAGGTTGAGGGCCAGGGTGTCGAGCGGCGCCTCCAGGCTGCGGCCGCCGTTGAACAGCGGCGCCGCCATCAGAAACAGACTGCCCAGGATGCCATACGACCAGGCCCGCACCGACGCCGCCCCCCCCGTTGTAAGCCCCGCCAGCAGCACCAGCCCCACCCACAGCCCGATCAGCGTCAGCCAGTTGCCGGCCAGCAGCACCAGCAAGGCCTGCGCCGCGAGGAAGATCGCCCACACGCGCGCCGAGATGAAACCCGGTCGCCGGCTCCATCCCGGCAGGCTGAGGGCGACAAAGACAACCAGCAGCACGACCAACCCCGCCAACCAGGACCCCGGCTGCAAACGGAATTGCAGGCTGGTGGGCAGGCTGAGCGGCGGCGACCATAGCCATTGGACGGCATCGAGATCGGCCTGGAGTCGTAACAACAGCCAGGACAACCAGGCCAGGCCGGCAAGGGCGAGTGATGCCCAGGCCAGGCGGCGCGGCGGCAGGTAGCGCTCGAGCAAGATCAAGAGAAGCCCACCGACTGCCAGCAACGCAATCGAGCCAAACGGCGAAGTCCAGAAGAAGGTCACAAGTCTGCGATTTTAGCATGGTTGCAGGCGAAGCTGAAAAGGAGCTGGCGCTCTTGCGCCCGGTGCTCTTGCGCCCGGTGCTCTTGCGCCCGGCGCCCTTGCGAGCGGAAGGCGCTAGAGCCATCGGGTAGCCGGGCGCCGGGAGTAGGGACTTGGTTCAGCGGCGAAAGCTGCCCCTCGCTGGTGGCGCAAGCGCGTGCATCGCGGTATAATGGATTCAGTATTACCAACGCAGACCATGAACCTGATCTCGGCCTTCTTCGTCCGCAACATCATTGTCGTCTACTTCGTATACGGCCTGGCCTTTTTCGCCCTCAGCCTGGCGCTGTTGCAGGCCGGCCGGCAACGTTCGGGCTTCCGCTTTGCCACGGCCATCCTGCCGCTGGCCGGGTTTGGCGCCCTGCACGCCATGCACGAGTGGATCGAAATGTTCCAGAAGATCGGCTCCTTGACGGCCGGGTTTAGCCCTAGCCTGGCGGCCGAGTGGCTGCGCACTGCCTTTCTGATCGTCTCTTTCGTCCTGCTGTTGGTCTTCGGCATGTATCTGCTGGCCGCGCCTGAACGCGCCTGGCAACAACTGGCCCTGCCGTTGTGCTGCATCGTGGGCCTTTGGGCCGCCTCTCTGGCCGTGAGCGCACGGCTTTTGCACGCCGACGCCGCGGCGACGGTGGCGCTGGCCGATGTCCTGGGCCGCTACAGCCTGGGCATCCCCGGCGCCCTGGTGAGCACATGGGCCTTGATGCGGCAACAGCGCACCTTCCGCGAGCATGGCATGCCGCAGTTTGGTCGCGATCTGGTGTGGGCGGCGACGGCAATGGCGCTGTTCGGCATCGTCGGGCAGGTTTTCGTCCGCCAGACCGACCTCGTCCCCTCCACCGTTCTCAACAGCGCCGCCTTCTTGCAGTGGTTTGGCATCCCAATCCAGCTCTTTCGGGCTGTCACGGCCGCGGCCATGACCTGGTTCATCACCCGCGCCCTCAATGCCTTCGAGGTCGAGAACCGGCGGCAGTTCGACGCTGCCATTGACGCCAAAGCCCAGGCGCAAGAAACGCAATTGGCCAGCGAACGCCGCGACCGCCAGGAGATCGAGCATCTCTTCCGCGAGGTGCAGGGGCGTGAAGACCGCCTGGGACAGCTGCTGCGGCGCGTTGTCAGCGCGCAGGAGGCCGAGCGACAACGGATCGCCCGCGAACTGCACGATGCCACCGGCCAGTCGCTCACGGCCATCTCTCTGGGTCTCAGAGGTGTCGAAACGTTGGCAAACAACGAAGCCAGCCCGGTGGCGGCGCAGGTGCATGAGTTGGGGGCAATGAGCACTCAAGCTCTGGGCGAACTGAGGCAGATCATTGCCGACCTGCGACCCTCTCATCTCGACGATCTGGGCCTGGCCCCTACCCTGCGCTGGTATCTGAAGCAATACGAGGCGCGCTGGCGCATCCGCACCCAATTGATCGTCGGCGCCGAGCAGATGCGCCTGCCCGCCGAATACGAGACCGTACTCTTTCGCATCACTCAAGAGGCGCTGAACAATGTCGCCAAACATGCTCAGGCCCAGAACGTGACCGTGACGCTGGCGCTCAAGTCGCCAGAGGCGACGCTCATGGTCGAAGATGATGGCTGCGGCTTCGACCCGGCGGCCGTGCAGCCGGGCGACGGTCGCCAGGGCGGTTGGGGTTTGATGGGCATCCGCGAGCGGGCGACGCTGGTGGGCGGTCGTGTCGAAATCCTCTCCCGGCCGGGTCAGGGAACCCGGCTGATCGTTAGCCTCCCCTTGCCTTTGGAGTCTCAACATGCCGGACAAGAAGATCGAACTGCTGTTGGTGGATGATCACGAGATCGTCCGCGCCGGTTTGCGGATGCTGTTCATCGCCGAATCGGACCTGAGCATTGTCGGCGAGGCGGCCACCGGCGAGGCGGCGCTGGCAGCGGTGCAAGCGCTGAAGCCGGACGTGGTGCTGATGGACATTGCCATGCCTGGCATGAGCGGCGTCGAAGCCACACGGCGGATCAAGGCCCTTAGCCCCAGCACCGCCATCCTGGCCCTGACGATGTATGAAGACGAACCCTATTTCTTCCAGATGCTAGAGGCGGGGGCGTCGGGCTATGTGCCCAAGCGAGCCGCGGCCGACGATCTGGTATCGGCCATCCGGGTGGTGGCGCAGGGCAACGTCTTCCTCTACCCTTCGCTGGCGCGGTTTCTGGTGGCCGACTATGTGCAGCGGGATAGCGGCAGCCATGCCGAGCCTGCCGAGCTGCTGACCCCGCGCGAGCGCGAGGTGCTCACCTACATTGCCGAAGGCTACACCAACCGCGAGATCGCCGAGGCGCTGGTGCTGAGCGTCAAGACGGTGGACCGGCATCGTGAGAACATCATGCAGAAGCTGGATCTGCACAGCCGGGTGGCGCTGGTGAAGTACGCAATCGAAAAGGGGCTGATTTCGAGCGCCTGGTAAACGAAAAACCCCTGCCTTCACCACAGAGGCAGGGGTTTGATGCTGGTGGCGACGGGTGGATTCGAACCGCCGACAGAGCGATTATGAGCCGCTTGCTCTACCGTCTGAGCTACGTCGCCACAAAATCAGGCCCCGGCCTTGCAGCCAGGGCCTTTCAGGTAGCGGGGAGAGGATTCGAACCCCTGACCTTCGGGTTATGAGCCCGACGAGCTACCTCTGCTCCACCCCGCATCGTGAGGGTCATTATACTGATTTTGGGTGGGGTGTCAAGAAAATCGCCGCCGCTGAATCATTCTTCGGCTGGCTGCGCCGGCGCCACGATCAAGTTCCACCACAGCCGCCAGTTGGGCAGGTCGCGCCGAGGATCGAGCGATGGGGCGGGCGAGGCAGCCTGGGCGGGAGCCGCCGCCGGCGCCGCCAGTGTGATCACCTGGTTGTCGCCCTCCCGGCCCCAATTCATCTCGTCGCGAGCAAAAGCCTCTACCGCCGGCGCATCATCCGCCTGGGTGATCCACCTCTGCACCTGTTGTTGAAACTGGCGCTGTTGCTCGACCCTGGCCTCCATCTCCACCATCTGCTGCCGGGTGCGCGCCCCGGCCACGATGCGCCCGCTGTAGATGACGGCAAACACCAGGCAAGCCAAGATGCCCAACGCCACGACAAGTTGGCTGACAGTGCGCAGTTGGCGTTGCGGCGCCACCGGGGGTCTCATCATCGGCCAAAGTGCAGTCTCAACCAGCACGAACCCCGCCGGGTGATTCCGGCGGGGTTCGTTTCCGAGTGCCGATGGAGGGACTTGAACCCCCACGGGCGCCTGCCCACTGCGTCCTGAACGCAGCGCGTCTGCCAATTCCGCCACATCGGCTTGGTGCTGATGCCTGGCTAACCGGCCTCAGCAATCGCTATTGTAAACCATCAATTGGGGATGTTGTCAAGCTTGAGGGTACGGCGTTCGGTGTGTGTGATTTTGCGCGTCTGGGTGTA
>CAYWPZ010000186.1:0-10317 GCA_964460135.1 uncultured Caldilineales bacterium | reverse complement strand
ATCCACCTTTACCGGCTCAGTTCAGTCTATCGTCGCGCCCGCGTCCTCTCCCACCCCCACCCCCCAACCCCCACCCGCAACACCCCCGCCGCCAGGAGCCAAACGGCGGCGAACGGTCGTGATCGAAACCGCAGCTGCACCTGGTGTTGCCCAGCCAGGACCCGCACTGCCTGCCAGACGCCATCCGCCCGCAACACCGGTTGCCAGGCTCCACCGTCGATACTGGCCTCCCAGCCCGGATACCAGACCTGACCGACCAAGAGCACGCCCGCGCCCGCCGAATCGGTCATCAGCCACATCCCATTAGCGCGCAGAGAAAGCACCGTCGCGCTGCCGCCCGGCCCATCCTGCGCCTCCCCACCCTCCACCACCACCTCGGCCAGCGGCTGAAAAGCCGGGGAGCGCACTGCCGCCTGCGCCGCGTCCAGATCGGGCACCGGCAGCGCCCGGCCCAGCAGATGGGCGCGAGGCTGGAAGCGACGGTTGCGATACAGATTCAGATCGGGGTCGCCGTCGAAAGCCAGCTCCCACACCTCCCAATCCAGCACCACGTCCTTGCGCCCCAAGACATATTTCGTGTTGAGCAAGGCATACAGATCGGTGCTGCGGCTACCCACACCATTCCAAAAATCCACATAGTAGCCCAAAGTCAAGGGATTGGCGACCCCCCACACATCATACAAACCATGCGTTTGGGCCGTATCGGGCTGCCAGAGGGCGTCGATATCGGTGCGGGCATCGATGCGAAACAGATCAGGGTCGGCAGCCAGGAAATCGAGAATAGCCTGGCGGTTGAAATTCGCCGTCGGGTCATGGCTCGAAACATCCTCGTAGGCCCCCAACGAGGCCAGATCGACAAGCACCAGGATCACGGCCAGGACTGCGAACCATCCCGGCCGCATCCACCCTCGGGCGCGGGCATACAGCAACCCCAGCCCGGCCACGAAAAACAGCGCCAACTGCATCAGGGCAATGCTGACGATGCTGGCCCGCAGATGCAGGACGCCCTCGGCAGGCTGCGTCAGCAAGAGAACGGCATAGAGCAGGGGGATGGCAACAGCGATGAAAACGATCGACACCGTGCGGCAGAAACGCCAGAACCCAGCCAGGGCGGCCCTGCTCTCCTCCGATCCTGGTTTCAGCATCGCCTGCAACCCGCGCCCGGCCAGCAAGGCCAGGCTGAGATCGAAGACAAAAATGAAACGGGCCGGGGCGCGCAGTTGCTCCAGGCCGGGCAACAGCCAGGTCAGCCAGCCGTGGATGATGCTGTAGACGCCCAGGCTGAAGGCCAACGACAGCGCCGCCAACCCTACCAGCAGCCAGGTCAGCCGGTCGCGGCGTAGGAGGATGCCAGCCCCGGCCAGCAGCAAGGTGAGAATGCCGGTGTAGCCGGCCTCGACCCGCGGCCACAGACCCCAATGCAAGGCAGGGCTACGGCCAAAAAAATTCGGCAGGATCAAACCGATCAATTGGGCGGGCGAGAGTGAGTAGCCGACCGTCTCGGCGTAGCGCCACTCGGCCCGCTCGCCCAGCCGAGCGAACTGGAAACCGGGGAGCAGCAAGGGGGCCATCAGGCCAACCGTCACGCCGGTCATCACCACCAGGGTGAAGATAGCCCGTCGCCAGGGCGTTTTGGTGCTGCTTCGGGTCAGGGCCAGCCACGAACCCACCCACATCGCCGCCGCCATCAGGCTGTAGAGCGTCATTTGCGGATGCCCTGCCAACGAGCCAACCCCCAGCGCCAGCCCAGCCACAGCTGCCCCCCGCAAAGCCCCGCGCTCGCTGTGCTCCAGGCTGCGTTGCACGCCCCACAGGGCCAGCGGCAGCCAGCTTGCCACTGCCGCCAGGTTCAGGTTGCCGAAATGGACGATGAAAAGATCGCTGAACATGAAGGCCGTGGCCGCAAACAACGCCCCCCATCGGCCCAGCTTCAGCCCTCGGCCCAGCAGATAGGTCGTTGTCCCCGCCCACCAGATGTGCAATAACACCAGCCACTGCATGTCGGCGTAGCGCAATTCCGGCCCCAACAGGAAGCGGAGCAGATGCGGCGGATAGAGGATGCCCGACTGCACCTCGGCCACGAACGGCGTCCCGCCGAACAGATGCGGGTTCCATAGCGGCCACACCCCCTGGCGCAGACTCTGCTGGATGAAGGAATAGGTAGGGAACAGGAAACTGGCCAGGTCGCCGCCGTCGGCAGGCATATAGACATCGCCGCTGACCAGCCGCCAAAAGAAAGCCAGTGTGAACACAGCAAGCAGGCCGGGGGCAAGGGCATCGGGCAAAAGCAAGCGACGTCGCCAGACCACCCAAACCAGCACCAGCAGATAGAAGACGGCGAAAAGGGTGAACACGGCCAGCAGGATAGCAAAGTCGCCTACGAACCACAAATCGATAGCGATCACCTGACAGCTTGCAGGTCTACCGGGCGTTGGCGGCGGCGTTTGACCCTCCCCCCGCCCCTGACGCATACTTGCGCCATGACCACCCTTCGTCCTCCCCGCCTGCTCGCGCTGTTCGCCGCCGGCGTCCTTGGCTGGTTGCTCGTCCTCATCACCGCCCCCTCCGAACGCACGCTGGGTACACTCGTGCGCTGGGTCTATGCCCACGCCAGCCTGACGCAAGTAGCGCTGCTGTTCTTTCTGGTCGCGGCCGTGCTCGCCGTCGTCTTTCTGACGGGCCAAGAAGCCTGGTATGGCTGGTTTCGGGTGGTCGGGCAGGTGGCCTTGGGGGCGTGGTTGCTTGGTTTCCTGCTTTCGATGGTTCCCGCCCGCCTGAGTTGGGGTGTGTGGGTGGATTGGCGCGAGCCTCGCACCCAGCTCACCCTGCTCGTCCTGGTCTTGGGCGGTATCGTCCTGCTTCTGGGCCGCTGGGTCGATTCCCGCCGTTTCGACGCTCTCGCCCAGTTCCTCTTCTCGGCCCTGGTCCTCGTCCTCAACCGCAACACCGGCGTCATCCGCCACCCCTTCAACCCCATCGGCAGCGCCGCCGCCGCCATCCCCCTCACCTATGGCCTCATCTTCCTCCTCGCCCTCTTCGCCTGTGGCGTGCTTGCCCTCTGGCTGCTCAGCATCCGCCGACCTCGCCCGAGCGCATTGCCACACTTCCAGGCCATGAACTGACCATGAAAATCGTCACCGTCGCCCAGATGGTCGCCATGGAACAGGCCACCGACGCCGCCGGCTTCAGCTACGAGCAGATGATAGCCGCCGCCGGCCGCGCCCTGGCCGACACGATTGCTGAAGCGGGGCCGTTCACTGCCCCCATCCTCTTCCTCATCGGCCCCGGCAACAACGGCGGCGATGGCCTGGTGGCTTGCGCCCGCCTACAAGCTATGGGCGCACCCGCCCTCCCCTACATCTGGAAACGCAAGCGCGGAACCGACCCCCTGCTGGAGACGGTGAGGGAGGTCATCTGGGCGGAGCAGGATGATGGTTATGTCAAATTAGTACGACTGGTCGAGCAAGCCGCGGTCATCGTCGATGCCCTGCTAGGAACCGGCGCCGCCCGTCCCATCGCCGGTGAGTTGGCGGCCCTGCTGCAGGCCGTGCGCGAAGCCATCGAGACCCGCCATCGCCTCCAACACGACCGTTTCGACCCTACCCGGCCTGCTGCGCCTGCCCGGCCGCTGGTCATTGCCTGCGACTGCCCCAGCGGGCTGAACTGCGACACCGGCGCCCTCGACCCTTTGGCCCTGCCCGCCGACCAGACCGTGACCTTCGCCCTGCCCAAGGCCGGACACTTCTTGCCGCCCGGCGCTTGGGCTTGCGGACGGCTGAGCATTGCCGAAATCGGCATCGACCGCCGCCTCGCTCCCGCCAGCGCTCCCGACCTCCTCACCCCCGCCGAGGTCGCCGCCCTCCTCCCCGCCCGGCCGCCGGCCGGGCACAAAGGCACCTTCGGTGTGGCCCTGGTCGTCGCCGGCAGCCGCAACTATCCTGGAGCAGCCGCTCTCGCCTGCCAGGCGGCCTACCGGGCCGGGGCCGGCCTCGTCCGTTTGGCCGCCGCCGCCCCGGTGGGGCAGCTGGTGGCCGGACAATTGCCCGAAGCGGTGCATTCCCCCTTGCCGTCGCACCCCCTGGCTGATGACGAGCAAGAAACAGCCGCACTCTCTCCCGCCGCCCTGCCCTCGCTGCGCGACCTGTTCGCTACCGCCGACGCCCTTCTGATCGGCCCCGGCCTGGGCGCTCGACCCGAGACCTTCGCCCTCGTCCGCCGCCTGCTCCTGACCGAGAAAGGAACCCCGGCGACTCTGCCGCCCCTGGTGGCCGACGCCGATGCCCTCAATGCCCTGGCCACACAGCCGGATAGTCCCGCCCTCCTCCCGCCCGGCAGCATCCTCACACCCCACCCTGGCGAAATGGCCCGGCTGAGCGGCCTGAGCACGAAGGAAATCAACGCCGATCGCTGGGGGCATGCCCGGCGTTTTGCCGCCGCCTGGGGTCAGATCATCGTCCTCAAAGGCGCCTTCACCGCCATCGCCCACCCCAACGGCGCCCTGGCCATCAGCCCCTTTGCCGACGCCGCCCTGGCCACGGCCGGGTCGGGCGATGCTCTGGCCGGGGCGATCGTTGCTCTGCTGGCGCAGGGGGTGGACGGCTGGGCGGCCGCCCGCGCCGGCGTCTATCTCCATGCCCTGGCCGGGCGGCTGGCCGCCCAAGCCCTCGGCCCCACCTTGTTGGCCTCGGACATCGCCCGCCATCTCACCTCGGCCTGGGCGCAATTGCGGCCGCTGGCCTGAGCGCAGGCGCCGCCCTCACATCCCCCAGACCGTCATCGCCCGCCCGTTGGCGTGCCTGACTGACGTGGGGTACAAAGCAAGGATAACTTCTGTTATTCGAGCAGCAACAGCATCGCAGGGAGGTCGAAACGCCCTCATAGCACACTGGCTTGGACGTTTCAGCGTCTTTCAGCGCCGGCGGATGAGCAAGGGCAGCCAGACCGGCCACCCCGCCCAATCGCCAAAATCGATTTGGACAATGGACCCGGTCAACACCTCGGCTTCCACTTCATCGGGTGTGGTCGAGAGCCGCTGGCCCAGCGGCTGCTGCTCGCGCACCAGGTAGCGTCCGGGCGATATTGCCACAAAACGATAGCCGCCGTCAGCGGTCGTCACCTTTGCATCTACGGCGATGCCCCCAGCCAGCAGCACGATGCCTACGCCCGGCAGAGGCGCTTCGCCGGGGTCCCGAAACCCATCGCCGTCCTGGTCGAGCCAGACATGGCCGCCGATCTCGCCGGTTGCGGGCGGCGCTGTGGCCGTAGGCGAAGGGGTGAGGGCTGGTGTGCGCGTGGGAGTGGGGCTGGCCGTGCGCGTGGCCGAAGCGGTGAGAGTTAGTGTGCGCGTGGGGGTGGGGCTGGGCGTGGCCGAAGGGCTGGGGGTGAGGGTGCGGGTGGGTGTGGTGGTGCGCGTGGGCGTACCCGTCCCCGGCAGCGTTGCCAGAGCCAGGTTGGATATGGCGCTCATGTTGTCGATGGCGTCGAAACTGAAGACGGCTGCATAGACCGGCGTCGCCCCACCCGTCGCCAGATTCAGGCTTTGGCGCTGGCCCGGCGTGGGTTGCAGATCGGGGCCGACGACATTCGCCGCCCACCAGTTCATCACCGCCAGGTCGAGCGATTGCGACTCGACGATTGGGCGCTCGGCCCAGACTACCAGATAGCGGGCCGCGCCGGCGGGAGCCGTCCATTGCAGTTGGACGGCGTCGCCCAGGCGCACGGCTGTGAGGTCAGCGATGGCCGGCGGCGGCGCCACGGCCGGGCGGGCCGCGCCCTGCATCCACAGATAGAACCGACCCTCGAACTGGCCTTCCCAGAGACTGAAGTTGCCGTAGGGTGGGATGCCGCCATCGATGCCGCCGTTTACGTATTGCTCCAGGTGTTGGCGGTACTTGACCTTGCCGGTGTGCCAATAATACCAGGCCACAGGGTCGACCATGCTCAGGCTTTCGCCGCCCGATTGCCCTTTGCCGCCGTCTCGTGGGTTGAAGTAGTAGGGGAAATTGCCGAAGTTGTAGTTCCATTCCACCAGCCCCGACAAATAGGCAAAGCCCTCGGCATAGGCTTGCCAGTCGCCGCGCAGCCGTTGTTCTTCGAGATAGGCGACAAGGGCGCGTGAGAGGTAGCCGGTTTGAAAGCCGCCGCCGTAAGGCAGATCGCTGAGGTTGTCGCCGTAGCGGCGGTCCTGGCCGGGGCGCAGATGGTTGCGCACATAGGCGGCAAAGCTATCAAGCAGGTCGGGCCGGCCGGCCACGCGCGCCGCCTGGACGACGTGGGCCAGCGAGTGCGCCTGGGCGCGCGCATAGAGGTCGGGGAAAGGATCGAGTTGCCCCAGCCGCACGCGGCGAAACTCGGCCACGAATTCGTACCAATCCCGAATCCAGGGGTTGCCCGTCAGCCAGTACGATTCCGCCACATGGTAGAACCAGCCGTGAGCGTCGTCGCGGGCATAGAAGACCGGTGTCTCTTTCAGCGTGCCGGGCAGCGGCGGCGCCGCATAGGCCGAGACGTTCGGCTCGTAGATGCGCCAATGGCCGCCGCAGTAGGGGTTCTCGCTCAGCCGCAGCCGGTTCCAGTCAGCGTCATGGCTGTAGCCGGTCAGCCATTCGGGGCGCAGATTGATCTCGGCGCTGCCCCAGCCCTCGGCCTCGAAATAGTCGGCCGGGCTGCCGGAGGCGATGGCCCTGGCCCCGGCATAGGGGATGCCGCCCCCGGTGCAGGCAATGCTGCGATAGCCCGGTTCGGGATCCCAGAAATTGACCCAACCGGCGCCATAGTAGACGTTGTTGGGATCGTACCAGTCTTCGGTGTTGAAGCCGCGGGTGTGGTAGAAGGGTTGGCGGCGGTCGTCGGGCGAGGGCAGCCGGTCGTCGGCTGGGATCACGCCATCGAGATCGAGGGTGGCGGCTGTCTGCCGGCGCCAGGCGGTGGGGATGGCGACCACGGGCGGGAACTGGAAGGTGCGCTGGAGCGCGACCAGGTCGGCGTCGGCAACGCTGGGGCCGTGGAAGTAGAATAGCGCCTCTTTGTAGTAATGCTGCATATCGTCCAGCCAATAGAGGCCGGTGGGTGTGAAGCCGCCGGTGGGGCTGGGCGGGTCGGCGTAGGAGACTGGCAGCCAATGGGCGCTCCAGGCCGGGAAGAGTTCAAGGCGCAGCCGGCCCTGCCCATCGGCGGCCAGACCGTTGGGCCAGGTCTGCCAGAAGTTGCGTACGGTAGCCATCACCCCGCGCTGGCCGTCGGCGAGGTCGATGAAGGCGTCGGGGCCTGCGCCGGCAGGCAGGGTGGCCGAAAAGACGGGGGTGGGGCCGGGCAGGGTGTAGACGGCGTGATGGTCGTGCATCTCTTGGGCCAGATAGCCGCCGGAACCCAGGGGCTGGGTGCGCACGACGCCATCGGCCAGGCCGAAGCGCAGCGTGGCCGGGCCTGACAGCGCCGGTCGCAGGTCGAGGCTGAACGATTCGAAGTAGAGCGGCCAGGCCCGGACGACGGTTTCATCCGAATTCTGGAGCTGGTACTCGACCCTGACGAATGGCAGTCCGGCATAGGCGTAGATGCGGGCGGCGAAACCATGCAGATGGTCGGTGGTGCTGCGGAAGCGAGCCGGGGCCTCGACCCGCACCACCGCCCGCACCGGGCCGCGCTCTTCGATAAGGACAGAGAGATTGGCGCGTGCCGAGTCGTATTGCACTGCCCCAGCCCCGGCCCGCGGGCTGAAAACGCCGCCGTTGAGCGGGTCCGGGGCGATGATCTGTTCCCCGGCCTCGTACTGACCATCGCCGTCCTGGTCGAGCCAGACGGCGTCGAAAAGGTTGAAGGCGGTGGTGTTCAGCCGCAGACGCAACGGGCCGGTGGTAATGGTGATGCCGCCGCTTGCCTCGCTGAGTGTGACTGGGGTGGCCGGCAAGGTGCGGCCGCCGTCGGTGAGATGATAGACGGCGTCGCCGCCCGCGGGCGCGCTGGCCAGGAAGTGCGCCAATACATGGCGCAGGCTGGCGCCGTCGGGCCAGCGTTCCAGCTCCTCGACTTGCGAGGGGACGCCGGCAATGCCCAATTGCGAGACATCGGCATAGGCGCCCTGCGGCAAGGGCGCCACCACGCTGACCGGGAAGTTGGTTACACCGACGAAGGCGTTCTCCTTGACGGTGAGGGGCACGTCAAGTGTATGCGGGGCCGGCGCGGGGGCGCGGGGGCCGACGGGCAGCAGGGGCATGGCCATCAGCAGGGCGCTGACGACAAGCGCTGGGATGCTTCGAAACAGCGACACGGCGACCTCGCGGCAAGGGGGCGTGAGGGGCGGCTACGGCTGCCAGGTCTACCGTACCAGGGGCAGGAACATGCTATGCCTGGCCGGGGTGGGCGTTGGCGTTTTGGGGGGTGTGGGAGAGTGGGCGCGGGTCGAGGTCGGCGTTGTCGTCTCGGTGACGGTGGCAGTGAGGGTTGGGGATGGCGTGGCCGTGGGCGCTGGTGTGGACGTTGGCGTAGCCGTGGGTGCCGGTGTGTGTGTTAGCGTCGGTGTGGCGGTGGGGGCAGGCAGCGCCGGGAAGTTGTTGCCGGCCGATTCTTCGCCGGCGATGACCTGGCTGAAGCGATACGGGAGCGGGATCTGCCAGCCGGGGGGCGGGCTGGCATGGATGAGGTAAACACCGGGCGGCAGGTTCTCGATCTGGAACGCTCCCTGCTCGTTGGTCGTCGCCTGCGCCACCGGGTCGGACTGATCGAAGAGGAAGAGGCGAACCTGGGCGCCGCTCAGACGGAGCTCGGCCGGCTCGCATTCGTAGTTGTTGTTCTCGTCCTCGAAAACACAGCCAGAAAGGCTGCCGGTGGCTGGGGTTGGCGTGGCGGTGGGGGTGGCAGCGGTGGTCGGCGTAGGCGTGGGGGTAGCGGTGGAGGTTGGCGTATCCGTGGCTGGCGCCGGGGTGGGGGTCGCGGTCTCTGCCGTCGTTGGCGTGGGTGTGGCGGTGGCGGCATCCTCCGGCGTGGCGGTGGCCGTTGGCGATGACGTGGGGGTGCCGGTGGGCGTGCGGGTGCGCGAAGGCGTGGGCGATGGCGTGCGGGTCGGCGATGGCGTGGGCGTGGCGGTGGTGGTTGGGGTGGCGGTCGGGGTGGCGGTTGGGATGAAGCTGGGATCGAAATTCGGATTGTCGCTGAGGGCGATCTTGTCGAGGCGGGCGTCGGCCTCACGGCCGCTAAAGCGGAGGGTGTGCAGACCGGCGCCGAGGGCGTAGGGCTGCACCGGCCCCCGCTGCCAGACCCATTCCCAGCGGTCGTTGTGGGGCTGAATCTCGAAGATGGCTTCGGTTCCACCGTCGAGCGACAACCAGAAGGAGTTGCGACGGCCATCCAACCCCATAGCCCGCGCCCACAGATAGTAGTTTCCGGCCGTGGGGATGCTGATGATGAAGCTGACGGCGCCCGTCAGCGTGGGGTCAGGCGCGTAGCTGGTGATGGAGGTGCTGACAAAGCGCCCCCCTGACGCTTGCGCGTCTTCCTTCGCCGACATCGGCGCCGCCACCAGAGCATCCTCGGCCTCCTGCTGCCAGCCGTTGTCGGGCGGCGGCTCATAGCCTTCGGCCGCCAGATCGACCGTCGTCATGGCCCCGCCCGTCACCGTCACCTGGTGTTCGGTTGTGCTCAGGCTATGGCCGGGCGGCGGCAGGGCCAGCAGCCGGTAGTTGCCCGGCTCAAGTTCGGCAAATTGATAGGCGCCGGTCGCGGCGCTTGTGCGCTCGCCTACCTTGACGCCGTTGGCAGCAAAGAGACTGAGCGCCGCCCCACTTAATCCAGGCTCTTCGCTATCGCGCTGGCCGTTGCCGTTGCTATCGCTGAAAACAACGCCCTCGATCCCCCCAAGTTGTGTCGCCAGGCCGCTCAAAAAGATGGGATCGGCGCCAATGGTGATCGTGATGCG
Organism: uncultured Caldilineales bacterium; assembly: GCA_964460135.1. Lineage (GTDB taxonomy): Bacteria > Chloroflexota > Anaerolineae > J102 > J102 > SSF26. The sequence goes on along the minus strand of CAYWPZ010000186.1, from coordinate 407 downwards.
CCCGTCGCGGCGGCCGTCGGGGTCGGTTGCCTCGCCGTCGACCAGAGTCGTCACGGCGCCGGTGTGCGTCACCTTGCGCACACTACCGCCTTCCTGCGCCAGAGCAAAGCTCCACCCCACCGAGCCTGCCAGCGACCAGAGCGCCAGCTTGTGTTGGCCGGCCTTCGTGAAGTCATAACCCTCCAGGCTGCTGGGAAAACCACGGCGGGCGCGCAAGAAGCCGTATCCATCCAATTCAGTGGTCAGGGTCTTGTAGGCGTGATAGGCAGGTTTCAGCTGGAAAGAGCTTGTGATCAGGCCGTAATAATACGGATCGGCGGGATAAGGATAATCGACGAGCGTAAACCAGCTGATGGGGTAGAGCTGGGCCGACATCGAGCGGGCGTAGACTTGGGTCACGTAACGGT
>CAYWPZ010000185.1:0-10345 GCA_964460135.1 uncultured Caldilineales bacterium | reverse complement strand
CCACTAACCAATCACACAGGAGGAGGGAGTCCATGCTTGCACGCCTGCGACGCGAATTCGACCTGGCGGATGTCGTTCTCTATCTCATCGGGCTTGGGTTGCTCATTGCCATCGCTTATGGGTCGATTGCGACCCTGAGCAGTGGCAAGTACACGACCGCGCAGTGGCTCAATTTCATCATCTTCGGGCTGGCGCAGGGGGGGATTTATGCGCTCATCGCCTTGGGCTACACGATGGTCTACGGCATCCTGGGCATGATCAACTTCGCCCACGGTGAATTCTTCATGATGGGCAGTTTCGGCGCCTTCTTCACCACGGCGGCGCTGGCAGAAATGGGTTTTCTGCAGAGCAATCCCCTCATCTCCATCCTGCTAATGATGGCCGTGGCGATGGCGGTTTCGGCTACGGTGGCGGTGCTCTCCGAACGCATCGCCTACCGTCCCTTGCGCCGGGCGCCGCGCCTGGTGCCGTTGATCACCGCCATCGGCGTCTCCTACTTCTTGCAATACACGGCGCGCGGGCTTTTCGGCTCCAGCGTCAAAGCCTTCCCCAATATTTCCGCCCTCAGCGGCGCCGTCCAGGTCGGCGCGATTGCGATGCAGAAATCGCAGATCGCCGTCTTCGTCGTCGTCGGCCTGATGTTGCTGCTGCTCTACTTCATCGTCCAGCGCACCAGGGTCGGGCGAGCCATCCGCTCGGTGGCCGAAGACAAGGACGCCGCCGCCCTGATGGGCGTGGATGTCGATCGCACTATCGCCATCACCTTCCTCATCGGCGGCGTCATGGCCGGGGCGGCCGGAGTGATGTACGGCATCGTCTTCCGCCAGGCCGCCTTCTGGATGGGCTTCGTGCCGGGCCTCAAGGCCTTTACGGCGGCGGTACTGGGTGGGATCGGTAACATCGCCGGGGCGGTGTTGGGCGGCATCTCATTGGGTGTGATCGAATCCGTTGGCCCCAGCCTCTTCCTCGAGGGCCTGGGCATCGCCGCACCCCACCAGCTCAAGGATGCCATCGCTTTTACCGTGCTGGTACTCATCCTCATCTTCCGCCCCACCGGCATTCTGGGCGAGCGCCTGTCCAAACGGGCCTGAGCGAAAAGGAGACGACCGATGAAATCCGATCGACCCTTCACCCTGATCGACGCCGCCAGGTACGGACTTTATGGCGGCGTCGCCGCCACCCTCATCGCCCTGGTGGGGATGGTGCAGGCCTTCGCCAAGACCGGCGTCATTGCCGACCTGCTCACGATGGCGCAAGTCCTGGTCTACGGTCTGGCCTTCCTGGCTGCCGTCATTGCCGCCGGCCAGGCAGCCCGCAGCCGCCGTAGCCTGGTCATCCCGGCGGGCGTCATCACCGGGGCGCTGCTGCTGCTGCTGCTGGCGCTGCTGGCGCTGCTGATCGACCGCGTCAACCTGCGCGAGGTCTTCACCAATGCCACCAAAGAGCTTGCCAACTTGCTGCTGCCCGGCGAGGAAATCGGACTGACCAGCGCCCTGATGCTCACCGGGATCGGCGCCGTCGTCGGCCTGGCGGCCGCTTTGCTCACCTTCCTGCCGGCCGGACTGCGCAGCGCCACCATGGGCGGCGCTGGCGCCGTGATCCTGGCGGGGCTGATGCAGGACGTCCTGATTCCCGTCCTGCCTGAGAGCCTGGACAAGTTTCTCTACGTCTCCAAAGGGCTGAAACCGCTGGGGGCGCTGGCGATCTTTGCCCTCTTCTTCGTCCTCGCCTTTCTCAATGCCATGCGCAGCCGGACGGGCACCAGCCGGCTGGAGCGCTTGCCCCCGCAGCAGCGACAGATCGTCCGCTTTGCCCTCACCCTGGTTGCCCTCATCCTCCTCACCCTGCTCCCGCGTGTGCTGGGGCCGTTCTTGAGCGAGGTCGCTGACCAGGTGGGCTTCTACATCATCATGGCCCTGGGCCTGAATGTGGTGGTGGGTTTTGCCGGCATGCTCGACCTGGGCTACGTCGCCTTCTACGCCATTGGCGCCTACACCATGGCCGTGCTGACCACGCCCGAACTGCCGGTGGTGCGCGAAGTCCTGCCACAGCTGACCTTCTGGGAGGCGCTGCCCTTGGCCGTGGGCGCAGCCCTGCTGGCCGGCATCTTCCTGGGCATCCCGGTGCTGAAGACGCGCGGCGACTACCTGGCCATCATCACCCTCGGCTTTGGCGAGATCATCCGCCTGCTGGTGCTCTCGGATGCGCTCAAGCCTTTGCTCGGCGGCGCCCAGGGCATAACCGGCGTTGGCCGCCCCAAGATCGCTGACTTCACCGCCACCAATCCGCAGCAATTCTATTACTTCATCCTTGTCGCCATCGTCATCGCCTGGTTCATCACCTCCCGCCTCAAGGCCTCGCGGCTGGGGCGGTCGTGGATGGCGATTCGCGAGGACGAGGACGTGGCCGCGGCCATGAGCATCAACCTGGTGGGCTACAAGCTGCTGGCCTTCGCCACCGGCGCCACTCTGGCCGGGCTGAGCGGCGCCTTGTTCGGCTCCAAGCTCGGCTCGATGGTGCCGGCCTCGTTCAACGTCCTCGTCTCGATCAACGTGCTGGCGGTGTTGATCGTGGGCGGCATGGGCAGCCTGCCGGGCGCGGTGGTGGGCGCCATCGTCCTCATCGGCCTGCCCGAACTGCTGCGCGAGTTCAACGAGTTCCGCTGGTGGGTTTACGGCGCCGTCCTCGTCTTCATGATGCTCAACAAACCCGAAGGTCTCTGGCCGGAAGCGACCCGTGTGCGCGAACTGCACGAAGCCGAGGCAGAGCACAGACATGTGGACGACGACGATTCCACTGCCACCGCCGCGGCCTGAGGCGGAGTTAGCACGCCCTCGTGCCACTAGGAGACATCGCCATGACCCTCTTGATTGCTCGCAATGTCAACAAACGCTTCGGCGGCCTGCAGGCGCTGACCACGCTGGATGTCACGGTGACGCCGAAATCCATCCACAGCGTCATCGGCCCCAACGGCGCCGGCAAAACCACCTTTTTCAACTGTCTGACCGGCTTCTACAAACCTGAAGAGGGCGAAATCCTGTTCGAGGGCCGGGCCATCCAGGGCATGTCGCCCGAACGTGTGGCCGCACGCGGCATCTCGCGCACCTACCAGAACATCCGCCTCTTCAGCAACGTCACCGTGCTGGAAAACGTGCTGGTGGGGATGCACCGCCACCTGCACACCGGTTGGTTTGGGGCCGTCCTGCGCACGCCCAAGGTGCGGAGCGAGGAGACCGCCGCCAACGAGGAAGCCATGCGCATCCTCAAGTTCGTCGATCTGGACAAAAAGGCCGATTACATCGCCAAGAACCTGCCCTACGGCGAGCAGCGCCGTCTGGAGATCGCCCGCGCCCTGGCCGGCCAACCCACCCTCATCCTGCTGGACGAGCCGACCGCCGGCATGAACCCGAAGGAAACCGAGGATACCACCGATCTCATCCGTCGCCTGCGCGACGACCTGGGCATCACCGTCCTCCTGATCGAGCACGACATGAAGGTGGTAATGAACATCTCCGACCTGATCACGGTGCTCGACTTCGGCAAGAAGATCGCCGAAGGCGACTCGCTGGCCATCCGCTCCGACCCGCAAGTGATCGAAGCCTACCTGGGCCGCGGCGCCGCCACTGGCGCTTCCTACGGCGCCAAAACCCCTGCCAAGACGGAGGCATGACCATGGCCCTGCTCGAACTCAAGAACCTGCACGTCTACTACGGCCAGATCCACGCCCTCAAAGGCGTCGATCTTCATGTCAACCAGGGTGAGATCGTCACCTTGATCGGCGGCAACGGCGCCGGCAAGACCACCACCCTGCGCGCCATCAGCGGCCTGCTGCGCACGCCCGAAGAAAGCTCGATCTTGCTTCAGGCCGAAGAGCTGACCCGGCTGCGCGCCCATCAGGTGGTGGAGCGCGGCGTCATCCACGTGCCCGAAGGCCGCCGCGTTTTCGCCCGCATGAGCGTGCAGGAAAACCTGACCATGGGCTCCTACGCCCGCGCCGACCGCAGCGGCATGGACGCCGACCTCGACTTCATCTTCAAGCTCTTCCCCCGCCTGAAGGAGCGCCGCGCCCAGCTGGCGGGCACGCTCTCGGGTGGCGAACAGCAGATGCTGGCCATGGGTCGGGCCTTGATGGGCAACCCCAAGGTGCTGTTGCTGGACGAACCCTCGATGGGCCTGGCCCCGGTGTTGGTCGAGGCCATCTTCGACACCATCGAACTGCTCAACCGCGAACGCGGCACCACCATCCTCCTCGTCGAGCAGAACGCCCTCATGGCCTTGCAGATCGCCAGCCGCGGCTATGTGATCGAGACCGGCCACATCGTCCTTTCGGGCGACGCCAAAGCCCTGAGCACCGACCCGCGCGTGCGCGAAGCCTATCTGGGCGGGTAAATCAGCCGGAGTTGCCAATTCGTGAAAAGTTGGCAACCCCGGCCTTTTCTCGCAGCCAATCGACCGGGATCGAGTAGACCGTGCGGCCCTGAAAACCGGTCATCGTCTCGGCGGATGTCAAAGCATTGAGGATCGCCTCTTCCACCGCCTCGGCGGCGGCGACGAAGAGATGATCCATCTGCGGGTTGGGCAGCATACTCAGATGGCAGAGTTGCCTGGCCGTGATGGGGAGATGGTTGGCGGTGGCAAAGGCCAGGAAGAGATCGCCGCTGCCGTTGTGTCCGATGCCGCCGGTGCGGGCAAAACCCACCGTTGCCCGCTGCGCCAGCCGCCGGCACTGAAACGGCAACAACGGCGCATCGGTGGCGAGAATGACGATGATCGACCCACCCCGCTTTGGCTCTGGCCAGGGCAGGGGAGCGAGGTCGCCGCCTAGTTCGGCGCCAACCGGCGTCCCGTTCAAGCGGAAGTCCTGGCGGTCGCCGTGATTGGCCTGCACCAGCGCCCCCACCACGAACTCGCCCAAGCGCGTCTCCACCCAGCGCGAGGCCGTGCCGATCCCACCCTTGAAATCGTAGCAGATCATGCCGGCGCCGCCGCCCACATTGCCCTCGGCCACCGGCCCCGGCGCAGCCGCGGCAATGGCCTTGTAGACATGGCTGCGGGTGAGGTGAAAGGCGTCGAGGTCGTTGAGCCAGCCGTCATAGGTCTCGGCCACCACCGGCAGAGCGAAGCTCGTCGTCCAGCCGAACTCCTGGCCGAAGGCGCAGAGGGCCTCGTGTACGGTCCCCACCTGAGCGGTGTTGGTCAGGGCGATAGGCGAACTCAGCATCCCCGACTCGCTCAGCCAGTGCACGCCGGTCATCTCGCCGCAGCCGTTGAGGGTGTGGAAGCCGGCAAAAGCATTGTCATGCCAGATGGCGCCCTCGCGGGGGAGGATGACGGTGACGCCGGTGCGGGCCACCCGCGGCTGGTCGTAGACCAGGGTGGTGTGGCCCACCCACACGCCGGGCACGTCGGTGATGGCGTTGAAGGGGCCGGTGGGATAGCGGCCGATGGTGAGGCCGAGGTCGCGGAGGCGGGGCATGGTGGGAGAGTAGAGATTGGTTATTGGGGAGTGGTTATTGGAGATTGGAGATTGGGGGCGGGCCTTTGCGGTTGATGGTTGCTCGCTCAGATGGCAGTATAGCGACACGGCGAATGAACGCAAACCGGGGGCGGACAAGGTTGCCGAACACGCCCTCGCACCGCTGCCCATCGTTTTCAGCCCAACCGCTTGTCGATTACAATGCTGCCCACTGCTGGAGTCCCTGCTGAGACCCTCAGCCAGCGCTTGTTCGCCCATCGTGTTCGTTCACCCGTTTCTGCGGAGGAGGAGATCATGTCCATACGACTTGCCCTGCGGATTGTCGTCGCCCTGTTTGCCATGGCCGTGGCAGCCTGCGCCGGCCAACCCGGCGCCGCCCCTGCGCCCGAGCAACCCACCGCCGCGCCGGAGCAGCCCGCTGCCACGACCGCCCCCGCCGGCCCCATCACCCTGCGCATCGGCTGGGCCGGCAGCCCCGACTCCCTCAACCCCGGCCTGGGTGTGCTGACCGAGGCCTACACGATCTACGAGCTAGTCTACGACTCGATGTACAGCCTCAACCTTGACGGCTCACTCAGTCCCGAGCTGGCCGACAAAATCGAAACATCGACAGACGGCAGGGTGTGGACCTTCCACATCCGCGATAGCGTCAACTTCCATGACGGGACGCCGCTGACCGCCGAGGATGTCGCTTTCTCCTACAACTTCTACCAGGCCAACGAGGATTTCCCCTTCCTGAATACCTACACCGGCTATTTCGAGTCGGTGGAGGCGACCGAAGGCAATCATGTCGTGCTGACCCTGACCGAGGCCATCCCCAACCTCGATAGCCAGCTCTACTTCCTCTATATCCTGCCCAAACACATCTGGGAGGGGGTGGAGGCGCCGGGCGAGTACGAAAACCCGGAGATGATCGGCAGCGGGCCGTTCAAGCTGAGCGAGTACAAACAGAACGAGTTCGTCCACCTCAGCGCCAACAAAGAGCATTTCCACACCCCGCCCAAGATCGACGAGGTGGTGTTCCAGACCTTCGAGAACGAAGACGCCCTGGTGCAGGCGATCAAGACCGGGCAGGTGGACATGATCACCGAGATGCCCAACCCGGCCGTGGCGGCTCTGCGCAACGAGCCGAATGTCAGGGTCGTGACCGGCGCCCCACTGGCCCCCTCGGTTTCCGACATCATCTTCAACCTGACCACGCCCGAGACCTGCCCGCCGGACGACGGCGTCTGCTCCGGCCATCCGGCGCTCAAGGACATTGCCGTGCGCCGCGCCCTGGCCCACGCCACCGACAAACAGAAGATCATCGATGTGGTGCTGCTGGGGCTGGCCGAGCCGGGCCGGACGCTGATTCCCAGCGGTTTGGGGCACTGGTACAACGATACGCTGGAGGATTATGCCTATGATCTGACCGTCGCCAACAAGCTGCTGGATGACGCCGGCTACGCTGACCAGGATAGCGACGGCGTGCGCGAGATGCCCGACGGCAGCGCCTCGCTGGTCTTCCGTCTCAATTGGCCCAGCGACAGCACCGACGCCCCGCGCGAGGCCGAACTGCTGTCGGAAATGTGGGCGCAGATCGGCGTCAAGACCGAACTCCAGGCCCTCGACCCCGACACGCTGACCTCGATCTGCTGCCCGGCCTTCGATTACGACATCATCCTTTGGGGTTGGGGGTCTGACCCTGACCCTGGCTTCCTGCTCAGCGTCCATCTCAGCGAAGAAATCCCCACCGGCACGAGCGAGAGCGGCTACTCCAACCCCGTCTTCGACGAGCTGTTTGCGCAGCAGGCCACCGCCCTCGACCTCGACACCCGCCGCCAGATCATCTGGGACATGCAGAAGACCCTGCTCGACGATCTCCCTTACCTGATTCCCTACTACGCCCTGGCCGTGCAAGCCTATCGCAGCGACCGTTTCAGCGGTTGGATCACCGACCAGCCCAAGTTGTCGCTGGAAGATGTCAGCTCGCTGGTGGTGGTGGAGCCGGTGGAATAGGGAAGCAATAACTGGTAATTGGTAATTGGCGATGCCTCGGCTCCAATCACCAATTACCAATAACCAATCTCCAATAACCACTTGTCCCACCGTCGCTATCTCCTCCACAAACTGCTGTGGGCGGCCTTCACCGTCCTGTTCGTCATCGTCCTCAATTTCTTCCTCTTCCGGGTGTTGCCCGGCGACCCGGCGCGTGCAGGCATTCGCGACCCTCGCCTGACCAAACAGGCGGTCGAGGCGATTCGCGTCCGCTACGGTTTGGATAAGCCGGTCATCAACTGTTTCCAGTCGCTCAACCCCCTGAAACGCGGCGATTGCGCCGTCAATCCGCTGCAAACGCAGTTCTTCATCTACGTGGGCAACCTGCTGCGGGGCGAACTGGGGATCAGCTTTCACTACAATCGTCCAGTGGCCGACCTGCTGGTGGAGCGGCTATGGAATACCGTGCTGCTGATCGGGGCCGGACAGATCCTGGCCATCGCCATCGGCCTGGCCCTGGGCGCCGCTGCCGCCTGGCGAGCGCGCACCGTCGTCGATTACAGCGCCCTCCTCGTCAGCCTGGTGGCCTGGAGTCTGCCCACCTTCTGGTTGGGCATCATTCTAGTGTTCTGGGGCAGCAACCGGCTGGGTCTGCCCATCGGCGGCAAGATCACGCCCGGCGCCCACTTTGCTGGCCTGGGCGCGCAGACCGCCGACCTGCTGCGCCATATGATCCTCCCCACCCTCACTTTCACCATCGTCTTCGTCGGCGAGTACATGCTGATCATGCGCAGCAGCCTGTTGGAGGTGCTCTCGCAAGACTACATCCTGACGGCGCGGGCCAAAGGGCTGGGCAAGTTCCAGGTGCTCAAGGATCATGCCCTCAAGAATGCCATGCTGCCGATGGTGACGATTATCGCCCTCAACCTGGGCTTCACCGTGGCCGGGTCGGTGCAGATCGAGACGGTGTTCTCGTGGCCGGGGCTGGGTGGAGCGATCTACGAAGCCGTGGGCCGCCGCGACTATCCGGTGCTCCAGGGCGCTTTTCTCATCCTTGCCGTCGCTGTCATCGCCGCCAACCTCATCGCCGATCTCACCTATTCGTATTTAGATCCGAGAGTGGAAGGGGGATGAGCGCGCCCACCACCCCACGCACTGCCTGGCGCAGCCTCACGCGTAACCGCATGGGGCTGGTGGGCTTTGTCTTGCTGCTGTTGGTGGTGCTGATGGCGGTGTTTGCGCCCGCCCTGGCGCCGTATGATCCCTACGCCCCGGTCAAAGTCACGATCGACGACATCTACGCCCCGCCCGGCCCGGCCCACCTGCTGGGCGCCGACGACGCCGGCAAGGATGTGCTCTCCAACTTCATCTATGGCGCGCGCGTCTCGCTGACCGTGGGCTTTTTCGCCGCCTTCATCGCCATGGCCATCGGCGGGCTGATCGGCGTCACGGCCGGGTTCTACGGCGGACGGACCGAGAACGTCCTCATGCGCTTCACCGACATCATGCTCGTCATCCCCGACCTGCCTCTGATCGTCGTCCTCGTCGCCCTCACCAAGCCCTCGCTGGCCAACATCATCCTTGTCATCGGGCTGCTGGGCTGGACGAGCGCCGCCCGCATCGTCCGCTCGCAGACTCTGTCGGTCAAACAGCGCAAGTTTGTGCTGCGGGCGCGGGCTATGGGCGCCAGCAATCCGCACATCATCCGCCGCCACATCCTGCCCCTGGTGACGCCGCTGCTGGTGGTCAATGCCGTGTTGGCCATCTCGTTGGCGGTGCTGAACGAAAGCGCCCTCAGCTTCCTCGGCCTCTCCGACCCCACCCGCATCAGCTGGGGCCAGATGCTCAACTACGCCTTCACCCGCGGAGCCATGAGCGCCGGGGCCTGGTGGGCGCTGGTCCCACCCGGTTTGGGCATCGTCTGGGTGGTGCTGGCGCTGACTCTGCTGGGCCAGGGCCTGGAGCGGACGCTCAACCCCCGGCTGGAGACGCATCACCTGATGCCCGAAAAGCACTCGGCCCCGCCCGCGGCTGGCCGGCGTTGGTCGCCCGACCTGGGCGAGGCCGCCGTGGCGCTGGAGGTGGAAGATCTGACGATTGAGTATCAGGCCGAGGGTGGGGCGCCGATGGGCGCGGTCGAGAAGGTGAGCCTGCGGCTGCGCCAGGGCGAGATGTTGGGCATCGTCGGCGAGAGCGGTTGCGGCAAATCCACCCTGGCGCTGGGCCTGCTGCGGCTCTTGCCCCAGGCCGGGCGCATCACGGCCGGCCAGGTGTGGTTCGAAGGCCGGAACCTGATCGAACTGAGTGAGAGGGAGATGGACGAGCTGCGGTGGGCTAAGATCGCTATCGTCTTCCAGGGGGCGATGAACGCGCTCAACCCGGTGCGGACGGTGGGCGAGCAGATCGCCGAGGCCATCCGCCGCCACCGCCCCGACCTCTCTGGCCCGGCCGTCGCCGCCCGCGTAGAGGAGCTGCTGGCGATGGTAGGGATCACGCCCGACCGCCGGACGGCCTACCCCCACCAGTATTCGGGCGGGATGCGGCAGCGGGCGATGATCGCCATGGCCCTGGCCTGCGACCCCCAGATTATCATCGCCGACGAACCGACCACGGCCCTGGATGTAATGATCCAGGCCCAGATCCTCGAATTGCTGGCCGAATTGCGGGGCAAGCTGGGCCTCTCGATCATCTTCATCACCCATGATCTGGGCGTGGTGGCCGAGCTGTGCGACACGGTGTTGGTGATGTACAGCGGCGTAGCGGCGGAATATGCGCCGGTGGATGCGATCTACAACCGCCCGCAGCACCCCTATACGCAGGAGCTGCTCAAAGCCTTCCCCGACCCCACCCGCCCCGGCCAGAAGTTGGTCTCGATCCCCGGCTCACCGCCCC
>CAYWPZ010000184.1:0-10375 GCA_964460135.1 uncultured Caldilineales bacterium | reverse complement strand
GTGTGCACGTCGCCGCGCACCCGCGAGCCCGCCTTGAGCTCCACCAGGGCGCTGGCGGTGATGTTGCCCACCACCTCGCCGAGGACGACCACCGTCGCCACCTCGATGTCGGCCTGGGCGACCGCGCCGGGCTCGAGCCTCAAGGTGCCCTGCGAGACGATCTTGCCGGTGAACCGGCCGGCGATGCGGCCCTCGCCCTGGAAGCGCAGCGTGCCGTCGAGCGCGCCGCCCTTGTCCAGCCGGACGCTGACCGTTCCTGCATCCTGGTCGTTGGTCGCCAAGGGCCCCTCCTTCGCCGCGGACGCCGGGTCATCCGGCAGGCAGCGGGTCTCATTCGCACAACAGCGACCCCGACCGAACCTTCCCGCGCACGCCCACGCCCCCCCGCGCCTGCGAACGGAATACGCGGGCGTCGGTGCGCTTGATATAGTTGCCCTGCGTCAGGCTGACGATCACGCCCTGCTGGGTGATGAGGTCTTCCTCGCTGAAATCCCCCACCCCTTGCGGGCTGATGGCCGTGCGGCGCGGGTCGGCGAACTTCTCTTTCAGCGCCAGCGAATCATCTTTCACCAGCCCCAGGATTTTGGCCGGATTTTCCAGCAGGTCGCGCAGGTAGCGGATGCGGACGAGCAGTTCGTTGTACTCGTCCTCGATCTTCTGCTGCTCCATCTCGGCCAGGCGGCGTTGTTGCATGTCCAGACTCGCCTGAGCCTGTTTGTCGGTCAGGCCAAAGGGGGTAATCAGGGCTGTGCGGGCTGCCTCGACGGTCGGGCTTTGGCGGATGGCGGCGATCACTTCATCCAGGAACTGCAGGGCAATGCGCAGCCCCTCCAAGATGTGCGCCCGCTGCTCGGCTTCGGCCAGTTCCCAGATCGAGCGCCGGGTAATGACCTCGACCCGGTGCTCGATGAAGACCTGCAACATGCGCTTGATCGGCAGCATCCGTGGTTCGTTTTTCACCAGCGCCAGATTCGTCACGCCAAAAGTCGTTTGCAGAGGCGTGTATTTGAAGAGTTTGTTCAGTTCCTTCTTGGGTGCGGCCCCCCGCTTCAGTTCGATGACGATGCGCATGCCTTTGCGGTCGGATTCATCGCGCAGGTCGGAAATATCCTCCAGCCGGCCCTCGCGCGCCAGATCGGCGATGCGCTCGATCAGGTTGGTCTTGTTGAGCTGATAGGGGATCTCGCTGACGATGATGCGGAAACGGCCCCCGCGCATTTCCTCGATCGTCGTCTTGGCCCGGACGATGATCCGGCCCCGGCCGGTGCTGTAGGCCTGGCGGATGCCTTCCAGCCCCAGGATGATGGCGCCGGTGGGGAAGTCCGGCCCCTTGATCAAGCCCATGAGGTCGTCCACCGTCACCTCGTCGCGCTCTTCCCAGCGGTCGATCAGGTAGGCGATGGCGTCGCAGACCTCGCCCAGGTTGTGGGGCGGGAGATTGGTGGCCATGCCCACGGCGATGCCGCTGGCGCCGTTGAGCAGCAGGTTGGGCAGGCGGGCGGGCAGGACGAGCGGTTCTTTGAGCGAGTCGTCGAAGTTCCCGGCCCAATCGACGGTGTCCTTTTCGATGTCATCCAGCAGTTCGTCGGCCAGGCGGGCCAGGCGGGCCTCGGTGTAGCGCATGGCGGCGGGGCTGTCGCCGTCGATGGAGCCGAAGTTGCCCTGGCCATCGACCAGCGGGTAGCGCAGGCTGAAATCCTGGGCCATGCGCACCATGGCATCGTAGACGGCAGTGTCGCCGTGCGGATGGTACTTGCCCAGTACTTCGCCGACGATGCGGGCGCTCTTTTTGTGGGCCTTGTTGTAGTGCAGGCCCATATCGTGCATGGCGTAGAGGATGCGACGATGGACGGGTTTGAGGCCGTCGCGGGCGTCGGGCAGGGCGCGGGCGACGATGACGCTCATGGCGTAGTCCAGATAGGACACGCGCATTTCGTCTTGGATGTCGATGGGCCGGACGAGGCCGATGCCGTCAGGGGCGGCGTCGGCGGCATCCCAGTCGTTGGCGCCGCTGCCGTTGGCGCCGTCGGCGGGTAGGGTGGGGATGGTAGGGCCGGAGTTCTGTCCGAGAGGGTCGTCCGCCATGGGGTTCCTTGAGGGGGCTGTGAAGGCTGCGTGAACACTTTATTATAGCCGAAAGAGGGGGAGTGGGCTATTCTGGAAAGACGGTGTGCTTGCTGGCGAGGGCCGCTGGCGCGGAAGTGTATTTCGGCCACGGTACTTGCTTGCCAAACGCGAAGGAGCGCCGCCAGAAGTGGTGAATGCGGCTGCTGACATGCTTGAAGCCAGGCAGAATGCGCTGCTGATCAACGGCTATCGCGGCGTTGCGACTGCAGGGCAAACTGCGTTTGAGTCGTATGGCGTCGATGTCGGATCGGGCATAATTGGGCTTGCAGGCGGCGTGACTTCAGTTGGCATTGTGGGCTTGAAAGCGGCGCCTGTACAGGCGGGTGAAACAGGAGGTTATGCTGAACCGAAAAACCGGGGCGCCTTTGGAGATGATCTGGAAGCACACCACATGCCGCAGAAGGCATTGGGATTCACGTCGCCGGACGAGGGCGGCGCCCTCATGCTGCCAAAGAGCGAACACGCGCAGACTCGGACCTACGGCCCTCGCGGAGCCTTGACGGTTTCTCAGGATGCCGGTAAATCGTTTCGAGAAGTGCTGGCGCGGATATCTGGGACGTTCGCTCGATCGTTGGATCGAGATACAACCAGGGCCTGCTGGACCTGATCGATTACTATTGCTCGAACTTTTCAACTCTGATGTGGAAGTAACATCGCTGGAGACGAAGCATGAATGACGAGCTAAAGCAATTGCTGATCCGTCTTGAACGTCTTTCGCCGATGCCAGACGATGATAGCCTGGAGCTTACGGTGGATCGCTTGCGTGAGTACGAAAACGTGATTCGCCAGCTTGAAGAGACTGTGATGCATGAAAAGGAACGAGACCCATCTCTGGTGATGCCCCTTTTGGCCAGCTTTGGTTATGGCGACGGATTTGGATTGTATTGGGCTACCTTACACTTATTGGAAAAGTTTCCTCTCGCCGTCCTGCAGCCAGCCTTACGAGAAGCGGTCCTCAACGGCCACAAGGGTACGCGCCGCTGGGCTGCATACATGATTGGAAGACTCAGAGATAGTAATGATGTATCAATACATGGTAATAGCTTTGCAGGATCCTGCAGACGAAGTACGATACGATGCGTTGATGGCGTTGCAGATGATTGGCGACCCAATTGCTTTGCCTGCGATGGAAGCCCTGCTTCAGGACGCTTCCCCTCTGGTGCGCAAAGCCGCACAGAAGTACACGACGCAACTGCGCTCGCTGATGCTTTCCGGTGGGACTGCGCAATGATTCGCCTGCGAGCAGCTGCACGGCGGGCACGCCAGCGACGAAGCCGCATGCGGTGCAGCAGGCGGGTGGGAATACCTACAGCTACGACTGCAACGGCAACCCTTCGGCCTGGCTCAGGGCGGGCATGGTTGGTCGCACCGTGGGCGCGACGAGCTATACGCTGAGCGACGACGCTGAAAACCGGCTGACAGGCGTGAGTGGGGCGGCGACGGCGATCTTTGTCTACGATGGCAGAACCTGCCGCTTCGACTGCGCTCAGGGCAGGCTCCGAGCGCAGTCGAAGGAGCAAGCGGGTGAAGGCGACCTTTGGGACGACGACGACAGCCTATCTAGGCGGACACTACGAATGGACGGGCAACACAAGCACGAGCAAGAAGTATTACTATGCCAATGGGCAGCGGGTGGCGATGCGGGTGGGCGGGACGCTTTCGTGGCTGCTGAGCGACCACCCATTCGCTGCGCCCAGGGCAAGCCTGAGCAGCACGGCCGTGACGGCGAATGGCAGCGGCGCACGCACGGGCGAGCTGTGGTACAAGTCCGGCCGCCCGTGGACGGAAGCAATCACAAAGGGATGCTCTCACCATAGCATCGGCGCTTGTCCTCTCGCCCATGCTATAATCCCCCCATGCCCATCCGCCTCCTCGCCCCCGATGTCGCCGACAAAATCGCCGCCGGCGAAGTCGTCGAGCGCCCCGCCTCCGTCGCCAAAGAACTGATCGAAAACAGCCTCGACGCCGGCGCCACTGACATCCGCGTGGAAGTGCGCGAGGGCGGGCGGGGCCTGGTGCGCGTCATCGACAACGGCTCCGGCATCCCCGCCGCCGAGGCCGCCCTCGCCGTCCAGCGCCACGCCACCAGCAAACTCCAGAACGCCGACGACCTGGAACACATCGCCACCCTCGGCTTTCGCGGCGAAGCCCTGGCCGCCATCAGCGCCGTCAGCCAGTTCACACTCGTCACCCGCGCCGCCTCCGAGGTGGCCGGCGTCGAGTTGCGGCTGGAGGGCGGCCGGGTGGCCGGTCAGCGGCCCATCGGCTCGCCCCCTGGAACCAGCATCAGCGTCGAGCGCCTGTTCTGGAACACCCCCGCCCGGCTCAAATTCCTCCGCTCCGACGCCACCGAGTCCGGGCACATCTCCCGCATCGTCACCCGCTACGCCCTGGTCTACCCGCATGTCCGCTTCAGCTACCTGGCCGAGGGCAAGCTCGTCTTCCAATCGCCGGGCAATGGCGACCCCGCCCAAGTGCTGATCAAAGTCTTCGACGCCGCCATCGCCCGCCACATGCTGGCCATCCGGCCCGACGACGACCCGGCTGCGCCCGGCATCCAGGTGGGCGGCTTCGTCAGCGAACCCGGCCTCCACCGCGCCAACCGCAGCGCCATCGAAATCTTCGTCAACCGTCGCGCCATCCAGGACCGCAACCTCACCTTCGCCGTCATCCAGGCCTACCACACCCTCCTTCCCGGCGACCGCTTCCCCCTGGCCCTGGTCTTCGTCAGCCTTCCGCCCGAACAGGTTGATGTCAACGTCCACCCCGCCAAAGCCGAAGTTCGCTTCCGCGACGCCTCGCTCATCTTCCGCGCCGTCCAGCGGGCCGTACACCGCACCCTGGTCGATGCCGCCCCCATCGCCAGCCTGACGCCCGCCGCCCAACCCGGTTGGGCGCAGCGACGCGACGCCCTCCTCCAGGCCGGCCAGCCCGACACCCCCCGCGGGCAGATGGCGATGGACCTCTACCGCCACAGCCTGGCGCCCGACGACGCCCCCATCCTCGCCAGTCAGGAGGACGCCCCCCTCGTCGCGCCGCCCGTCGCCCCCGCCCCATCCGCCGCCCCATCCGCCGCCCTCCCGCCCCTACGCCCCGTCGGCCAGGTCGCCGCCGCCTGGCTGGTGGCTGAAGGCCCCGGCGGCCTCTTCCTGATCGACCAGCACGCCGCCCACGAACGCATCCTCTACGAACAGATCGTGGAAGCCGAGCGCCGGCCTGTGCCCCGCCAACAACTCCTGGAACCCCTGCCCATCGAATTGGGCGGCCAACTGGCGGGCCTCATCGCCGACCATCTGCCCACCTTGCAGCAAAGCGGCTTCGAGATCGAACCATTTGGGGCCGGAAGCTACTTGCTGCGCGCCATCCCCGCCTTCATGGGCCGGCAGGACCCACAACGGCTGCTGGCAGAGGTGGCCGAAAACCTGGGCCAGCATGACGACCTGGTGGGGCAGGGCCGCGAGGATGAGCTGGTCAAGATCATCTGCAAACGGCTGGCGATCAAAGCCGGGCAGGTGCTCTCGCTGGCCGAACAGCGTGAGTTGCTGCGCCAGCTGGAAGCCTGCGCCAACCCCCGCACCTGTCCCCACGGCCGGCCCACCGTCCTCCACTTCAGCGCCGCCCAGTTGGAGAAACAGTTCGGGCGCATCTGAAAGCAGCGCCGGCCAGGGGCCGCCGCCAGGCGCGGCGGACGACCGGCGATCTTCCGCATCGAATCCCTGATTTGGGTTCGCTTCGGGTTCCGTGGTATCATTTCTGACTGGCCCCCAAAGACCTCTACACCGACCTGGTGGTTACAACTCATCTTCGGCTGGAACATGCGCCCGGCGAACAGCCAGCGATGTTCCGGCTCTGTAAAGGAGAATCTCTTCCGTGTCACTCAGTGTTGCCGAGAAGCAAGCGATCATTCAGCAGTACCATCTCCACGCCCAGGACACTGGCTCGCCCGAAGTCCAGGTGGCCCTCCTGACCAACCGCATCAACCAACTGATCGACCATCTGAAACTGCACAAACAGGACGAAGCCTCACGCCGGGGTTTGCTCAAGCTGGTTGGGCAACGCCGCCGCCACCTGGCCTATCTCAAGAACAAAGACAATCAACGTTACCAGGAGCTGATCCAGCGCCTGGGTTTGCGGAAGTAATCTCTGCACAGAGAAGAGAAACGAGTAGAGGCGCCCAAAGGGGAACCTCTGCTCGTTTCTTTTATCCGCAGACAATCTCTCTCCCCCTTTCGTTACCCAACCAAGCTCCCATCGCCTACGCTGCCGGCCAGCCGTCGCTTGTCGGCGCCACACCCTTCTCGACGACGACAAGGAGCAGGAATTGGCAAGTGCGCCGCACCGCCCTGGTGCGGCGCAGTTTCCAGTCCCTGGCCTTGTGTAGGAAGGGCGACAGCCGGCCGATGACGGGGTGAACGGCGGCATGGCGCGGGCGCCAATCGATCCGCTCTGACCCGACCCGTTCGCCCCAAACCACCGGCGCCGTTGCACCGACGGGAGCAACCATCACACAAGGCAAGCTCATGAATAGCTATCGACAATCCAATCTCTTCAGTACGGTCATTGGCGACAAGACCGTGTCGTTCGAAACCGGCGACCTGGCCAGGCTGGCCGGCGGCGCCGTGGTGGCTTCGTCAGGCGAATCGGTCGTGCTGGCTACGGCCACAGCCGCCGGCGCCGCCAAAGCCGAAGCCGATTTCTTCCCCCTCAGCGTAGACTTCGAAGAGCGGCTGTATGCCGCCGGCCGCATCCCCGGCAGCTTCTACCGCCGCGAGGGGCGCCCCACCACCGAGGCCATCCTCACCAGCCGCCTCATCGACCGCCCCCTCCGCCCTCTGTTCTCCGACGGCTTCCGCAACGAAGTCCAGATCATCTGCACCGCCCTCAGCGCCGACGACGAAAACCCGCTCGACATCCTGGCCATCAACGCCGCCTCGGCTGCCTTGATGATCTCCGACATCCCCTGGGATGGGCCGGTGGGCGCGGTGCGCGTGGGCTATATCGATGACAAATATGTCATCAACCCCAGCTTCTCGCAGATGGCGCGCAGCCTGCTCGACCTGCGCTTGGGCGGCACGGCCGAAGGCATCCTCATGGTCGAGGCCGGGGCCAACGAACTGCCCGAATTCATGATGCTGGAAGCGATGCGCGTCGGGCACGCCGCCTTGCAGGCATCGATCCAGCTGCAATGGCAGATGCGCGAGGCCGTGGGCAAGGCCAAACGCGCGGTCTCCATCTATCAGCCGGCGCCCGAAAGCGTGGCTGCCGTCACCGGCCTTGTCAAGGCGCGCATCGACGAGATCATCGGCGCGGCCATGGGCAAAGAGGCGCGCGCGGCTGCCCTGGATGCCGTGCGGGCCGACATGGTGGCCCAGTTCGGCGAATCGTATTCAGCCCTGGACATGAACACCGTCTTCGAGAGCGTCCTCAAGAAGGCTGTGCGCATGCGCATCCTCGATACGGGTGAGCGACCCGACGGCCGCAACCCACAGCAGATCCGCCCCATCTCGTGCGCGGTCAATGTCCTGCCCCGCACGCATGGCACCGGGCTTTTCACCCGCGGCGAGACACAGATCCTCACCATCGCCACCCTGGGCGCGCCCAGCGAGGCGCAGACCCTGGACAGCCTGCTGCCCGAAGACACCAAGCGCTACCTGCACCACTACAACTTCCCGCCCTTCTCGACCGGCGAGACCTGGCCCAGCCGCGGCCCCAAACGCCGCGAGATCGGGCACGGCGCCCTGGCCGAGCGAGCGCTGGAACCGGTGATCCCCAGCCAGGAAGCCTTTCCCTACACCCTGCGGCTGGTGTCCGAATGTCTGGCCTCCAACGGCTCGACTTCGATGGCCTCGGTCTGTGGCAGCACATTGGCCCTGATGGATGCCGGGGTGCCGATCTCGGCCCCGGTGGCGGGCATCGCCATGGGCTTGATCAGCGAGGGCAATGTCACCCAGCCCGGTGCTCGCTATGTGGTGCTTTCCGACATCCAGGGGATGGAAGATCATCTTGGCGACATGGATTTCAAGGTCGCCGGCAGCGAGAAGGGCGTCACCGCCCTGCAGATGGACATCAAGATCAAAGGCTTGAGCTACAGCCTGCTGGAAAACGCCCTGGCCCAGGCCCGCGAAGGCCGTATGTTCATCCTGGGCAAGATGCTGGAAGCGCTGCCGGAGCCGCGGCCCAGCCTCTCGAAACACGCCCCCCGCATCCTCAGCACCCGCATCGACCCTGAAAAGATCGGCAAGATCATCGGCCCCGGCGGCAAGAATGTGCGCCGCCTGCAGGCCGATTACAAGGTCAAGATCGATATCGAAGAAGACGGCACGGTGTTCATCGCCGGCGGCGTCGAGGCCGAGAAAGCGCTGGAGGAGATCAACGCCATGACGGCCACGGCCAAGATCGGCGCCATCTACACCGGCAAAGTGGTGCGGATCGAAGCCTATGGCTGTTTCGTCGAGATCCTGCCCGGCATGGATGGCATGGTTCACATCTCGCAGCTGGCCGACTACCGCGTGGGCAAAGTGGAGGATGTGGTGCAGATGGGCGATGAGATCACGGTCATGGTGATCGACATCGAAGCCGAAACGGGCAAGATTCGCCTCAGCCGCCAGGCCGTGTTGGAGGGTCTGAGCGCCGAAGAGGCGATGGAGCGCGACCGCAAGGGTCGCGACCGTCGCAGCGGCGGCTCGGATCGAGGCGGTTCCGACCGCGGCGGCTATGACCGTGGCCGTCGCGATGGGGGGCGCGGAGGCGCTCCAGAACGACGTGGTCGATACTGAGCCACCGCTCCCAGAAGTTGATGAAGAGGGTGGAGCAGCATACTCCACCCTCTCCTCCTGCCACAATGAGTCGCGCCAATCTTCTCAGCGTCATCTGGTCTACAATCACCGAGATCGACGCCGGGAGTATCCGCCAGCAAGTGCAGACGCCTTTTCGCCTGGCCCTGATCGGGGGCGATAAAGAGGCGTTGTACTGGTTGGCCGATGTTCTGCGCACGGATCCCTTCAAACACCGCCTGGAAGCGCGTCCGGCGCTGAGTGCAGCGCCGGCGCCGACGCTCTGGGCCTACCGGCTGCCCGCCAGCGACGAAGCCCTGGCCGAAGCCGGCCGCGCCGACTTGGTGCTGGTGGTTGCCCCGGCAGACCGGCCGGATGTAAGCGGCGAGCAGCAAGCAGTCGCTGCCCTGCGGACGATCAGGGCAGATTTGCCCGTGGTCGTCGTTCATGTCCTGCCGCAGACGAATGCAGGCCCGCCGCCGGCCGACCGCCGCTACTGGCAGGCGAACGCCGATGTGGTGGTGGATGCCGCCGCTGCGCAGCCTCTGGAGGCCGAGCTCATCCCGACCCTCTTGCGGCTGTGTCCCGACCGGCATGTAGCCCTGGCGCATCATCTGCCCGCCCTGCGCCCCGCCGTTGCCGCCCACCTGATCAACGAGAGCTGCTTTGCCAACGCCAGCTTTGCTGCCGGCGCGGGCGTGGCCGAGATGGCGCCGGTGTTGGGCATACCGCTTTCGGTGGCGGATATGGTGGTGCTGACCAAGAATCAGGTCTTGCTGAGCTACAAGCTGGCGCTGGCGCTGGGGCGCGACGGCACGGCGCGCGAGTTGGTGGGGCCAGTGGTGGGCGTGGTGGGAGCCGGGTTCATCTGGCGGCAGGTGGCCCGCACTCTGGTCGGTTTCATCCCCGGCATCGGGCTGGCGCCCAAGATCGCCATTGCCTATGCCGGCACCTATGTGACGGGACATGCCGTCTACAACTGGTATGCGCACGGGACCGAGCTATCGTCCGCGCGCATGAAGGCGCTGTATGCCGAGGCCCTGGCCGAGGGCAAGGCCCGTGCGGCGGCTTTCCTGCCCAAACAGAAGCCCAAGTTGAACCTGCCGGCTTTGCCGGCGCCGCGACGCTCGGCCCGGCGCTGCCCCAACTGCCAACAAAAGTTGGGGCGCGCGGTTCGTTTTTGTCCCCGCTGTGGATTCAGCCTGGAATCGGCCGTGGGTGCGGATGAGTCTATTGGCGCGACCGACTCATAACCCATTGCCGAGGGTTCAGCAAAAATCTGGTGTCTTTGTGTTGGGAAAAAATGTCCGCATCATCGACGCTGGCACCTAGCGGCAGGGCAAGATCAGCGAAACCGAGCAGGGAGGACATCACTTCGCCTTCACCCTGCCGGCGTAACCCACAACGGCAGCCGCACCAATGGCGGCGGCGTGGGGGTGACGGTCGTGTCGCAGAGGATCGTCAGCCCGCGCGCA
>CAYWPZ010000183.1:0-10397 GCA_964460135.1 uncultured Caldilineales bacterium | reverse complement strand
TCCGCCACGGGCGCTTCCCCTTCTTCTGGCTGCCGGGTCGTCGCTGGCAATCGCGCCTGGAAACGATCGTCTCGGACGACTTGCGGGCCTGGTCGCAGCCGATGACGTTGCTCGAACCGGCCCTCCCCTGGCACACCGACGCCAAATTGGGCGACTCAGTCAGCAATCCCTGCCTGGTGCGCGATGGCGCCAGCTACCGGCTCTATTACAGCGCCGGCCTCACCCCGCTGGCCGATTGCGGCTTCGCCGAACCCACTGCCATCGGCCTGGCCATCTCCGACCGGCTCTCTGGCCCCTACCAGCCCCTGCCCGCCCCCTTGCTCACGCCCGAACCCGGCCAACGCTGGTGCAACCTGGCCGCCGGGGCGATCAAGGTGTTGCGGGCGCAGGACGGCTGGGCGGGTTTTCAGAACGGCATCTATTGGGATGAACGCAGCCAGCATTCCGGCTCGGCTATCCGGCTGTTGGGCAGCGCCGATGGGCTGAACTGGCGGCCGCTGCACGATCAGCCGATCCTGGCCCCCTCGTCCGGCTGGATGCGCAGCCACATCTATGCCCTGGATGTGCGCTGGCATCCCGCCGAAAACCGCTTCTATCTTTACTTCAATGCCCGCGACGACTGGCCGTGGACGAAAGGGCGCGAAAGGGTGGGCTTGCTGATAGGCGCCTGAGACGCGCGGGGGCGTGGTACAATGGTATCGAAGCAGCGGCTGTGGGCGTCAGAACTGGCGGTGAAAGATCATCGCCCCTGTCTGCGTCCGCGCCAACCAGCTTCCTCCGTCTTTCCTCGCTCCCTCCCTGTACCTGCCATGCCGCGCCTCCGCCACGTCCTCTACTCCCTCCTCGTTCTGCTCGTCATCGTTGCCTCTGCCCTGCTCCCGACCACCCTTGCCTCCGCCGCGGTTCAACCCACCGCCGCCGCCGACTCCTTTGGCATCTTCGTCTTCGACCATGCCAACCTCAAGGGCGCACCCGAAATGGCAGCCGTAGGCGCCAACTGGCTGGCGATCAACTTGATCTGGTCGCAGGTCGAGCGCAACAAGGGAAGCTATCGCTGGGCAAACTACGACGAGACCTTTCGCCGGGCAGCCGCGATGGGCTACCACGTCATCGTCACCGTCACCGGCAACCCTGCTTGGGCCGCCCCCACCAATTGTGGCCCGGTGACCGATCTCCCGGCCCTGGTCGAGTTCATGCGCCGGGCTGTTGGCCGCTACAGTGTTTCGCCTTACAATGTCTTGCACTACTCGATGTACAACGAGCCGGACAACGCCGACACCAGCTACGATCTGGGGGGATGCTGGGGCCATACCAACGCCAACGACCCTCGCCCCGCGCCCGAACCGATGGCCTACGCCAACATGCTCAAGCAGGTCTACCCGGCCGTCAAGGCCGTCAACCCCAACGCCAAAATCGTCTTTGGCGGTATGGCCTACGACCTCTTCATCAGTATGGATGTCGATGGACGCTTCGACCCCTATTTCTTCGATGATGTGATCAAGACCGACCGCGGCAACGCCGGCCCCTTTTTCGACATCCTCAATTTCCATTACTACTACGCCTTCGCCTTTCGCTGGTTCTCGAACGACAACAACCCCCACAATGATGGCGTCATCGGCAAGGCCAACTATCTGCGCCAGGAGTATGCCAATCTCACCGGCGGCGCCCCTGCCAAACCCATCATCCTGACCGAAGTGGGCAGTCCTTCTGACGGCCCCCCCGAAGACGAGCAAGACTACAGCCCCGAGCGCCAGGCGCGCAACGTGATCAAAGAAATGGTGCGGGCCACAGCGGCAGGACTGCCGATCATCATCTGGTACCAGGCGGTGGATTTGCCAGCGGACCGCTGGAAATATGGCCTGATGCACCCGAACCTGACGCCCAAGCCGGGCTACACCAGCTATCAGGTCCTCACCCGTGAACTGTCAGGATTCAGCGCCGTGCAGCCGCGCCTGTTGCTGGGGCCGGCGGTCGAGGGCTATGACTTTACGGTGCGGGGCGGGAATAAGATTGCGTTGTGGCAGGTGCAGGGCAACGGCGCCTGGCTGCAACTCAAGATCTCGCAATCCGGCGGCAGCGTGCGCATCGTCGACAAAGCCGGCGGCGTCAGCTTTTCGACCGATGGCGCCGCCGGCGACCCCGATGGGCGTAACGGCTTTGTTCCCGTTTGGGTCGATTCCAGCCCGCGCATCGTCGAGGACCTGAGCATCGCCACCCAAACGCCCACCGTCACCCCCACCGCCACCCGCACCCCCACCCCCACCGTCACCCCCACGGCCACCCTCACCCCTACCCGCACGCCCACCCCTACCCCCACCCGCACCGCCACCCCCACCCGCACCCCCACCCGCACGCCTACGCCCACCCGCACTCCCACCCGAACCCCTACCGCCACCCTCACCCCCACGCCCACCCTCACCCCCACCGGCAGCCTGACAGCTACGCCCACCAACTCGCCCACGCCCACAGCCACGCCCACCCCGGCCCTGCGTTTGCTCTACCTGCCAGCGATTCTGAACACCGGCTCGTCGTCGCCAACCCAACTGGCGCCCACCTACCTGCCGCGGCTGGTGCGTTGAACCGGCGTCAAGTCGGCGGACATTGCCCAGCGGCATCGACCGGTCAACGGTTGATGCCGTTTTTTTGTCTCAGCGCCTGAGACCGGCAAGGCCGCTTGCCACGCCTCGGATCTTGCCAAACACGATTGAGGGATGTTAGACTCCATTCCATTCTTATCAAACCAGCATCCATGATGGATGTTGGTCATCCTCCTGTCGAACTTGGCTGCCGGTTTCCTCGCCCACCACCGGCGCTGATTTTGACATTCATCGATGTCATTTTTCACTGCCATGCTGACCCAATTCCCACCCACCAATGATACCGGTCGCAAAATCAATAGTCCTTTGGAAAGGCTGGTGACATTGTCGATTTCGACTATCTGTCAATGGGGCGTCATATCATTATCATCCCCTCGGCTGGGTGTTTGGGCTTCGCGCTGGCGCCGATGAATGTTGCACCCGTCGGTGCATGCGTGATGCTGGCATGTACACCCGCACCCGGGGGCAGTCCTATCGACATTCATCACCACCGGCATGACAGTTCCCCTGTCATCGCGCTCCACCGTCGCTGCACCAGCCCCTCGGGCCGACCACTCACCGCGAGCAGCGCAATAACTTTCCGAAAAGCAGCGGGTTTGTTGTAGCATCTGCTCCAGCCTGCGAACATCACCCCAGCATCCTGGTCGGGCCGCATCCTTGCCCCGACCGGCGGAGCCATGGGTCATGCAAGTCTTTCGCACCGTATCGTTTGGAACCAACGCCACTTCCGCATCTACTTGTCTACTTTTCCTCGCTAACCCCCATGCCCTCCATCGCCCTATCCTCCCCCTGGTATGTCATCCACACCAAGCCCCAGAAAGAACTGGTGGCCGCCAGCATGTTGGAAGAGCGACTGGCCTTGACCGTCTATTTGCCCGAGGTGCTGCAACACTACCGGGGCCACTCCCATCTTCGCCCCTTTTTTCCCCGCTATCTGTTCGTGCAGGTCAACCTGGACGAGGTGGAAGCCAGCAAGATCAACGCCCTGCCCGGCGTCATCAGCATGGTCAGCTTTGGCGAGCGGCCGCAGGCCCTGAGCGACGAGACCGTGCGAGCAATCCGTGCCCGCATCGATGACTACAACGCCATTGGCGGCCTGCCGCAGCGCCTTTTCCAGCCTGGCGATCGCGTGCGGCTGACCGAAGGCCCCTTGCAGGGGCTAGAGGCTATCTTCAAAGGTCCGACCAAACCCTCACAGCGTGTGTGGGTGCTGCTCGAATTCCTGGGCAGCCTCCACGCCGCCGAAGTCTCAATCGACGCCATCGAGCGGGCCGGGCCTCAGCACCCGCACGGCCCCCGCAAGCGCGGCACTCGCGGCAAAGGCCGGCGCATCTTCGCCCCGGCCTGATCGTTTTCATCACCATCATGTCCGTCACCCCCAAAGAACAACTCCTCCAGCGCATCCACGACCATAGCGCCGTCATTGCCATCATCGGTCTGGGCTATGTCGGCCTGCCCTTGGGCGTCGCCTTTGCCGAAAACGGCTTTGGCGTCGTCGGCATCGACGTCGACGCCGCCAAAGTCGAGGCCATCAACCGCGGCGACTCGTATATCAGCGACATCCCTTCCGCCCGCCTCCTGGCCGTGACCGGCGCCGCCCGCCTGCGCGCCTCCACCGACTATGCCGAACTGCGCGCCTGCGACGTCGCCATCATCTGCGTGCCGACGCCGCTGAACAAGACCCGCGACCCCGATGTGCGCTATCTCATCGCCGCCGGCGATTCGGTGGCGCAGACCATCCACCCCGGCATGTTGGTGGTGCTGGAATCGACCACCTATCCCGGCACGACCGAGGATCTGCTCCTGCCCAAGTTGCAGCAAGCCCGGCCGAGCGAGAAATGGCAGGTGGGCGAGGATTTCTTCGTCGCTTTCTCGCCCGAACGCATCGACCCCGGCCGTTTGGACTGGACGGTGGAGCGGACGCCGAAAGTGGTGGGCGGGGTGACGCCGGCGTGTCTGGAGGCGGCTTCGCTGCTCTACAGCCAGGCTATCGATCGCATTGTGCCGGTGTCATCTCCAGCCGCGGCGGAAATGACCAAGCTGCTGGAGAACACCTTCCGGGCGGTGAATATTGCGCTTGTCAACGAGGTTGCGATCATGTGCGACAAGCTGGGTCTGGATGTGTGGGAGGTGATTGACGCTGCCGCCACCAAGCCCTATGGCTTTATGAAGTTCACACCAGGTCCGGGCGTGGGCGGACACTGTCTGGATGGCAGCGAGACCGTGCGCTATCGCTGGGGCGAGGAAAATGGGGTGTTGCCGGTGTCTGAATTGCATCGGCGTGCACTCCAGCGTAGCAAGCGGGTCGTTCCCTATCATGGCGGCATTTTCGTGGCGCCAACCGGCCTGGAGGTGCTCTCGATCAACCTGAATGATGGTCAGCAGTCGTGGCAAGAGGTAACGTACTTGTTCGAGCGACCGTACAAAGGCGCGGTTACACACATCGAGACCGTGGATCACCGGCGTTTGCTGGTCACGGACCGCCATCCAATGCTGGTGCACGAGGAAGGTGGACTGTCGGTGCGTGAGGCGAAGGAAGTGACGCCCGGCGCACTGTTGCCGATCGCCAACGCGATAGAGGCGGGCAGTACCGGGCGGCCTTCCATCTTGAATGTTATCGATAGCCTACCTCCTGACCTTGCTCAGGCGGTTCGTGTCAAGGCCGTAGGCGGCTGGCGGCACGCTCTGGCGGCACTTCGGAAGTTGCTAGGAGATCGGGCGGATGATGTCGTACGCTACAACAGCCTCCCGTTGCCGGCCTGGCGCAGCCTTGCCGCCGATTTGCAGGGCAATGTCAGCGATCTGACCCTGATGACCGGTCGCGGCCCAGCTTTCTCCTCCTTCCCAGCGACGATTGTCATCGACGAGAATTTCGCTCGTTTGGCCGGCTACTACCTGGCCGAAGGGTGCATCTCAAACGACAGTCCTCACCCACGCATGCGTTTCACTTTTGCGCGCGATGAGGTCGAGTACCTCGAAGATGTGCAACAACTGTTGGCCGGCTGGGGTTTGCGAGTCAGCGTCTACAATGATCCCACCTGGAACACTACCACACTCAAGGTTGCCGGCTGGCTGCTGCCGTGGCTGTTCCGTGACTATCTGCAAATGGGAACCGGGTCGCATGACATGCGAGCGCCCGATGTCTTGATGGCCGCCGATGCCTCAGTCCGGCTCGAACTCCTGAAGGGGCTTTTCCGAGGCGATGGTGATGTCTATGTACGCACCGGAAAACGCCGGTATGAGAAAAACGGCAAGGAGTACATGCACGAGGACAATGCTGCTCAGGTTGGTTACTTTTCGAGCAGCCCCCAGCTCTTTGGCCAGGTTACATTTCTGTTGCAGGAATTGGGCTTCACGCCGTCCTTCAAGAGCAGCAAGCCTCAACTGCGTTTCCACGCCAGTACGGATGTTGGGCGCATGAGTGAATGGTTCATGGGCGCCAAGCGACAACGCTTGGTCACCCTGGAGGCTGCGAAGCAGAGACATTCCCGGTCACGCCGCCCGCACGTTCAGACGCCTTACGCGCTGGCCAAAGTGAAAAGCGTGATCATGGAGACGAGAGATACGAAGGTTTATGGGCTGGAAGTGGCCGATACCCACACTTTTGCCACCAGCACGGGCATCTATGTTCATAACTGCATTCCCTTGGACCCCCACTACCTTTCCTGGAAGCTGAAAACCCTGAACTACAACGCCCGTTTCATCCAGTTGGCGGGCGAGATCAACACCGAGATGCCGCGCTACTGGGTGGACAAGGTGCAGGATGCGCTCAACGATGCTGGCAAGCCGCTCAAACACAGCCGGGTGCTGGTGTTGGGCGTGGCCTACAAGAAAGATATCGATGACGTGCGCGAATCCCCGGCCCTGGACATCATCGAACTGTTGCGCGAGAAGGGCGCCGATGTGCGCTATCACGACCCCCATGTGGCCAGCTTCAGCCTGGATGGGCTGACCTTTGCCAGCGAGCCGGACCTGGGGCGGGCGTTGGCCGAGGCCGATTGCGTGGTGGTCGTCACCGACCATTCGACCTACGATTGGCCCGCCATTGGCCGCCGGTCGAAGTTGATGGTGGATACGCGCAATGTGGTGTGACACAAGAAAATAATACATGCCCAAGAAGCTCCGGGAGTTGAAGGCTACTCTACGCAGAGCCGGTTTCACACAGCGGTCAGGCAAGGGCAGCCACACTATCTGGTCGCACCCCTCTCTTTCCGATGTGTCGTACTCTCAGGAAATGATGGGGATGACGCTCGACCGTATCAAGAGAAAGATGTTCGTGCGATCTTGCAGAAACTAGAGGACAAAAAGTGAACGAACATTATAGTATGATTATTCAATGGTCGGAGGAGGATCAGGCCTATATCGTAAGTTTTCCCGAATTTCCACTTGCCCATACACACGGCGATACCTATGACGAAGCTGCCAGAAACGGGCAGGAAGTTCTCAACTTGTTGATCGATACCTATCAAGCGCAGGGCAGGATTTTGCCCGAAGCCATCAGTTTTCAGTACAACCGCATTTATGCTGCGTAACCTTCGCCAGCGCTTTGGCCGGGCGCCTGCACTTCCGGCCCACACCGTCGTCATCGTCTCCGGCCTCCCGCGCTCCGGCACCTCAATGATGATGAAGATGCTGGAGGCGGGCGGCCTGCCGGTGCTGAGCGACGGCCAGCGCACGGCCGACACCGACAATCCCGAAGGCTATTATGAATTCGAGCGGGTGAAGCAGTTGGACAAAGGCGACGCCGGCTGGTTGGGCGAGGCCGAGGGCAAGGTGGTCAAGGTCATCTCGGCCCTGCTCGAACACCTGCCGCCAGGCTACCAGTACCGCGTCATCTTCATGAACCGGCGCCTCGAAGAGGTTCTGGCCTCCCAGCGCAAGATGCTGGCCCACCGCGGCGAAGCCTCGGACATCAGCGATGAGAAGCTGGCCGAACTGCTGGACAAGCACCTGCGCAAGGTGAAGGGCTGGCTGGCGGCGCAGCCCAACTTCCGCTGCTTGGAAGTGGATTACAACCGCATGCTGGCCGATCCCCGGCCTTTTGCAGACGAAATCGGCCGTTTCCTGGACGGCATCGTGACCGAAGATCGGATGCTGGCCGTGGTGAAGCCATCGCTTTACCGCAACCGGGCCGATGGGATAGGATCTTCGTCGTCTTGAACCTGTTGCGCCGCAGTTCCCCTTTTCTTGTCATCGCCAGGCCGGCAGGCCAAAGCAATCTCCCATCATACACTTTGGGGAGGGAACGATTCTCCCCTGCCATGCCCTGATTGACTGATTGGCCCTCTTGATTTTTGCGCATGGACCTTAGAACTTACTGGGACCTCTTTCGCCGTTGGGCCTGGCTCGTCGCCCTCTGCGCCATCCTGGCAGCGGCGGCGGCCTATGCCGTCAGCATTCGCCAGATCCCCATCTACCGCGCTTCGGCGCGACTGTTGGTGGGGCAGAACTCGACCAGCACCAACCCCAGCGTCGCCTACACCGACATCCTCCTCAGCGAGCGGCTGACGCGCACCTACGCCCAGATCCTGACCGCCCGCCCCCTGCTGGAACAGGCAGCGAAGCAGATCGGCATCGCCAAGATCGAGCCAAGTAGTGTCTCGGTGCAGCCGGTGCGCGACACCCAGCTCCTCAACCTCAGCGTCGAGCACCCCTTGCCTGCGCTGGCCGCCGAGATCGCCAACACCCTGCCTCAGGTCTTCATCGCCTACAACAGCGCCCAGCAACGGGCGCGTTTTCAGGAATCCAAGCAGGCCCTGACGGCGGAACTGGCCAAGCTGAGCGAGGAGATAGAAGCCGTCGAGACCCGCAACCAGGCGCTGGCCGCAGACGACCCGCAGGCCGCCCTGGTGCAGGGCCAGTTGGCCCAATATCGCAGCAGCTATGGCAGTGTGCTTTCGCAGTTGGAGAGCATCCGCATGGCCGAGGCCAACGCCGTCGATACGGTCACGGTGGTCGAGCCGGCCGTGGCACCACGCTTTCCCGTGCGCCCGCGTGTGCTGACCACCACCCTGCTGGCCCTGATCGTGGGCGCGATGCTGGGTGTGGGCGTCGTCTTCCTGATCGAATACCTGGACGATACGGTGAAGTTGCCCGAGCATGTGGAGGCGGCGACCGGACTGAGCACGCTGGGAGTCATCGGCCGCGAGAAGAACGGCGGCCGGAGCTTGGGCCGCTTCCGTGGCAACGGGTCTTCTCGGTCTCCTCAGCCGCTCAGTTTGGTGACGCTGGAAAAGCCGCGCTCGCCCAATGCCGAGGCCTATCGCACCGTGCGCACCGGCATCCAGTTTTCCAGCATCGACGACCCCATCCGCAGCCTGGTGGTCACCAGCCCCGGCCCCAGCGAAGGCAAAAGCACCACAGCCGCCAACCTGGCGGTGGTGATGGCGCAGGCCGGCAAGCGGGTGGTGTTGATCGACGGCGACCTGCGCAAGCCGGCCCAGCATAAGTTGTGGGGGGCGCCGAATACGGTGGGGCTTACGGGTCTTCTGTTGTTAGAGGAAGAACCCAAGAGCCTGGACTTCGCTCTGACGCCGACGCGGGTCGAGAATCTGTGGGTGATCACCAGCGGCCAGTTGCCGCACAACCCCTCGGAATTGCTCGGCTCGCAGAAATTACAGCGGCTGGTGGAGCGCCTGTTGCAGGACTACGATGTCCTGGTCTTCGACGCCCCCCCAGCCCTGGCCGTGACCGATCCCATCGTACTCGGCCAGACGTTGGATGGGGTGCTGTTGGTGGTGGACAGCGGCAGCACGCGCGCACCGGCGCTGGCGCAGACGGTGCAATCGTTGGCCAAGGTGCAGGCGCACCTCATCGGCGTGGTGTTGAACAAGTTCCCGGTCAAGCGCGGCGGCTACTATTACTACTATTATCACCATTACTACGAGGACGAGGGCGACACAGGGGCGAGCGGCAGTGGCAGCCAGGGCGAAGTCGCCCACCGGCGACGGTCAGTCAGCAGCCAGAAAGCTGCACCCAGGACCTAAACCCAAGTCACTATGAAAACATGAGCTTCGTTTCTGGTGCGACGATGGACGATGGACGGTAGACGATAGCGAATTTCCTCATTCAGCCGGGCTGATCGTCCATCGTCTATGATCTATCGTCATTGCCGAAACTCCTGATCTCGAACTGATTTCAGTTTAGCCATGAAGATTGCTGCTGGAGGCGGCGCGCGCACTATCCCGCCATTCCTGGCCCCCTATCAGGCCCTGGCCGAAGCGTTGTGCAATGCCTGGTATTAGGATTTGAAACCTGATTTTCGTCCGGGTGAGGTTATCGAACTGTGACGACTGTCACTTTGGCGCAAAGCTACCTGGTCAAAGCCATCATCAGGCTCAAGATTCCGACAGAAGCCTATGGCCGAGACGACGCTGCTCAAGCGCTTCGCGACGCTCAATGGGTGGCGTCGATCGCCCGGCAGGTCATTCCTCTGCCATGAGGACGACCGGGAGCACAAAAAACGGTTGCGCCGGTGCATTCACCGGTGTATAATGCCCTCATCTTTGGCTGAGATGCAACGGAGATGGCGAGTCAGTTTCTTCTCATCGACCGCGAAGCGCTGAGACAGGTCTTGGAGCGTTCGTTCGACGCGGCTACGGCTCAGACCCTGTTGGAGGCGCTGAGTCAGGCGGCGGGACAGGTCCATGCCGCCGGAACGCCGCGGGAGGAGTTCCTGGACACCAAAGCCTTTCTGTCTGGGCTGGCCGAGGCGCATTTGGCCACCGAGCAGGTCGTGCGAGAATTGGCCGAGGCGCAGCGGCGGACTGAGTTGAAGATGGAGGAGCTGGCCGAGGCGCA
>CAYWPZ010000182.1:0-10418 GCA_964460135.1 uncultured Caldilineales bacterium | reverse complement strand
CAGACAGGCTTCGATATTCCTTATCTTCATTGTAGGTCAGGACGATGTCGCTCAACGGCGCAGGGCAAGGAGTCATGGGGCTTCTGTCCGCGAGCGCGAAGCGGAGGATATGACCTCGTGGTACAAGGCGACCAGAGCCGTTGCCATGTTCGAACTCGAGAACTGCTGCTCGGCAAGCCGGCGGGCGTTGGCAGCACAGCGAGCGCGCAGTTCCGGCGAGGCGAGCATGGCGCCAATGGCTTGCGCCAGCGCCTCGGAGTTGCAGGGCGTCACCAAACCGGCCTCTGCCCGCGCCACGTCGCGCTGAATCCCCACCTGGTCGCTGATCACCAGCGGCAGCCCTGCCGCCAGCGCTTCCACTGCGGCCAGACCGAAGTTCTCGGAGTAAGAGGGTAAGATGAACAGATCGGCGGCGGCAAAGGCAGCCAGCTTGTCATGGCCGTAAAGCGGCCCTGTCCAGACGATGCGCTCCACAAGTCCCAGCGCCTCAGCTTGCGCCTGCAGCTTGCTCATATAAGCAGGCTCACCATCCCCAACGAGAAATAGACACGCATTTGGATAACCAACCACCAGATCGGCCATCGCCTGAAGGAGGATGTCCAGACCCTTGATCGGATGCAAACGCGACAAGAAAAGGATGACAGGCTTTCCCTTCAACTGCGGATGGCGCCGCCGAAGTGCCTCGGCCGGGAGCAGAGATGAGAAAGGCGTCAGGTCGATGCCCAGAGGCAAGACGATGGCAGGATAGCGGCAGCCGGCCATCTCCGCTTCGATGCGCTCCTGTTCGCAGGTGTAATGTACATAGGCCGCACGCTCCAGAATCGGCCCTTCCAACAGTCGAAGCGACGCCTTTTTCAATAGGGGCCGTCGATGCTCCCGCCCCCACCGATTGAGCGTGCCAAAAGGACGGACGAGGTAGGGCACATCAGCACGCCAGGCCAGCCAGGCTGCGGGCAGGGTGCTATAGGAAAAGAGGCCGTGAACGTGGATGAGGTCGTAGTCGCCAACATGCCGCGCCAACCAGCGCGTGAGAGGCCAGGAAAAAGTATAGAAGTCGGTTTGGCGGCGGAAATAGCGATAGGTTACGCCGCCCTCGACCACCGGCTGTTCCAGCGGTGTGGCGAGATGGCCGGCGCCATCGTCGTCGGTAGCTGCCACATCCACCGCCCCTCCCTGTCTGGCCGCCGCTTCCGCCATCAACCGCACGGCAAAACTCGGCCCACCGCGCTTAGGGCTGAGCGAAGGGATGACATGCAGAACGCGCATCAGAACAGACCCACTTCGGCCAGATGCTGTCGCAGCGTCGCCTGGAAGCGATCAAAGCTGAAACGATCTTCGACCCGTCTCCTTCCGGCCTGTCCCATGCGCTGCCGGAGGTCGGGGTCTGCCAGGAGGCGGCTTGCAGCCTGAGCAATCTGTTCGGTAGAGCCGGGAACCACCAGGAGACCGGTCTCGCCGTCCGCCACCACCTCGGTCGTGGCGTCTTGATTGCCGCCGATGACCGGCAGCCCATGAGCCATGGCCTCCAGAAAGACGAAGCCGAAGCCCTCGCGGGCGCTGGGCATTATGAACACCGACGCCCGGCTGTACAAGCGCTGAAGTTCTTCCTCCGAAACGGCGCCATGAAAACGCACAGTCCGGGCCACCCCCTGGTCGGCTGCCAGTTGCTCCAACGCCGGTCGGCCTTCGCCATCGCCGACCACATCATAGATCAGGCGCGGGAAGCTGGACAACAAGCCGGGCAGGGCGCGCAACACATACTCGTGCCCTTTGTAGCGCTCCGCCTCGCTGATGCGGGCCACGGTCAGGAGTGAGAGCGCTCCATCCTGGGCCGTCAAGTCCGGGGCGTGGTCGAAGACGGGATCCAGGCAATTGTGCAGGATGCGAATGCGCTCCGGCGCCAGGCCGTTGTGCGCGACCGCCTTCTCGGCCGTAAAGCGGCTGATGGAGATCACTCGTTCGGCGGCCCGAAGACCGCGCCGCGTGAGCGGCGGGAGCGGCTGCCAGACATCGACGCCATAAACGAAAACAATCATAGGCGTGCGCCCTAGTCGCCGCACGAGATCGCCCAGGCCGGAGAAGTTGGGATGCCCCACCAAGACCAGACGCGGCCGCTGTTCGAGCGCAAGACGCAGAGCCAACGCTACGAATTGCAGGCGCGAACCGCCGCAGGCATGATAGTCCATCCCCTCAAAATCGGTGGCGGCGGGCTGACCGGCCGGGATGGGTCGGTCGTGCAGAGCAATGACCGTGAGCTGCGCGCCGGCAGCCAGCAGCGAGCGGCTGACAAGCCGGCAGTAGCGGGCGATGCCGCCGGGGGGGGCGATGAGGTCGGGGACGAGATAGAGGATGCTGGCCTTCATCTTGACCCAGTGGAACCGTGAGTCTTCTCGACAGGCTCAGCCATCTGGCCAGGCAGTGCAAGCCAGCCTGAAGTGAAAGGGCGCATGAGGATGGCGCTCGCCAGCACTTGCTGCAAGATGGCGCCGAACATCACCGAGGCCGACGTGCCGATGCCATTGAGGAAGTATACGCCGATCGACAGATAAATCGCCCGTCCGCCCTGGCTGCCGCGGCCGTCGAGCAAAGCGCCTAGCAAGCCAAAGACGGCCCCTTGCAGGGCCATCACCAGCGCCATGCCAATAGCGCCAAAATTGGCGTAGGCCTCGGGCAGCAAGCCAATGCCGACGGACACCGACTGGCCTTCGTATTTCAGTCGATAATCGACATCCATGCGGTCGTTGGCGCCGCCCGTGGCCGTAGGCTTGTTAGGCCAGAGCAGACGTGGGATCAAAGCCACCAGGAAATAGCTGTAGGTGCTGCCCTGATAGTAGGGGATGACTTGCGGCGTCAGTGTGTGTACATAGGTGAATTTGTGGATCAGGTCGAAACGGCTCAGGAGGCCGCGCATTGCCCGTTCGCGGTCGTCGGCAAATGCAGGGCGAACCAGGCTATCGACGCTATCCCCGGCCAAGTCAGACCATAACCCTATCCGTTGACCCAATGAGTAGTCGGTCTCGCCAAACCAGACTTGCTCGCGAAAGGTGAATTTGGCAGGGTTGAGGACAATGAACAGGGCAACTGCCGCTGCCAGCCAGGGCCAAGGCAGGCGGCCACGGGCTTGCCAACGCACGATGAAAAGGCCGACAAGATAGACGAAGGCGTTTTCGATCGAGCCGGTGCTGAGCCCAACGAGAAAGGCAAGCGTCAGCGCTGCGTAGAGCAGCAGTTGCTGCCCGAGCGGCGCTCGCGATTGTGCGTAGACTTGATATCCCAGTAAGATCAGGGCCAGATAGAATTGACCCGCAAGCAAGCGTAGCACCGCACCCAAGTCCGAGACCTGGAACAAAGCCAGGCCGGCCGCATTCAAAGCCAGGACGATGCTACCGAAAGCCAGGCTGAGATAGATATAGGTCATCCGCCGTTTTTCGAGGAAGGGCAGATCCAGATGAGGGGTCTTGGCTGACAGAGGGCTGCGCAGAAAGAAGTAATAGCCGGCGATGAAGGCGATCAGCCCGGCCTCGACCAGCCACAATGTCTCGTAAAGAGCCGCCCAGGACACAGGCACGAACTGGCTGAAAATCGTCAACCCGCGGGGCTGTATATACAGCGGCATGCTGTATTGCAGGGCGTAGGAGAGGGCGATCAACTCGAAGACAGGCGCCCGGCGCCGCCCGCGCCTTGTCCACAGCGTCAGAGGGACGAGACTGGTGGCGAAGATAAGCACTCCCAGGGCATGCACCTCGCCTGACAGCGGCTCTATTTGCCAGATCGGAATGATCAAGGCGTAGCCGATCACGATCGACAGGTAAATAAGCAACGACCACGGCGCGCGCAGCGATGGCGATCTGCGTCGCCATGGGCGCGGCGGTGTCAGTGTGGCGAGGCGGGGCGTCATCGCCTGCTCCTCATTGCCAGTTCCTCCAGCGCCGCCAACACCGGCGCAAACTGCCTGTCGTAACGGTACTCCTCCTCGAAGGCGCGGGCGGCATTGGCGCCCATCTGCCGGGCGCGCGCTGGATCGCCAAGCAAGGCATTGACGGCGGCGGCGATGCTGGCAGGGTCGCCTTCGTCAGCGGTCAGGCCGCAGTCATGGCGTTCGACCAGGGCGCGCAGGCCGGGCCGGTCGGAGACCAGGAGGGGGAGACCAGCGGCCATGTATTCCATGATTTTGTTTGAAGCTGTGGTGATGTAACGATTGTTCACATGGATGGGATCATAGAGTGCGTGGCCAATGTTGGCGCCGGATGTAAACTGGGCCACCTCGTCATAGCTGACCGGCGGCAAAACGGCAAATCGTTCTGCCACACCGTGCTGTCGAGCCAGATCACAAAGATGAGCGATATAATCGTCATCGCCCCGGCCCATGACCACAAAGCCCCAGGTAGAGTCTCGCCACAAGGGGAGCGAACGCACTGTTGCCTCGGTGGCGTGACCGGGACCGATACGGCCCTGGCGAAAAATGATTTGCGCAAAAGAAAATCCGCGTTCGGAAAGCGATTGCCGCACGCGAGTGGATGGTGGAGCGCTCTGCAAAGGGGCATTGGCTACCACTAATGGCGGGCGACTCAAGCGCAGAGCGCCCGTAACCAGTTGTGACCGTTCAGCATCGGGAACGATGACAATGTCGGCAGTTCGGGCAAAGCAGTTTTCGAACGCCTTCACCAGACGCCCGCCCAGGGCCAGACCAACCCCGCCTTCGGCGAAATCATGGCAGTGATAGACCAGGGGCCGGCGAAAGCGGGCCGCCAGCAATCGGGCAACCAGAAAGCCGTGCATATCATGGCCGACGAACACCGATGCAGCGCCATCCGCAATTCGCCACGTCGTGCCTATAAAGCCCAGATAGGCCAGTATCGTGCTGCGAGCACTGACGTCAAGCCGTCTGACCGTGACAGAGCGAGGATAGGCCACATTCGATGGCATAACGTCCAAACGACAAATGATGTCCACCTGATGGCCAGCTCCGGCCAGGACTCTAGCGCTGTTGATGATCGGCGGGTAGCCATCAGGGTTGGCGTAGAAAATCGCCTGAATTCTCATGCACTCAAGTCGAGAAGAACGAGCAGTTGCCGGGCGCGATGGGTGTAGGTATGTTCAGCCAGCGCTTTCTCGTGTCCGGCCGCCGCCACTTTTGTCCGCAAGCCATCGTCGGCCAGCAAACTACGCAACAGATCAGGCAATTCGTTGGGATGCTGATAATAGAATAGATGTTCGCCGTGGCGAAAATCATCCCCCATCTCTGGGCAGGGCGAGCAAACCTGCACGCCGCCGGCGGTCGGGATTTCGAAGAAACGCATATTGGCGGCCGGGTAGTTGGTGGCGTCGATGATATTGAGGTTGATCTTCGAGCCGCGCACAGCCTGGGCAAACTCGACCCCGCGCAACGCCCGCCCCTGCCAGGCTTTCAGGATCACCCGGTTGCCGCGGCAGCGCCGGCCCCACTCCGGCCCCCAGATTTTGAGGTCGAAGCCGCCCAATTGCGAAAGCGTCGCCTCGCGCTCCGGTCGCCAGCCGCCGATGAAGCTGACATCTGCAGCTAGATCGAGACGCTTCGGCGCTGCGATAGGATGAAGCTCAGGATCGCCGGCCAATGGCAGCCACATAACTTTTCGCGCCCCCATGCGTTCGAGAATCGGAACTGTGGCCCGGCTATAGGTCGCAACCAGGTCATAGAGCGGCAGATTGGCCGACAGCACCAGCGACCAGTTGGCGAAAGTGTCCGGCCAGATCTGCACCAGGACGGTTCCGACAGCGGCGCGAATCTGGGCCAGAGCGCCGGGCAGCAGATGACTGTGGGTGAAGCTAAGGAGCATTTGCGGGCGTAAGCGCATGACGTCGATCACCAGCTGCCGGTTGGCTTTCATCAGCCACGGCTCCACACGCACGAAGCTGCTAATCAACTCGCCCAGCCGCCCCCCCCGCGCATGACGGTTTGCGTTTTCACCCGGATTCCAATAGGAGACGCCCCACCCCAACCCGGCAAAGGCCCGGCCATACGAGCTTTCCAGCGTTCCCAACTCGTCCGAACCGAGGATCAAGACCTCAGGCATGGGCTGCATCCCTCGCCTCGGTCTTCAGGCTGCGCAAGGCCGCCGCCACGCCCTCCGCACACCGGTCGAGATTCCAGGTGCGAATAAGCTCCAGCGAGCGTTGGCCCATCCTGCGACGCAAGGTCACATCCTCTACCAGGGTGGCCAGGCGGTCGGCCAGCTGCACCACATCGCCGGCCGGGAAGGTGAAGCCGTTGTCGCCGTGGTGGACGAGGTCGGGGGCGGCGCCGATCTCGTCGCTGGCAACCACCGGCAGGCCGGCGCACATCACCTCGTTGATGATCAAACCCCAAGGCTCGTTCTCCGAGGGCAAAACGAAAATATCGGCAGCGGCATAGAGGCAGGGCAGTTCGGATTGATTGCGGAAGCCCAGAAAGAACACATCAGGCACGTGATGAGCCGCAACAAACTGTCGCAACGACTGCTCCTGTTCACCAGAGCCAACGAAGACCAGCGCAGCCTCGAGGCCACGTTGGCGCAGGTTTTGGTAGGCGCGCAACAGATCTTGAGGACGTTTGCGAGGCGTCAATTTCGAGGCAAATAGGATCATGGGAGCCTGTTGCGGCGCACCGAACTCGCTGCGAATGGCGGCTCGCTGCGCCACACAATCCCCAGCCCGCCCCATAAAGAAAGCGTTGTCCACAGCATAGGGCACAGAGAATATCCTCTGCTCCGGCACGCCAAAACTCAGGTAGAACTCGCGATTACGGGCGCCGATGGCCAGGCAACGGGCGCAGAGGCGACGGTAGAGCAAGGCCATGACCGGCTGACGAAGAGCCTGTTTGGATGCGGAACGATCCAAAAGCAGATGTGTCTCGCAGCGCATGAACACCGGAATACGGAGCAGGTTGGCGCCCAAGATGCCCAGGAGGTAGCTGAAGTAGGCGTGTCCGTGCACCAGTAAGGCATGGGGGCGAAATCGCATCAGTTCGCCCAACACCGACGGATTGAACAGGCTGAAAAAACCACCCACCCGATCTTCTCCCCACCCGCTGGGCAAGAAGACATGCTCATAGCCATCCAGCAACGGCACATCCCACTGGAAGGAGCGGCCAAAACCGGCGTCCCAGTACTCGTCCGCTCCCTGTCGGCTGCAGAAGAACACCTTGACCGCCAATCCCGGCTCCTGCGCCAGACGGCGATAAAAGGGGGCGAAGTATTGGATGGGGTGGGAGACGAGGATGGCAAGGCGGTGCATGCATTCTCTACCGCAGAGGATAGAACCGGATTGCTTCGATGTTCATCTTGAGCAAGATTGGCCATTCTGTTGAGGCGCCGCACACACCGCCCTCGAAGAAATGGGCATTGATCTCCGCCGGCCGCAGCGGTTAGTGAATATGATCAGGATGCAGGAGCACGGGCGCGTCGGCCAGAAAGCCCGCCCAATAGCCAAAGGTGCTACCGGCCGAACAAATGATCAGTTGGCTTTGCGCCATCAGCAAGAGATCGACGATATCGGGGTTGCGATCGGCTCGCTGCACGCCAGGAATGGCGAGCAGCGGCGCCAACTCCTCATCCTTGCCATCCGAGAAAATGGTGACTGGCAACTGCTTACCTGCCACCAACCGTATGCCCTCGATCAATTCGATGAAATAGGCGAGAGGGGTGCGAACATGCCCCACGGAAGCGAAGTCCTCGCCTGCCCACAGGTTGCGAAAATCGCCCATGCGCACATGTACGGCGATGCAGGGTCGTGGTTGGTTCGCCAGCCGGCGCCGGGTCTTGTCAGAAACCATCCCCAAGAGACGCTCTCTTATCAGCTCGCGGTGAGGTTTCAAGCCAACAAAATAGTCGTCCCAGTGCGGGATCGTCGAGAAAACGTAAAGCGTGTGATCCTGCAACCGAGAAAGTTGTTCTAGCGGCGGCTCGTCGATGCGGAATAGACGCCACAACCTCAGTCTTTGCCAGGGCTTCAGGACGACACGAGACTCGAAGCAGCCCCAGTACAGCCGAGTATGGCGTTCGCGACGCAAAAGCGGGCCGATCTTGGGATGGGTCCAACTGGACGTGTAAAGAGGTAAGTTGTTCAGATGAGCAAAGACAAGCGTTCGCGCCCAGACAAAGAGCATGTTACCCAGACCAGCCCTGGGGAGCCGTGCATAGACATGTGGAGGTTTCATCTTTGTTGCCGGAAGCAGAGCTACCCCCTCCAGGTCTTTTCCTGCGCATTTCCAGGCAGCGCAGACTGACTACTCATCAAACTGACTTACGCTGATCTGATTGCAGCAACGGCTAGAATCCTCTATGCCTGGTGGCATCGAGAGCCGGGATAAAGGTGCAAGTTGTGCCACGGCTGGACTGGCTAAGCATCGGTATTCCATTCCGATGCGAAAAAACGACACAACGCGCCCACGTAAACAAACAGGTGCCCAAGCCGGCGCCGCGCATGAATTGCGCCTGGCAATACAATGTCATCTTGATGAATCATGTTTGATGAGGAAACCTGGCAGTCCAAGCGCGAGAGGTTCGCAGCAGGTTCGGCCCAGTCTCTGTGTCGGTATCAGACCAACCACTCTTCAAGTTGAGACACTCGCCTGTTCCATGTGTGTTGCTGAGCAAACGCACGGTATTCGACGGCTGTGCTCACAGACTGTTCCGCAAGAGACCTATCCATCGCAGCCACAAATGTTTCGGCGTTCGCACCCACGTAGACACCCGGCACGCTGGTGTCCTTAGGCAAGGCACACGTCGTGACGACAGCCTTGCCTAACGCCATGTACTGCAACGTCTTGTGCAAGCTGAAGTGAACGCGCGGGTGGTTCAGGTCATAGGGAACAATGCCGATGTCGCAAGCGTTGATGTACGCCCCCAGTTGCTCGCTCGGCTTAGGCCCCATGAGGTGAACATTGGGCAGACGCCGCAAGCGCACGAGGAGCTCGTCGGGCATCCCATCCCCATACGATCCTCTGCTGTACGGGCCGATGAGCACGAGGGATGCACTTGGCCTGGCATGCGCTACTTGCTCAATCAGTGGGATGTCTAGATGTAAGTTGACTGAGCCGACAAAGCCAGCAATTGGTCGCGGTAACGCCACCATGTCGGCAGGAACTTGCTTGGCTTGGTCGATCAGGGCGTCGACGTCGATGCCATGCGGCAGGTATTTGAGCTTCCGCGCCCGGCCAATGTAGCGTTGGTACAGTACATCTGTCGCGGCGACGACCAGATCAGACCCGGCCAGCGCCCTCGCTTCGGCCGCGGCATCCAACTGGGTGTCGACAGAATAGAAGACGAACGGCGCCCGCCAGTAGCCTGCCAGAAACACGTAAGTCGGATGAAACGATAGGATCAGATCAGGCTTGAAGCCCCGGCCACGAATCTGTGCTTCCACCAGATATTCACTCATCTTGCCAGCCAGCCGCACAGACTCGCTCTTGGGCAGGCGCCATGGCCTCAGTCGCTTCAGCGAATTGGGTTGGATGTTATGATAAAACTCGGGATAGTCGAGCCTTGGCCATCGACCGCGTAACAGGCTGCCAGCATGAAAAGCCGGCTCGACGTACATGACCTGATTACGCTTGCACAGTTCGATGACGATGTGATGCTTGCTCAGCAAAGGGCCGCACCAGGGCTCAGTGCCGATCACCAGGATCGCTTTATTGGTCAAAATCATGCCAGTTGCTGCCTGGTTGCTACGACGTCTGAGGCTTGACACCCAAGAACCGCGCCCATCGCCCCAGATTTAGCGTTCGCGTCAGTTTGACAAGGGGCAGGCTATTAGGATAGTCATGATAAGTTTTAATCGGCAACGCCATGATGCGCTGAAACTCATCTTCGGAGAAGCCAAACTTCTTGAGGATGTAGTCCATGTCCTCTTCCTGCATGTAGCCAGCGTACGGTGGCTGCTTGAGTTCGTCCAGCGCTGCGTCACGCGTCATCTGGCCGGACATGAGAAGTGTGGAGAAATGCGCGCGCCGTTTGTCGATGCCGAACTTGGTAGGGAGGATGTACCCCTGGAAGAAACGGGTGTAGATCGACTCGAAGTGCTTGCCGCCGTACGGTCGCCAGCCGAGCACGTCGGTGAGCACTCGCATGGCCTCGGCCTTGCTGTAGTCGACATAGTCTAGGATGCTGACATGCTTGATATGCTTGATCTGGCGATAATAGTAGTTCAGCGTCCAGTACCCAACATGAGGATATGTCTTGAGCGGCTTCGAGCCGAACTGCTGATGGACTCCGCTGATGTAGCGCCAATCTTGAATACCAAAGGTCCAACTCACGGGCAGGATGGCCTCTGTGGCAAGGTTCGTGCCAAACAAAATGTAACGGACGTTGCGTTGAGCCGCCTGTTGATAGAGCACAGCCTGAATGGCATGATCGGTCGGGATCTCGGCATCAGACACGGAGGCCTTGAGGAAGGACAACTGG
>CAYWPZ010000181.1:6288-10446 GCA_964460135.1 uncultured Caldilineales bacterium | reverse complement strand
GAAATCCATGCCTTGCTGGGCGAGTTGGGGGCCGGCAAGACTACCCTGCTCCGCATCCTGGCCGGCATCCACCCGCACGGCGCTTTTGCGGGCGAGGTTGTGCTGGAGGGGCAAGTCATGCACTGCCACGG
The DNA here is from genome assembly GCA_964460135.1 of uncultured Caldilineales bacterium. Classification (GTDB taxonomy): domain Bacteria; phylum Chloroflexota; class Anaerolineae; order J102; family J102; genus SSF26. Next base: position 10,315 of record CAYWPZ010000181.1, on the reverse strand, counting down.
CCCGGCCGATGCCATCCGGGCCGGGATCAGCGTCGTCCCGCGACGTTTGGGCGTGTTCGAGCAGCTGAGTGTGGCCGAAAACATCGTCATGGGCAGGTGGGAGCATCAGAATCGCTTCTTCATCCGCACGACCGAGGTGCACCACCAGGCCCAGGTCGCCCTCGACATGCTCCATCTCCATCTGCCGCTCGCAGCCAGGGTCGGCCAGCTTAGCCCCATCCAGCAGCGGCTGCTGATGATCGCCCGTGCGGTCAGTACGCATCCGCGTCTGGTCGTCCTCGACGAACCGACCACCAACCTGAGCACGGCCGAAGCCATCAGCCAGCTTCTCTATGCCGTGCGCCGGCTGCCAACCCTGGGCATGACCTGCCTCTACCTCACGCGGCGACTCAACGACGCCGTACAGACCGGCGACCGCGTGACCATTGTGCGCGATGGCAAGGCGGTCGCGACCTACGAGCGCGAGGGCTATGACGAAGCCGAGATGGGGCGGGTGATGCTCAGCCAACGGTTGGGGGACATCGAGCACATCGACGCCGACGAGAAGGGAGATGGGGTGGGTGGGTTGACAGGGCTTTGGCGGGGTATGTTCTCGCCGAAACGGTGAAGCGATCAAGCCACGACCAAGCCCTCCGCCAGCGGCTCGAAGCGGGCGGTGAAATGCCGTAAAACGGGCGGCTCCTCGATCATACGGACGCCGCGCAGCCGCGGGGCCAGTTCTTTGGTGTGGATCAGCACCTCGGCCAGGTAGTCGATGTGGCTCTGGGTGTAGACACGGCGGGGGAAAGCCAGGCGCACGAGTTCGTTGGCCGCCGGTTTTTCGCTGCCATCAGGTTGGCGTCCAAACATGACGCTGTCGATGGGCACCGAGCGCACCCCACCCTCCAGATACAGAAGCAGCCCCAACGCCCAGGCCGGATACTCGTGCCAGGCGATGTGCGGCAGCAAAGTTTTGGCGTCCAGATAGATAGCATGACCGCCGGTGGGCAGGATCAGGGGGATGTCGTTGTGCATGCAGATTTCGCCCACATACTCGACCGAACGGATGCGGTAACGGAGGTAGTCCTCGTCCAGCGCTTCTTTCAGGCCCACGGCAATGGCCTCCAGGTCATAGCCGGCCAGCCCGCCGTAGGTGGGAAAACCCTCGGACAAGATGAGCAGGTTCTGGCAGCGCCGAGCCAGGTTGTCATCGTTGAGGGCCAGGAAGCCGCCGATGTTGGCCATGCCGTCTTTCTTGGCGCTCATGGTGCAGCCATCGGCATAGCTGAACATCTCCTGGGCAATCGCCAGCGGCGTCTTGTCGGCGTAACCAGGCTCGCGCAGCTTGATGAACCAGGCGTTTTCGGCAAAACGACAGGCGTCGAGGAAAAAGGGGATGCCGTAGCGATGGCACAGCTCGCTGGCAGCGCGGATGTTGGCCATGCTGACGGGTTGGCCGCCGCCGGAGTTGTTGGTGACGGTGATCATCACCAGGGGGAATTCGTTGCCGCCTGCGTTCAGCACACGGTCGAGCGCCTCCAGATCGATGTTGCCCTTGAAGGGGTGGTAGAGTTGTGGCTGCCGCGCCTCGGGCAGGGGCAGGTCGAGGGCGATGGCATGGCGGTATTCGACATTGGCCCGCGTGGTGTCGAAATGGGTGTTGTTGGGCACGGTCTGGCCCGGCTGCACGGTCGCGCCGAAGAGGATGCGTTCGGCCGCCCGGCCCTGATGGGTGGGGATGACATGCTTGAAGCCCGTGATCTCCTGCACGGCCGCCTCGAAGCGGTAGAACGACCTCGCTCCGGCGTAGGACTCATCCCCCACCATCATCCCCGCCCACTGCCACGACGACATCGCCCCGGTGCCGGAATCGGTGAGCAGGTCGATCAGCACATCCTCGGCCCGCAGCAGGAAGAGGTTGTAGCCGGCCGCAGCCAGGGCGGCCTCGCGCTGGGCGCGGGTCGTGCGGCGGATCGGTTCGACGGTCTTGATACGAAAGGGTTCGATGATGGTCTGAAAAGACATCTACGGCCTCCTGGAAGCGGGTGTGGGCGGGCAAGCGGATGAACGACCGCCAGTGACATTCTCGCACAGCCGTCGTCCCTGCCACAATCGCCCCACACTCGTCGCTGAAGGTGTTGGGCCTTTCATCCCACCTGGCCTATAATCTGCCTTTGCCGCTGCTGGCGGCCCACTTTTTGCCCGAGGTCTATCTTGGAACACGCCGACAAACTGCGTTGCAGTGTTTGCATCACCGCCTACAACGAAGAAGCCAATATCGGTCGCCTGCTGGAGGCCATGCTCAACCAGCTCCTGCACGAGGTCGAGATCTGCGAGATCATCGTCGTGGCCAGCGCCTGCACCGACCGCACCGTGCCCATTGTGCGCGAGTGGATGGCGCAGGACGAGCGCATCAAGCTGATCGAACAGCCCCGACGCGAGGGCAAGACGGCCGCCATCAATGCCTTCCTGCAAGTCGCACGCGCAGACATCTGCGTGGTCGAAAGCGGCGACACCCTGCCGCACGAATCGGCCATCGAGCACATGGTGCGCATGTTCCGCGACCCGCAGGTGGGGATGACCGGCGCCCACAAGGTGCCGGTGAACACGCCCGACCACATCGTTGGCCTCTTCACCTATCTGCGCCTGCAGATGGAGCACGAACTTTGCCTGGACATCCCGCGCCTGGGTGAGTTGATCGCCTTTCGCAAGCTGCTGGAGCAGATTCCGCCCGATGTGGCCATGGACGAGGCCTTCGTCGAAGCCTTTATCGTCAACGGCGGCCTGGAGGTGCGCTATGCGCCCGATGCCGTCGTCTACAACACTGGGCCGAACACGCTGGGCGATTTTGTACGCCAGCGCCGGCGCAACCATGCCGGACACCTCTATCTGCAACACAAATACGGCTACAAGGTCAGCAGCCTGCGCAAACGCAAGGTCGCTGCCATTGCCATCCAGCAGGGATGGACGGCCATTTGGGGGGCGGTGCGGCTGTTGTGGGTTCTGTTTCTGCTGGCCGTGTTGGAAGGCTGGTCGCGCTTCTTGGGCTGGTGGGACTTTGCCGTGCGCCGCGATCGCCATGTGGTGTGGGATATGGCCTGGTCGCAGAAGCTGGACGTAAAGGCCGAGCGCGAGGCGGCCGAACAGCGGAGCGAACCTCGCGCCAGCGTGCAGCCGCTGGCCGCCAACAAGTCGCAGGGGTAGCAGCATGCGCCGGCATCTGGGGACGCTGCTCAAGCTGGTCATCAGCCTGGGTTTGATCGCTTTCGTCTTGGCGCGCATCCATCTGCCTACCCTCGCCGCCCACCTGCTGGCAGCCAACCTGTGGTGGGTGGGGCTGGCGATGGTGATCTTCTGGCTGGCGATGGCGATCAACGCCGTCAAATGGTGGGTGTTGCTGCGCTCGCAGGCCATCGTCGTCCCCTTTCGCGCCCTGCTGAACTATACCTTCGTCGGCTTTTTCTTCAACAACGTGCTCCCGGCCAACATCGGCGGCGACCTGATGCGCGGCTATGGCCTGGCCCGCACCACCGAGCGCACCGCCGCCGCCGCCGCCTCGGTGGTGCTCGACCGTCTCATCGGCCTGGCCGCCTACATGAGCGTGGCCGCAGCGGCGGCCCTGATCACGGTTTATGTCACCGGGCGGTCGGAACTGACACTGCTGGCCTGGGTGGCGGTGACGGCCGTGCTGGCGCTATTAGCAGCGGCGGGCATTCTTCTCAGCCGCCGTTTGCGCCGTCTGATCGACCGCGTCTTCGCCAACTCCCCGCTCCGCCCCCTGGCCCGGATGTGGTCATCGCTCTCGCTGGCGTTCGAGTCCTACCGCTTCCAATACCGGGCGCTGGCGCTGGCCTTTGGCATCGGGCTGTTGGGCATCCTCAGCACCACCGCCGTCAACTATGTCCTGACGCTCAGTCTGGGCGGCGGCATCCCCTTCCTCCACGTCCTTCTCTTCACGCCGCTCATTGCCCTGGTGCTCATCATCCCGGTCTCGATCGGCGGCCTGGGGCTGAATCAGGTGGCCTATCCCTATTTCTACGGGCTGGTG
>CAYWPZ010000181.1:0-6278 GCA_964460135.1 uncultured Caldilineales bacterium | reverse complement strand
GTTTCGAGCGAGGTGGCCGTCAGTCTCAGCCTGCTCATCCAGGCCGTGCAGATCGTGTGCAGCCTGCCGGGAGGTGTGCTGTGGCTGCGCTGGCGGGAGGCGGGAGAGAAGGACAAGCGCCACTAACCGAGCCTCGAAATGCGCCAGCGCCACATCGACATCACGATTGACTTCGCCCGCACACTCTACGACGACAGCGACGCCGCCCATGCCTTCGACCACGTCCTCCGCGTGACGCGGCTGGCCGAGCACATCGCCCAGGCCGAGGGCGCCGACCTGCGCCTGGTGCGCACCGCCGCCCTGCTGCACGACTGCGCCCGCCTGGAACCCGACCATCATCTGGCCGGCGCTCGGCGCGCGCGGGCGCTGCTGGCGGGCGCAGACCCGGCCTTCATCGAGGCTGTCGCCCATTGCATCGAGTCCCATCGTTTCAGCGTCGAGCCGCACCCGGCCACGCTCGAGGCTCGATGCCTCTGCGACGCCGACAAGCTGGACGCCATCGGCGCCATCGGCGTGGCCCGGGCCTTTGCCTTTGCCGGGCATCATGGCACACATTTATGGGCCGGGCCGCTGGAGCAGGTGCGGAGCGAGGTGGGCGAGGAGGCAGGGGCCTATCGCCAGCGCCGGGGCGCAACGAAGGACTACACCCCCAGCCACGAACTGGTCTGCAAATTGGAGGGTCTGGCCGAAGGCTTGTACACGGCCACGGCGCGGATCATCGCCGCCGAACGACAAGCATTCATGCTGGCGTTCTTCCAGCGCCTGGATGCCGAAGCGTTGGGGGAGAGGTAGGCAGGCTCAAGGTGGCTCAAGGCGGCATGTTATTGGCAACAACAAGGTCGGTCATGCTATACTTTTGCCCCCGAACAACTCACGACCAAGAGATGAGGTGCAAACCCCAAAATGGCAACCAATGGACAAAGGATGATTGCGTTTGGCTGGTATGGCGGTAAATACAATCATCTCGACTGGCTATTGCCGTTACTACCACAAACTCTTCATTATTGCGAACCTTTCGGTGGTTCTGCGGCCGTTCTTGTCAACAGGGTGCCTTCTCCGGTCGAAACCTATAACGACATCGACGGCGAAGTAGTCAACTTCTTCCGCGTCCTTCGCAACCAGAAAGAAGAATTGCTCGAAGCCATTGGTCTGACGCCTTTTTCACGTCAAGAGTTGCGCCAGGCCGCTGGCAGACAGGAGCCAGGGATCACTGATATCGAACGTGCGCGACGATTTTTCGTGCGGGCGCGACAGGTGCGGACCGGCCTCGCACAGACTGCTAGCGAGGGGAGATGGGCGCACTGCGTGCTAACAAGTCGCGCCGGCATGGCTGGGGCGGTGTCGCGCTGGTTGGGCAGCGTTGAAGGATTAGCGGAGATCGCCCAACGGCTGTTGCGCGTACAGATCGAGAATGCCCCTGCCATCGAGGTGATCCGGCGCTATGACAGCCCAGATACACTGTTCTATTGCGATCCTCCCTATATTCACGAATCAAGATCGGATACGAAGGCATATGCCTACGAAATGACAGATCGTGAACATCGTGCTTTGGCTGATGCCCTGCGACACGTCGAAGCGAAGGTCGCAGTTTCGGGCTACCATTGCCGTCTAATGGATGAGCTATATCACGATTGGACTGCCATCGAAGCACCGGCCAAAATGGCACACTCGACCAACACACGCACTGATAACACCAAACAAGAACGGACCGAGGTGCTCTGGATCAATTATTCTCTCGATGAACCCGGCAAGCCGGAATCAGGGGGCGCATGGACTCGCCAAACGACATTCTTGAATCTGCCCTTCAGCGAGCTCGAACTCAGCTAGAGCAACCGATTCTCTCTGATGAAGCTCTATCGGCCAAAGTTCAATATGTGGTCCGTTGCCTCAGCAATCGGGCCGGGACGCGCATGTTGATCACTTGCGCTCTGGCGAAAATATACCGTCCCATGGTGGACATTCGAAAGCCATACACGGAGATCAATGGCGACGATGCCTTCTCTGGTCGCGCCGAATTCGATGAGCCTTACGTGTGGCCATTTGCCGCCAGGCACGACTTGCCGCTCAACGCTACCACAGCATTTCTCACTCCTGGTTTTCGGACGATCAATGTTCCGCTGGCGCATCCATTGGTTATCAGTGGCCGGCCGAAGCAGATGTATGCCAGTGTCATCGACCTTTTGGAAAATGTTCAACATGGCGCCATCGCTGCTGACGACTTACTTGCCGAAATCTTGCGCATACTCCTTCTGCTCAAGCGCGAGCAGGAGGAACGAATGCAGCAACTTCTGGCTGCTCTGAAGACTTCGGACAGCGGCCTACCTCTCTCATCTGAAGAAATCGTCAATCTGATCGAGCAACACCTCAGTAGCCCCCACTCTAGCCGGCTACCCGTTCTGATTGTCGCTGCAGCTTATCAGACTGCGCTGTCACACCTCGGTGAACAGGCTCGGACTTTGCATGCGCACACAGCTGCCGATCTGCAGACAGGCGCGCTGGGCGATGTCGAGATCACATTGGTTGGCGATGATGAAATCGTCACAAGTTACGAAATGAAGGCCAAAGAGGTGACCAACTAAGATATCGATTTGGCAGTCAGAAAACTGGCACATGCTGGCGCCCGACCGGACAATTACATCTTTATCACGACAGGCAGGGTAGCCAAGCAGGCGGCCGAATACGCCGCGTCACTATACCTGACGACGGGCGGCATCGAATTTGCCATCCTTGACTGCATCGGTTTTCTGCGGCATTTCCTACACCTGTTCCATCGCCTCAGGCTTGATTTTTTGGAAGCCTACCAGGCTTTGGTGCTTGCAGAACCAGAAAGCGCCGTCAATCAACCTTTGAAAGAAGCTTTCCTTGCCCTGCGAAGGGCGGCGGAAATGGATCGCGGCAACTAACCTACACACACTATCATGAATCCCCATCCCCTCCTCTCCTTCCGCGCTGAAATCGACGACTTCATGCGCTGGCACCCCCAAACGCCGCTCAGCCACGATCAAGTCCACGCCTTCAGCGGCCTGAACTACTACGAACCCAACCCCGACCTGGTCATCACCGCCCCGGTCGAACGCTTCGACGACGACGAACCGCTGCTCGAGATGCAGACCAGCACCGGGGCCAGCCAACACTTCCGGCGCTGGGCGCGGGTCAGATTCCAGGTCGAGGGCCAAGAGGCGGCGTTGATCATCTACACCGATCCTCACGGCCACTCACTCTTTCTCCCCTTCCGCGACGCCAGCAACGGCGCCGAGACCTACGGCGCCGGACGCTATCTCGATAGCCACCGGCCGGGCCTGGCGCCGCTGGCCGGGGATCGGGTCGAGATCGACTTCAACTACGCCTACAACCCCTACTGCGCCTACAACGAGAACTACAGTTGCCCGCTCCCCCCGCGCGAAAACTGGCTCCGCCTCCCCATCCGCGCCGGCGAGCGCGACTTCGCCCCGCACCAGGCCGATGGCTGAACCCAGGGGCAGGATGAACAGAGGAGCGCAACGTGCGCGACGTTAGCATCGTGGGCATCGGCCAGACGCCGGTGCGCAGGCGACACGAGGCCAGCCTGAGAGAACTGGGGGCAAGGGTGGTGGTCGCAGCCATGGCGGCCGCCGGGGTCAAGCGGGTCGATGCCCTCTACGCCGGCAACATGCTGGCCGATGAGCTGCAAAACCAAAAACACATCGCCTCGCTCATCGCCGACGAGGCCGGACTGTCCGGCGTCGAGGCATTGCAGGTACGCGCCGCCACCGCTACCGGCGCCGCCGCCCTGCGCATGGCCACCCTCGCCGTCGCCAGCGGCGAGGCCGACCTGGCCGTGGCCGTGGGTGTAGAGAAAATGAGCGACGGCGCCGCCACCCAGGCCCTGGCCAAAGCTCTTGACGCCGAACGCGAAGTCCCGGACGGAAGGACATTGGTCGGCCAGAACGCCCTGATGATGGCGCTCTACTTCAACGCCTTCCACCCCCCGGCCGACGCCCTGGCCCACTTTGCGGTCAACGCCCATGCCAACGCCAGCGGCAACCCAAACGCCATCTTCCAGGACCGCCCCATTACCGTCGCCGATGTTCTCGACTCGCGCCTCATCGTCCCGCCCATCCGCCTGCTCGACTGCTCGCCGATCTGCGATGGCGCCGCCGCCGTCCTCCTGGCGCCCACCGCCCATGCCCACCGCTACACCGCGCGTCCCGTTCATCTCCTGGCCTCCAGCGTGGCCACCGACCGTTTTCGGCTCGATGACCGCCCCGATCCCCTACACCTGGCTGCGGCCCGGCTATCGCTCACACGCGCCCTCCAGCGCGCCTGCCTCACCCTGGCCGACATCGACTTCTTCGAAGTACACGACGCCTTCAGCATCATGGCCTGCCTGCTGCTCGAAGCCGACGGTTTTGCCGCCCGCGGGCAGGGTTGGCGCCTGGCTGCCGAAGGCGAGATCGGGTTGGGTGGGCGACTGCCGATCGGCGTGATGGGCGGGCTGAAAGGCCGCGGCCACCCAATCGGCGCCACCGCCCTCTACCAAACCTGCGAGATCGTGCAGCAATTGACGGGACAAGCCGGCCCCAACCAACTACCACACGCCGGCGTTGCCCTGCTGCAAAGCGTGGGCGGCGTCGCCGCCACTGTCCTCACCCATCTCTTTGCCGCCCCCGACTTTCGCCCTTAGGCGACGGCGCTCTGTCCTTACTGCACTATGCCTGCTCGAAAGACAGCTCCCCTCCTCCTGGCGCTCGGCCTTGTCATCATCGGCCTGCTGTCGCCTGCCCAGGTCTTAGGCCGCGCCCGCTCCGCACAACCGGCCCTCCAGGCGGGGACGATCACCCCCACCCCCACGCGGCGCCCCACCCGCACCCCCACCCGCACCCCCACCCTCACCCGCCGGGCCACCCGCACCCCCACCGCCACCCCCACGCCCACCCGTCGGGCCACCCGCACCCCCACCGCCACATCCACGCCCACCCCATCATCCGGCGGCACCTCCACGCCCACGGCAGTTGTCATCAAACGCTATTTCATCCTGGCGGGCCAATCCAACGCCTCGGGACGGGGCGAATTGGATGCCAACACCGAGACCCCCGACACCCGCGTCTTCCTCTTTGGCAACGATTACGCCCTCCACCAGGCCTATGAACCGATCGACGATGCGGCCAACCAGGTGGACGCCGTCTCGCTCGACACCATCGCCCGGCACGGCTTCGCCCTGCGGGCCGGCAAAGACCTGGCCAAAGCCGGCTACGGCAAACTGGCCGTCATCCCCTGCCCCAAAGGCGGCTCGAAGCTGGAACAATGGTGGGCCACCAGCAACCCGCTCGACCGCGCCACCCTGTTCGGCTCGTGCAACTATCGCCGCCAACTCATTGCCGGGGCCAAGAGCATCGCGGCCGTCTGGTGGTACCAGGGCGAGGCCGAGAATGCCAGTGATGCGCTGCGCGACGCCTACATCGCCAATCACACCAGGCTGATCGGCGATTTCCGCCAACAGATGGGAGCCAATCTGCCCTTCGTCTATGCACAACTGGCCAAGAACGAATTCGCCGATTTCAATCACGGCTACCAGCTCATCGCCGAACAACAGCGCCGCCTGGAAACGGGCAGCGGCTTTGCCGAAGCCCTGCCGGCCCATTACATGGTTGTCACCTTCGATCTCCCGATCGCCGGCGGCGTCCATCTGACCCAGGCCGGGCAAAAGGAATTGGGCCGCCGCGTGGCGTTGGCCATGCGACAGCGCGTCTTCGGCGAGGCCGTCGACGGCGTTGGCCCGCGCCTGCAGCTATCGAACCCGATCCAATACCCCTCCGGCGACCGCACTCGCATCGTCGTCGCCTTCGACCAGCCCATCAACACCGCTGTCGCCAACTACGACAACCAGTTCCGGGTCTTCGACGCCGACGGCGAAGTCCCGATCAGCGGCGTCGTCCGCCATCCCAGCAACACCGCCGCCGTGCGCGTCAGCCTGGCGCGAGCCACTGTGGGCGCCGCCGCTCTCAGCTATGGCGATGTCGTCCCGCCAGGAGTGAATCTGTGGTTGGTGAACGTCATCAAGGGCGCCAACAACCTGCCGGCCCCGCGTTTTGGGCCGCTGCCCGTGTCTGCGGCCGGCTTATTGGCCGACGCCGCCGACCTGCTTGCGGATGCTGCCGCGGTTGACGATGCCGTTCTGACCCCCACCCCAAACGAATAGGCAACCCCCCCCTGCACACCCTCGCCCACCGACTCGGCCCCCCCCACCGGCACCCCCGCGCGGGCGGACCAGCTCTACGCCGAGACGGTGGCCGTGCTGG
>CAYWPZ010000180.1:0-10463 GCA_964460135.1 uncultured Caldilineales bacterium | reverse complement strand
CCCGCAGCTAAACCTGGATTTCGCACCTTCAACCCAGCATTCGCATCGTTCACCGTTCACCGTTGATTGTTGACTGTTGATTGTTGACTGTTGATTGTTTATGAACCTCGTCGCCTGGTACGAAGCCTATTGGGCTGCCAAAGATGACAGCGTCGACCACAGCCGCCTGGACCTGATGCTGGCCCACATCCGGCCCGGCCAGCGCGTCTTCCAGCTCGACGGCGGCCCCGGCATGTTGGCTCGGCGTCTGGCCCAAGAGCGCGGCGCCCAGGTGACCATGACCGACCTGAGCCACGAGGCCACCCGGCGGGCGCAAGAAAAGGGCCTGGACGCCAGCCAACTCTACATCGCCGAAGCCGCCATCCCCTTCCCCGACGCCAGCTTCGACGCCGTCATCTCCGACTCGGCCATCGAGCACCACTTCGACCCCGCCCGCTCGTTCGACGAGTTGGCGCGGGTGCTGAAGCCGGGCGGGACATTCATCCTCTGCCTGCCCAACATCGCCCACTGGCGCTGCCGCTGGTGGCTGCTGCGCGGCCGCTTCCCCTACCTGCGCGCCACCCCCACCGACTTCACCCACCTCCGCTTCTTCACCCTCAACGAAATCCGGGACTGGCTGGCCGCGCGCGACATTGCCATCACCCACCTCGATGGCTCCGCCTCCCTGTGGGTGCGCGGCCTCTACCCCAATTGGCTGCGCCGCCCGCCCGTCAACCACCTCTACACCCGCCTGGCCCGTCGCTTCCCCACCCTCTTCGCCCGTGATTTGATCGTCATTGGCGTGAAGAGATGATGAGAGATCAGAGATTGGAGATCGGCGCTCTCCAATCTCCAATAACCAACAATGCCCCCCCTCCGCATCCTCTACCTCTCCCGCGTCCGCCTGAACCCCTACGTGCGCCTGTTGGCCGAAGGGGTGCAGAAAACCGACGCCGGCGCCAGGACGACCATCGCCCCCACCCTGGCTTGGCGCGCCTTGCTTTCGCCGCGCCGCCCCCACATCCTGCACCTGCACTGGTTGGAACTGCAATACAGCTATGGGCATCCGCCCCACCGGCAGGCTGCCCTGTCGCTCCACCGGCTGCTGCTGGCCCTGCGCTTCGCCCAACGTCGCCGCATCCGCCTGGTCTACACCGTCCATAACCTCCACCACCACGACGAACTCTACCCCGACCTCAACACCGCCGCCAACGACTGGATCTTCGCCCACGCCGACGCCATCCACGTCCATGACGAAACCACCGCCGCCGCCGTCGCCAGCCAACACGGTCGCACCACCGGCGTCTACATCGTCCCCCACGGCCACTACCTGCACGCCTACCCCAACGACATCGACCGCCAGAACGCCCGCGCACGGCTTCAGCTTGCGCCCGACGCTTTTGTCTACCTCTGCCTGGGCCAGCTGCGCCCCTACAAGGGCCTCGACCAACTGATCGATGCCTTCCTGTCCCTGCCGGCCACAGGCAACGAACTTGTCATCGCCGGCCAGGTTGGGGTCGGCAACCAGGGCGGCCAGACCTACATCCAGCACTTGCGCTCGCTTGCCCGCGACCATCCCGGCATCCGCTTGTTCCCCACCTACATCGCCGATGAAGACCTCCAGATCTTCTTCAACGCCGCCGACGCCTGCGTCTTCCCCTACCGCCGCGCCACCACCTCCGGCGCCGCCCTTCTGGCCTACTCCTTCGGCAAACCGATCATCGCCCCCGCCATCGGCCCCTTCCCCGACCTGATCAGCGGCGACAGCGGCATCCTCTTCCAGCCGGGCGACGGCGACCTGCGCCAGGCCCTCGATCAAGCCCGACGCATCGACCCCGAACGCGCCCGTGTCGCCGCCCTCTCCCTCGTCGCCAGTCGCGATTGGGCCAGCCTGGGCGCCCGTCATGCCGAGCACTATCGGCGTCTTGTTGCTGGTCGTTAGCCCGCCATGCTCTCCGGCCACGCCATCGCCTGCTTCTCCTCCAACCCGTGGGACGCGCTCTGGCGCAACCGCCAGCAGATCATGTCACGCTTGGCCCGCCACAACCGCATCCTCTTCATCGAACCCACCTCCTATCTCAGCGAAACCACCGCCGCCCTCCGCCATCACCCCCTGGCTGCCCTGCGGCGATCCCATCTGACCTCGCCCCTACCCAACCTCTGGGTCTACACCCCCGCCGCCTTCGCCCCCCGCTCGGGCCGCGCCCCCCTCAGCCACATCACCTTCGCCCTCCGCCGCCGCAGCCTGCGCCAAACCCTGCGTCGCCTGAGCATGGAGCACCCCATCGTCTGGGTGTTTCGCTACGATCTGGGCGAGATGGTAGGCCAACTCAACGAACGCCTCGCCATCTACCACGCCGTCGATGAATATTCGGCCTACGCCCTCGGTTCGGAACAGATCGAAGGCCGGGATCGTCGCCAGATCATCCGTCAGCTCGAGGCCGACCTCATCCGGCGGGTAGACCTCGTCTTCGTCACCTCGCCTGCCCTGCTGGAAAGCAAAAGCCACCTCCACCCCCATGTCGTCCTCGTCCCCAACGGTGTCGATGTCGAGCACTTTGCCCGCCCCGCCGTCTCGGTTCCGCCTGACATTGTCAACCTGCCCCGCCCCCTCATCGGCTACGCCGGCGTCCTCAACGAAAAAATCGACTTCGACCTGCTGGCGGCCGTGGCCAGGCAGCATCCTGGCTGGAGCTTCGCCCTCGTCGGCCCCGATGCCCTCCGCAACCCCAACGAACTTCGGCCCTTGCGCCAACTCGGCAACGTCCACCTTCTCGGCGGCAAGCCGGTCGAGACCCTTCCCGCCTATGTACAGCGTTTCGACGCCGGCCTGATGCCTTACCGCCGCAACGAATGGACACGCAACATCAGCCCGCTCAAACTCTACGAATACCTGGCTGCCGGCATCCCCATCGTTTCCACCCCCATTCCGGCCATCGAACCGTTCGGCGGCCTCCTTTGGCAGGCCGATGACGCCGCCGGCTTCGCTCAGGCCATCGCCGCCGCCCTCGCCTCCGACTCCCCCGACCGCCGCCGCCAACAACAAGCCCTGGCCCAATCCCACAGCTGGGACCAGCGCCTCGAGGCCCTCTCCACCGCCATCCAAGACCATCTGGCCCGAACCGCAAACGCCAGCCCGCCGCCCCCGCTCGCGATCCGTGACATGTGAAGCGACAAAAATCGCCACCCTTCCCCCACCCCTCGCGCCTCACCCCTCACGCTTCACGCCTCACGTTACACGCCTCACCTACCCATGACCACCCAACCCCCACCCAGGCCCTTCCTGCGCATCCTCCGCCGCCGTTGGTGGCTGCTGCTCCTGCTCCCCCTCGTCACTGCCGCCGCCGTCATCGCCGTGGCCGGGACATCGGGGCCAGAGTACATGGCCAGCGAGCAACTTCAGATCAACGTCGTCGATCCACAGGAAGTGCCGCTCTTCTCGCAGAGCCGCTACACCGCCAGCAGCGAGCAGGTGCAGAGCGTCCATGATGAGTTCTACGATGTCATTCGCCTGCCTTCCGTCGCCTGGCGTACCATCGCCGACCTGGGTCTCGACCTGGCTGCCGCCGAACTGATCGAACGCATCGACAGCCAGCACCAATTCGACTTCGTGACCGTCACCGCCCGCATGCCCACACCCGAACTGGCGCAAAAAGTAGTCAGCGCCCAGGTCGAAAACGCCCTCGACGCCTACCGCACCATCCGCTCCACCCCCGCCCAAACCTCGCGCGACTTCATCGAGGCCCAGCTCACCCAGCAATCGCAGACGTTGGCCGCGGCCGACGAAGCCCTGCAGGACTTCCAACTGAAGAACGAAGTCAGCGACCTCGAACGCGAGACCCTGGCCTACCAGGACTTGTTGCGCAGCCTGCGGGCCGCGCGCGACGCCGCCCAGGTGGAAGCCGCCCGCAACGACCGCCTGGCAGCGGAATACCGCACGCTGGCCGGGCAGACGCAGAAACAACTCGACGCCTTGCAGCCCAACCAGGAGACGGCCTCGGCTGCCCCCACGCCGGCGGCAACCCCTGCCCCTGCCCTGGCCGCCGAGATCGAAACCCTTCAGGCCCAGGCCCAGCGTCAGCGCGCCGCCGCCAACGACTACGCCGCCGCCGCCGCCGGGCACCGCGCCGCCATCGCCGAATACGACCGCCAACTGAGCGAGCGCCAACAACAACTCATCTACCTGCTCGGCCTGCAAGAGCGCTACCGCTCACTCGTCAACCGGCTTGCCCGCGCCCAGGCCACCTACGACTTCCTGGCCGACAAAGCCGACGAAGCCCGGCTCAAACTGATGCAAGGCAGCAATGTCGGCTACTTGCAGGTAGTCGATCCCGCCCAACTGCCCGACCAGGCTCTGCCCAGCCGCACCTGGCAACTGCTCTTGGTCGGGGTGCTCATCAGCCTGGTGGCAGCCATCTCCCTGGCCTTCGTGCTCGAAGCCCTGGAAAGCAGCCTGGGACGACCGGCCCCGGTCGCGCCCGCGGTCGCCCGCCAGCCATGACCCGGCCGCGCCTCCTCTATGTCGATTTTGCCCCCGAACCGGGCGGCTCCATCCAGAGCCTGCTCCTGCTCCTGCGCCATCTCGACCGCGACCGCTTCGATCCACTCGTCCTCCTCTCCCCGGCCGTCGCCCAGCTGCCGGCCATTGTCGAACTCGGCCTGCCTGTCTTCGGCTACGACGCCGGGCAGGGGACGGCCATCCCGCGGCGAGGGGCGAGGGAGGGAGGGGGAGGCGCAGGGACGCAGAAAGGGAGGCTGAGGCAGTGGGTTTCCATCGCCCGGCGGCTTTGGTTGCGCACCCGCCAAACGGCCGGCTTCATCGCCCACCTCATCGACCAACACCAGGTCGATCTTGTCCACCTCAACGACGCCCTGCCCCTGGCCGAAGCCGGCATCCTGGCCGCCTGGCGCCGCCATCGCCCCAGCCTCGTCACCGTCCGTTCCTTCACCCCGCTCGACCCCTTCCATCGCCTCATCAGCCCGCTGCCGGCGCTGGGCATCGTCACCTCGGCCGCCCTGGGCGCAGACCAGATCAGGCAGGGCGCCCGTTTTCGCCGCCAGATCATCCTCGCCAACGCCATCGACCTGGCCCCCTACGCCGCCCCGCCCGACCGCAGCGGCGTGCGCGCCGAGCTAGGTCTGCCCCCCGGCGCCCGTCTGGCGGCAGTGGTCGGCCGGCTGATGCGCCGCAAAGGCATCGATACTTTCATCCGGGCGCTGGCCCAGGCGGCTGCCGAGTTCCCCGACCTGCACGGCCTCATCGTCGGCCAGCCTGATTTTCTGGAACCAGAGATCGAGAGCGAATTGCGCGGCCTGGCCGAAGAGATGGGCGCGGCCGGGCGACTGCACTTCACCGGCTATCGCGAGGACATCCCCCGCCTGTTGCTGGCCGCCGACCTCCTCTGCTTCGTCCCCGCCCAGCCAGAACCATTCGGCCGCACCGTGATCGAGGCCATGGCCGCCGGGCTGCCGGTCATCACCGCCGCCACCGGCGCCCTGCCCGACCTGGTGAGCGAGGGCAAGACCGGCTTGCTCGTCCCGCCCGCCGATCCTGCCGCCCTGGCCGCCGCCCTGCGCCGCCTTCTTGCTGCGCCCGGTCTGGCGGCAGAGATGGGGCAGGCAGGCCGCAGCAGGGCGAGCGAGCGTTTCGGCATCGAGCAGCAAGCGGCCGCGCTGGCAGCCATCTACGAGACTCTACTGCTGCGACGCACGTAGCAAGTGCATCGCACGCTCTCTGACCATGCGCGTCCTCCTCTTCGGCCCCTACCCCCTCCCCAGCCAGACACTGGTCGGCGGGGCCACGGCCGTGGTGCAGATGCTGGCGCGTGGGCTGGCGAGACGGCCGGGGCAGGAGGTGTTCGTCGCCGCGGCCCAGCCGGGCATCGCCTCTGGCCTCGAAAACGATGGCCCCCTGACCATCCATCGCCTGCCGGTGATGCGGTTTCGGCGACTACGCTGGCAAAGCGACACGCGCCGCGCCCTTGTCGCCGTGGCCTCGGCCGTGCAGCCGGATGTGATCCATGCCCACGGCGTCAATTTCTATGGGGCCGCCGCCCTGGATGCCCCCTACCCCTCGCTCGTCACCGTCCACGGCGTGATCAAGCGCGAGGCGGCGCTCAGCGGTGCGCAGAACCTCAAGGAATGGCTGGCCTGGCGCTACGACGCCCTCTACGAAGCCTGGGTGCTGCGCCGCGCCCGCCACTGCACTGCCATCAGCCCCTATGTCCGCCGGGCCTTCGCCGGCTACACCCACATCGCCTGGCGCGACATCGCCAACCCGGTCGAAGACGATTGCTTCGACCTCGCTCCGCAGCCGCAGCCCGGCCGCTTGCTCTGCCCGGCGCGGGTCATCCCCCGCAAGGGCATCGATACGCTCATCCGCGCTTTCGCTTGCATCGCCCCTGACTTTCCCGCCGCCCACCTCCACATCGCCGGCGAGACCGAGACCCACCCGGGCTTTGTCGCCGCCTGCCGCGACCTCATCGCCGCCGCCGGGCTGCCAGAGCGTGTCTGCTTGCTGGGCAATCTGGCCCGGCCCGACCTGCTGGCCGCCTACCAGGGGGCGCAGGCCGTCGTCCTCGCCGCCCGGCAAGAGACGGCGCCCGTGGCCCTGGCCGAAGCCATGGCCGCCGGCTGCCCGGTCGTGGCCACTGCCGTCGGCGGCGTGCCCGACATGGTGGGCGCCGAACAGCCCGCAGCCATGGCCGGCCTGCTCGTCCCGCCCGATGATGTTGCCGCCCTGGCCCAGGCCCTGGCCCAAGCCCTGTCCGACCCGATCCAAGCCACCCACTGGGGCCAGCAGGCCCGCCTCCTGGCCCAACGCTTCCGCCTCGATGCCGTGGTCAATCAGACGATGGAGGCGTATCGGGAAGTGATTGGAAACTGGCAATGACAGAATGTGAACAGATACGCCTCACCCCCCACCCCCCACTCCCCCATGCGCCTCGCCATCCTCGGTCATTTCCCCTTCGATGCGCCCGCTCGCGGCGGCATCCAGAGCGTCATCGCCGGCCTGCGCGACGAGTTGGGCGGCGACGCCAGCATCGACCTGCACCTGATCCAGCACCGGCAGGGCATCCCCGCAGGCAGCTACGAACGGCCGGGCTTCACCATGCACAACTTCGCCGCCCGGCCCAGCCGCCTCGCGCCCAACATGATGCGGACGGCCGGGCTGGTGGCGCCGCTCCTGCGCCAACTGGCCCCCGACGCCATCTCGACCCACCAATACGAATACGCCCTGCCCGCGCTCGCTTCCGGCCGGCCCACCGTCCACACCATCCACGGCTTCCCCGGCAAAGAACTGTCCACCCGCCGCACCTGGTTCACCCGCCTGGCTTCGTTGTGGGAACTCTGGCTGGAGCGCCAGACCTTGCCCCGGGTGCGGCACATCATCGCCATCTCCAACCATGTGATCGACCTCTACCGCCCGCGCACACAGGCGCAATTCCACCGCGTGAACAACCCCGTGGCGCCGCTGTTCTTCGCGCCGTCGCCGCCGCCCGAGCCGAATCGGCTGCTGTTCGTGGGCAACATCACCCCGCGCAAGGGTCTGGAGGTGGCAATTGCCGCCATTGGCCGGCTGTGTCCGAGCTTTCCCGGCCTGACCTTCGAGATCATCGGCGCCGCGGCCGACCCGGCCTACGCCGAAGTTCTGCGCCGCCAGGCGGCCCCCCTGGGCGACGCCGTTCGTTTCCGGGGCTCGCCGCCGCAGGCCGAGATCAAGGAGGCGCTGGGGCGGGCGCAGGCGCTGGTGCTGAGCTCATTCGACGAGCACGCGCCGGTGATCGTGGCCGAAGCAATGGCGGCAGGGCGGGCGGTGGCAGCGACGGCGGTGGGGGCCTTGCCGGCGATGGTCGAGCCGGGCGTCACCGGCTATCTAGCCCCGCCCGGCGACCCCGCAGCCGTGGCGCAGAACCTGGCCCGGCTGCTATCCGACCCCGACCATGCCGCCCAACTTGGCGCCGAGGCCGGCCGCCGCGCCCTCGAACTCTATCATCCGTCGGCAGTGGTGCGGGGGTATAGGCAGGCGCTGGCGGCGGCGATGGCAAAAAGCTGAGGGTTGTTTGCCCCATCCTCCCCGCGTCTGCTACACTCCTTTCACTCGCGTCTCCCAGATCGCGGCCCATCCCCTGCTTGCGGGCGCTTCCACCCCATGCCCACCCCTCCTCTTTGCCGCTTCCCGCTTCCCGCCTCCCGCATCCCCTTCTGCTTTTCCCTTATGCTGGCCGCCCTCCACATGGCCCCAAGCAGCAGCGGCTCGCTGGTCGCCGAAGCCAGCCACGCGCCCGAGGCCATCAGCCCCAATGCCGACGGCGTGGCTGACGCCACCCGCATCAGCTACACCATCCGTCGGCCCAGCGCCGTTTCGATCTTCTTCGAGGACGGCAACGGCCGGCGCCACTACTTCCGCCAAGAGCGGCGCCGCGCCGCCCGCGACTACAATGTGCTGTGGGGTGGGGTGATCGATGGCCGCGTCCTCGCGGACGGCAACTACACCTGGGTGATC
The DNA here is from genome assembly GCA_964460135.1 of uncultured Caldilineales bacterium. Lineage (GTDB taxonomy): Bacteria > Chloroflexota > Anaerolineae > J102 > J102 > SSF26. Next base: position 1,978 of record CAYWPZ010000180.1, on the reverse strand, counting down.
GAAGCCACCGACGACCAGGGGCGCACAGACCGCGCCAGCGGCGACCTCCTGATCGAAGACGCCGACACCACCCCGCCCGAATTCCAAAACTTCGCCGTCACCCCCAAGACCATCACCCCCAACCAGGACGGCATCGACGACCGCGCCGCCATCACCTACTTTCTCACCAAACCGGTCGAGGAACTCCAGGTCTACCTGAGCAACCCGCGCCAGGACCCTAACGACCCCAACCGCAAATACCCCCTGGCCGAGACCGAGCGCGAGATCAAGCCCAACGAACCGGGTTATCATTTCTACGACTACGACGGCGGCATCGATCTGGGCGCCGACCCCCCACCCGATGGCGATTACTTCGTGGTAGCCGAGGCCCGCGACCGCGCCGGCAACCACACCATCATCTCCGACACCCTCACCATCCAGTTGGGCGGCAAACCCCGAGCCGAGATCGTCAAAGGCGAAGTAACGATGCTCAACCCGGCCAGCGACGACCTCAACATCCCCCTCGGCGGGACGATGATCTTCACGGCCACAATCGAAAACTACGGCAACGTCCCCATCCGCACCGCCGGCCCCTGGCCCGGCGCCGTCTACCACTCCAACCAGAACTACAACACCCTGGCCTACGAAGCCGGCGATGACAGTTGGTTCGAGCAATCGGGCACCTGGCGCTTTGGCCTCAATTTCGAGAGCAACTTTGGCCAGGATTGGCCCTTCCGCTTCGCCGTTGGCCGCCGCCAAGACCTGCGCTGCGAGATGGTGGATGGCCGGGAACAGTGCTTCCTCGACCCCGGCCAACGCGGCCTGGTCTACGGCGCGATCATCTGGGACGAGGCGCCTGCCCGCAATCCTTTCCGGCTCTGGGGCGGGCTGCTGCACGAGGATGTCGAGATCGTCAACAACTTTGCCGACGTGCAGGCAGTGCAGATCGCCGATCCGCAGCAGTAGGGGGTGTTGGGACACGGATTCTTGGACATTCGTCATCTCTGCACGTTCGGTATCAAGGCTCGTGAAGCATTATCCGCGTTTCTGTGCCTTTATCCGCGTACCCAAACAAAATGCATTTGGGCATCATCATCGTCAGCTACAACGTGCGCGACCTGCTGCGCGCCTGCCTGGCCTCGCTCTTCGCCGACCTGTCTCGCTCGCCCCACCTGAGCGGCGAAGTGCTGGTGATCGACAACGCCTCGGTCGATGGCAGCGCCGGCATGGTCGCAAATGAATTCCCCCAGGCCGGGATCATCGCCTCTGCGCGCAACCTGGGCTTCGCCGGGGGCAACAACCTGGGCTTGAGGCAGTTGGGGTTGGGGGGAGAGGCGCCACCGCCCGGCTGTCCTGAGACCTTCCTCCTCCTGAACCCGGATACCGAAGTCCAGCCCGGCGCGCTGGCGGCGATGGCCGGCTTCCTGGCCTCGGAGCCGGGGGTGGGGGGATGCGGCGCCCGGCTGAGCTATGGCGATGGCAGCTTTCAACACAGCGCTTTCCGTTTCCCCGGCCTGGCCCAGCTCTTTCTCGACCTCTTTCCCGCCCACCCACGGCTGCTCGATTCCCGGCTCAACGGCCGCTATCCCCGCCGCCTGTACGACGGCAAACGGCCCTTCGCCGTCGATTTCGTCCTCGGCGCCGCCTTGATGGTGCGTAGCCAGGCCATCATCGCCGCCGGGCTGCTAGACGAGGGCTTCTTCATCTACGCCGAGGAGATGGACTGGCAATTCCGGCTGCAGGCCGCTGGCTGGCCGATCTTCTGCGTCCCCGCTGCCCTCATCACCCATCACGAAGGCCGCAGCACCCGCCAATTCCGCGGCCCCATGACCGTCGCCCTCTGGCGCTCGCGGCTGCGCTACTACGACACGCCGCCCGAGAACGGGATGGTGCTGTTCTCGGGGGCCATCGACTCCGGCGGCGGGCAGACCGAGATGGTGACGAAGGTCCTCGAGGATCCGCCCCAGCCGATCGAGTCGTTCCGGTACCACTGTGACTC
>CAYWPZ010000179.1:0-10477 GCA_964460135.1 uncultured Caldilineales bacterium | reverse complement strand
GGGCGGGATTGGGCGAGGCGCTGATCGAGAGGTCGAGCAGGTGCTGTTCGGGATCGACGTTGATCTGGGCGTAGCCGAGCTTGAAGGTGGGGGCTTCGCCGCCGATGGGCGGGGCCACGAGCACGACCGAGACATAGACGGTGGGCGCGTATTCGGGCCGGATGGGGATGACCAGCGTCTCCGAGTTGGTGGCCAGCGTCCGCACCTCGTGGCTGAACACGCCCGCCCGTTCGATGGTGATCAGGGCGGTGGTCGGGCCCTGCCAGGGCGAAGGAATCAGCACCTGGGCCGTCTCGCCGACTTTGTACAGCTTTTTGTCGGCCACCAAGCCGATGCGATCGTTGCTCTGCACCGGCCAATAGGCGTAATCATCGCCTGCCACCCACACAAAGGCGGCGCTGCGGCTGGCGTTGCCCATCTCGTCGCGGATGAGGCCGCGGATCAGGTATTGGCCGGGTTCGGCGGGCGTCCACTGCAACTGCGCCTGGCCGTCGGCGCCGGTGGTCACGGTCTCCTGGCTAACCTTCTGCTCATCGACCTGGGTGACGAAGCGGGTGACGCCATCTTTGCCTTTCTCGCGCACAGTGCGCCATGTCACCAGGCTGATGGCGGCCTCGATGGTCTGGCCGGGCTTGGGTTGGCGGCTGAGGGCGTCGACGGCGATGAATTCGGCCGTCTGCGCCTTGCCGACCTGCCCGACATAGCTCTGCGGACGGATGCCAACATAGACGCCGGCGGCATGAACCACCAGGCCTGTGGTTCCGGCCACTTCCTGGTCGCTGATGTCGGTGATGGCAAACTCGATCGTGCGCGTCTCCGAGCCGCCCGGCGCCCGGCCGGGTTCGGCGGCCAGGTCGGTGGGCGCGTTCAGGCTGAAGCGGCCCTGGTCGTCGGTCTGGCCGACGCCGCTGGCGATGGGTTGGCGGAAGGTGGGGATGAATGGCCCCGGTTCGGTGCTGGGTTGGTAGTCGCTAAACGACCAGCCGCCTTCGTAGGCGAAGGTGTAGGCGCCGCTATAGACCGTCCAGCGCACATCGGCGTTTTTCACGGCGCCGCCGAAGTAGTAAGCCGCCTGCACCGTGGCCGTGGCCGGCTGGGTGGCCACCACTTCGGCCGTGCTGACGGATGCCTCGACCGTGTATTCCGGCTTGCGGAAGGCAGCCACCGTGACGTAGACCCAGGCGCTGTTGTTCTCTCCGGCTTTCAGTTCCAGGGTGTAGATGCCCAGCTCGGTCTCGGCGGCCAGGGCGGCGTCGCCGTGGACGGCGCCGTAAGCGTCGGTGGGCAGCTTTTGTTCCAGGATGACATCCCCGCGCGGGTTGCGCAGGATGACATCGACGCTCAGGTTCGCCGGCAGGCTGTAGACGGCGTCTTTGTCGGCCCGGACGATGCCGCGGAAGTGGATGGTGTCGCCGGCGCGATAGAGCGGCCGGTCGGTGTAGAGGTGGATGCGATAGGGTTGCAGGTAGAGTTCGCCGGGGATGCTGAAATCCCAGGCGGCGATGCTGGCGCTGGCGGTGGTGCTGGCCCAACCGGGGTCGTCCTCTGGCCCCACGAAGACCTCGGTGCTGCGCCAGGGTTCGGTCGAGACCGGGAGGCCGGCCTCGAAGACGCCCTCGGCATCGGTGCGGCCCGAAACCGGCTGGCCGGCCCAGGGGTAGATGGTCACCGGCAGATCGGCCGCCGGTTTGCCGCTGGCCAGGTCTGTCACCCACACCAGGCCGTCGTCGCGCCCGCGCTTGATGATGACGTTGTAGTGGCTGACAACCAGGATCAGGCTTGGTTTGGTGTCGTATTCGCCGAAGTTCACCTGCGGCGATTCGGCTCGCAGGTAATAGAGGCCAGGGCCGAGCAGGGAGCCGTTCTGGTCGAGCAGGATGGCGCGGGTCATCACCCGTTCGTTGCGGGGCCCGTCGGGTTGGATCGTCCAGCGCCGGATGAGCTGATTGGCCGCCGGCCGGTAGTTGCGCCAGCGTTCGTAATCATCCTGCGGGTCAAGGTTGGCCACCTGTTCGGGCGTCAGCCGGTACAGTTCGGCATTGATCTGTGAGACGTTGATGGTATGGAAGATGACGGCCGTCTCGGTGTAGGCGTCGAAGGCGCCGATGACGCCCGGCGTGACCAATGTCAGCTCGGGCCGGCGCTCGCCGGTGCGGAAGCGGATGGTTGTGGGTTGGGCGATGGCGTTGCCGTAGGGGTCTTTTACGCCGGCGGCCAGGGTGACGGTGTAATCGGCCAGGGCGCGGCGTGGGAAGAAGAGATAGAAGGTGGTCTCGTACTCGTTGTAGAATGAATAGACCTGGGTGGCGCTGAGCGGCGGGCTGATGCTCAGGTCGATGGTGTCGGGTAGGATCGGTGCGTTGAAGACGAATTGCACCGGCTCTTCCAGCGAGGCGTTCTGGTCGCCGTCCTTTGGTTGGGTGCGGATGATGGCCGGGAAAGGTGCGACGCCGAAGCTGTGACTGTGGCCGCGGCGCAGAGGTCCGGCCGCGCCCGTAGCGAGGGCATCGGTGCTGACCCCCACTTCGACCCGCGCCCCCAGCGGCAGTTCATTTTCCGCCTGGAAGCTCAGCACCCGGCCATCGTCCGACCAGCTCGCTGACCCCGCCACCTCGTCACCATTGGCTGTGATACTCACAGCCGCCTCGGTGCTGGCGGCATCCATTGGGGCGCTGAAGGTGATGGTGATGGGCGCGGCCGGCGGGGCCAGGTTGCCTTCTGGCTGCACACTGACGACCACCGGCAGGTCGGTGGTGAAGCTGAAGGTGTAGGTCGCTGCCAGCGGACTGCCGCTGAGGTCGGTCACGCCCGCCACCGAGGCGACGTACCGTGTCCCGGCCAGCAGGGGTGGGTCGGGCTGGAACTGGTAGATGCTGGTGTTCAGCCAGGCGCCCTTGCCGATCGCAGGCGGGTCCAGAGTCAGGGGCTGGGGCAGGCTGGGGTCATCGCCGGCCGGGCCGAGGGGGACGACCGGGCGGTTGAAGGCGATGGTGAGCGGGGCGGCGACGCTTGCGTTCTCGTTGGCGTCGGCAGGGGTGGTGTTGACCACCTGCAAATAGCCCTGCATCTGCACCGGCAGGCGCAAGGGGCCGGTGTCGTAGCCGTTGGCGCTGGCCTGCACCTGCAATGTGAAGCGCTGGCCGTAGGTGAATTGGGCCGGCCGGAAGAGGACTTTGGCCCCTTGCACGGTGGTCTCGCCGGCCAGGGCCGGTTCGAAGGCCAGTTGGACGCTATTTTCGTCTAACGGCCGGTCGAAGGTGATCGCCAGGGGCTGGTCGGGTGCCAGTTCTGCCCCGCGCGCCGGTTCGGTGTCGATGATTTGCGGGGCGGTGGGCGGCGGGGTGGGGGTGGGGCCGGTTGTGGCGGTGGGCTCGGGCGTCAACTCCTCCACAATCGCCGTGGGGGTGGCGGACGGCGGAGTGGGTGTGGGGCGCGGCCCGCAGGCGGCGACGAGGACGCTGAGGATGAGTAGGATTGGAAGGAGCAGACGATGTTGTACTTTCATTACTTTGTCTCCGCCGGTGGGAATGGAAAAGGCAGAAAGGCGGCGCTTTGCGAGCGTCGCCTAGCCGCTGGCAGCCATTTGCTGTCGGTGGTGTGTCGTCATTATCAAGCAGCCTGAAAACAGTTGCTGGACGCCAGGCAAGCGACCAGCCTACAGCTGTGCGTTGGTTGGGCGTAGGGTCGAGGTCGGCGGCGACAAGGCTTGGGGACAAACCCAGATGGCGCGGCGTCGTGTCCGCCCTTACAATACAGCGATGACGCTTTGCTTTGCAAAAGAGTTCCCTCTCCTATTCAAGCCGTAGGATCACACCTGCGACCGACCGGCCGTCGAGGGTCTCGACTTCCCAGCCGACCGCAGCCGGTAGCCAACCTGGGTGAATCTGCGGCGGCCGGAAACGACGGCTGCGGGGGCAGGCCGTTCATGCGCTGCCGGAGGCTCTCTTGGACCCCGGCGCAGTTTGTAAACAGCCTACAAGCATGGTACAATCTGGGAACAAAGTCAGCGTTGTTCATTGCAGGTGCATTTGCGCACTGGGGCGACATCCGCCCGCCACGACGTGGAGGACTGAAGATGGTGCCGGAAACCAGGTATGCCCGAAGCGGCGAGGTCAGCATCGCCTATCAAGTCATCGGCGATGGGCCGTTCGATCTCGTCCATGTGCCTGGTTGGGTGTCGCACCTGGAGTATGCCTGGGAAGAGCCTGCCATCGCCCGCTTCTATCGGGGTTTGGCTTCGTTTTCGCGGTTGATTCTCTTCGATAAGCGGGGGACGGGGCTTTCGGATCGGGTGCCGTACTTCCCGACGCTGGAACAACGCATGGACGATGTCCGAGCTGTGCTGGATGCGGTTGGCTCGGAGCGGGCGGCCTTATTCGGCGCCTCGGAGGGCGGGAGTATGTGCATCTTGTTTGCCGCCACCTATCCCGAGCGTACGAGCGCTCTCGTCGGTGTTGGCGTTTTCGCCAAGAGGATCTGGTCAGAGGATTATCCTTGGGCGCCAACGCCGCACCAGCGACAGAAGTTCTTCGACGCCATCCAGTCTGGCTGGGGCGATGTCGTTGATCTGGCAACGCTTGCCCCCAGCCGGGTCGAGGATGAACGCTTTCGGCAGTGGTGGAGTGGCTTTTTGCGGCGCAGCGCCAGTCCGGGCGCGGCGCTGGAGCTGGCTCGGTGGAACACCGAGATCGATGTCAGGCGCGTGCTGCCAGCCATTCGCGTGCCCACGCTGATCATCCATCGCACGGGCGACCGCGACGCCAATGTTGCCGAGGGCCGTTTCATTGCCGAACATATCCCCGAGGCTCGCTTTGTCGAACTGCCGGGTGAGGATCATTTGTTCTGGGTGGGAGATAGCGACGCCGTCCTCGAAGAAATCCAGACCTTCCTCACCGGCGTGCGGCCGACCAAAGCGATCGATCGCATTCTGGCTACCGTGCTGTTCACCGACATCGTCGATTCGACCCAGCAATTGGCCCGCCTGGGCGATCGCAAGTGGGGCGAGATACTGGATGCGCATGATGCCATCATCCGTCACCAGGTGGAGCAGTTCCGGGGCCGGGTTGTCAAGCAGACCGGCGATGGCATCCTGGCCATTTTCGACGGGCCGGCGCGGGCGATCCGCGGCGCCTGCGCCATGCGCGACGAGCTGCGTGGCCAGGGCATCGCTGTGCGCACCGGGCTGCACACGGGTGAGGTGGAAGTACGAGATGCCGATGTCGGCGGGATCGCCGTACATATCGCCGCCCGCGTCATGGCGAAAGCCGGCGCCGGCGAGGTGTGGGTCTCGCGCACGGTCAAGGATCTGGTGGCCGGCTCGGGGCTGCGGCTGGCCGAACAAGGCGTGTTCACGCTCAAAGGCGTCCCGGATGAGTGGCGCCTGTATTCGGTCGAACAGGGCTGAGCGATGTTTCTCCCTTCCACTGGGCAGGCTTGCTCTCTGGCGTCTGCCCGTCATTGATCAGATGGAGGCCAGGATGACGACAGTACGAGATCTACTCAAGGTCAAAGGCAGCACGGTCTGGTCGATCGCCCCCGACGCCACCGTGCTAGAGGCGCTGATGTTGATGAGTGACCGCAATATCGGCGCCATCGTGGTGTTGGCCGGCGAAGAGATGATCGGGATTTTCTCGGAGCGCGACTATGCCCGCAAAGTGGAACTGGAGGGTCGCACGGCGCGCACCACGACCGTGCGCGAGATCATGACCAGGCGGGTGGTGACCGTCCACCCGGAGCAAACGGTCGAGGATTGTATGGCTCTGATGACCGAGCACCGGCTGCGGCATCTGCCGGTGATGCAGCACGAGCGACTGCTGGGGTTGATCTCGATCGGCGATGTGGTCAAGGCGATCATCTCCGAGCAGGAGTTCATGATCGGGCAGTTGGAGACCTATATTATGGGGAGGAGGGTGTATGCGTGAGGGGTGAAACGTGAGGTGTGAGGCGAATGTTCGGGTCACGGTCTCGGTTGTGGCATTCGCCCAATCCTGATCTTCTGAGTCGTAAGCGCTCATCATTCATTCAGCTCGCGCTGGCGGTGGCGCGGGCGGCCCGATTCGCGCAGGAAGCAGAGCCGACAGAGGCTGCTATCGGCCAGCCGAGCAGCGATGCGCGGGGCGGCCGTTGTCAGTTCCTTTAGCTCGCGGTCGCTGGCGTTGATGGTGAAGACGGTGGCACGGCGGGTGAGATAGCGATAATCGACCAACTGGAAGAGCTTCTCCTCGGCCCAGATCGAGCCTGCCTGGGCGCGCAGGTCATCCAGCACCAGCAGGGGGGCCTGCTTGATTTGCTCGAAACGGACATCGTAGGGCAGGCTGCTGGTGGGCGAGAAGGCCGCGCGCAGGTGGTCGAGCAAGCGAGGGATAGAGACGAAGAGGAGCTGGGGCTGGGTCTGGCGGACGAAGTTGGCGATGGCCGCGGCCAGGTGTGTCTTGCCCACGCCCGGCTTGCCCACGAAGACGATCCAGCCCTCTGGCCGCTGCGCATAGTCCCAGGCCGCGCTGCGGGCCACCAACAATGCTTGCCGCATCTCCTCGCGTCCGCTGCCGGGGATGTGGAAGCTCTCGAAGGTCTGGTCGGTGTGGAGATCGAGGTCGCTCAACTCGATGAGATGGTCGACATAGCCGCCGCCGCGGTAGTCGGCGGCCAGAATCCGCATGTGCACGACCAGATCCATGTCCATCAGTCGCGACCGCAGCCGCGGCTCGATGGCCTCGATCGGGCGATTGGTGGTGATGACGGTGGGCAGGCGGCGCAGATAGCGATGGTTGAAGAGCTGGAACAGTTTCTCTTGCGCCCAGGCGGTGGGGCTTTCGGCCCCCAGGTCGTCGAGCACAAGCAGGGGGGTGTTGCGCAGCCGGTCGAACAGCTCGTCATACGGTTCCTCGCTGCCGGGCGAGAAGCTGGCGCGCAGGTGGTCGAGCAGGTCGGGGACGAGGACGAACAGGGCCTCGTCCCCGCGCCCGGTCACTTCGTTGGCGATGGCTGCGGCCAGGTGCGTTTTGCCGACGCCAAAGCCGCCAGAGAGCAGCAGCCAGCCGTGCGGATGACGGGCGAAAGCGAGGGCGGCGTCGTAGGCGGCGCGCAGGGTGCGCTGGCGCTCGGTGGGCAGGGCAACGCCGTCGGGCCGGAAGGCGGCAAATGTCATCTCGGCCAACATTTCCGCCGAACCGAGTGCGTTCATTTGCCGCTTGCGCGTCTGGCGGAGGGCGGGCGCAGCACAGGTGCAGGTCAGCGCCTTGCCAAATTCGGGGTGGCCGAGCGGCACATCGCGGCTGTAGAAGCCCCTGCCGCCGCAGATCGGGCAGTTCGGGTCGCCCATACTATTCGACATAATCAAACTCGAAGCCGTGGTCATCGCCGGCAGATTGGTGATCGCTTGCGGCAAGAGATCGGCCAGTTTGCGAGGGGGTGTCTTTGCCATGTTCGGCCCAGTTCTGGAGGATGCGGTTGATGTAGGCCCAGGAACGCTTGTTGTTGGCGACGGCGATGCTGAAGGCGTCGCGCAACCAGGCTTCGGGGTAGGTGCGTTCGGCCTGGCGCAGTTGCTCGGCCAAGAGGGGGGCGATGACGCCGATGTTCTGTTCGTAGAGGAGGAAGATGTTGGGGCGCTCTTTCTCCAGCCCCACCACCACGTCGTCGATGTGGTGCACGAGGCCGCTGAACTCGCCCCGCCGCAGTCGCGCCACCGCCTCGCGTCCCTTCTGCGAGTTGAGGAAATACCAGGTCTCGGTGCGCTGCCCGGCCTTGACCTCGATCTCGATCAGGACGCCGCGCTGCGCCGCCCTTGCAAATGCCTGCCGCGCCGTTTGTTCCCGGTCCTCGGCCTCGCCCGACAGTCCTTCCAGCCAGAGCAGGTCGGCCAGGGCGTCGTCCAGCCGCAGGTAGCGGGTGTCGCCCTCGCCTTGCCCCAGCCGCCAGAAGGCGTAGAGAATGGCCTTTAGCTCGTCCAGATCGTCGATCAGTGGCAGAAGCTCGGAGAAGAAGTCGTTGGGGAGGGCGGTGAAGCGGGTCTTGCCGGCGACAAAGCCGGCAAAGCCGCGGAGGGTGGGGGGCATGAGGCGTGAGGCGTGAGGCGGAGGCGTGAGCACGTCTACGTGCGAACGGTGGATGGTGACTGTTGTGTTTTGTGAATCAGTCCCGTGAATGAATTCACGGTCTGGTAATCCCGTGAATTCATTCACGGTCTGGCAATCTCGTGAATTCATTCACGGTCTGGCAGTCCCGTGAATTCATTCACGGTTTGGTAATCCCGTGAATGAATTCACGGTCTGGTAACGAAAACCTGCTGAAGCAGGTTGTATTGGCGGAAAATGATCGTCGTAACCCGTTTCAACGGGTTTTTGTTATCAGACGCCGAATTCATTCGGCGGGGCTACGACCTGCGACCTGCCACTTGCGACCTGCGACCTGCCACTTGCGACCTGCGACCTGCTACCTGCGACCTGCGACCTGCCACTTGCGACCTGCCACCTGCGACCTGCCACCTGCGACCTGCGACCTGCCACTTGCGACCTGCGACCTGCCACCTGCGACCTGCGACCTGCCACCTGCGACCTGCGACCTGCGACCTGCCACCTGCCACCTGCCACTGCGACCTGCCACTTTTCTACTCGATCCGAATATCCTCCCTCACCATCGCCAGCTCGTCGAAATGTGTGAACTCCTTGTTGAAATACAGATCGACATTGCCGGTAGGGCCGTGGCGGTGCTTGGCGACGATGATCTCGGCAATGTTCTTGCGCTCGCTCTCCTCCTTGTATTGGTCCTCGCGAAAGACGAACATGACCACATCCGCGTCCTGCTCGATCGAGCCGCTCTCGCGCAGGTCGCTCAATTGCGGCTTCTTGTCGGCTCGCGACTCCACCTGGCGGCTGAGCTGCGAAATGGCGATCACCGGCACCTCCAGCTCGCGGGCCAGTTGCTTGAGCGAGCGGGAGATGAAGCTGATCTCCTGAACGCGATTCTCGGAGCGCGTGCCAGAGTACATCAGCTGCATGTAGTCGATGATCAGCAAGTCAAGGCCGTACTCCGCATCCAGCCGCCGGGACTTGGTGCGCAGCTCGAACGGGGTCAGGGCGGCGCTGTCATCGATGAAGATGGGGCAATCCGAGAGCACGCCCGAAGCCAGGGCGAGGCGCTCCCATTCGTTGTCCTGGATCTGCCCCAGCCGTAGCCGTTGCGAATCGATGCGGGCCTCTTGCGAGAGCAGCCGCTGCACCAACTGTTCGGAACTCATCTCCAGGCTGAAGATGCCAACGCGGACGCCGTGGCGCTTGGAGGCATTCAACGCCATCGTCAGGGCCAGGCTGGTCTTGCCCATGCCGGGCCGGGCGGCGACGATGATCAGATCCGACTGCTGCATCCCGCCCAGCAGCTTGTCCAGCGCCTTGAAGCCGGTGGGGACACCCAACACCTCGCCCTTGCGACGGTGCAGCTCGTCCAACTCGCTCATCACTTCGCGCATGATACTACGGATCGGCTCAAGATCGCGGTGGAGCCGGCGCTCGGAGATGCTGAAGATCAACTCCTCCGAGCGATCCACCACCTGTTGCACATCTTGCGTGTCCTCGTAGGCCATGCGCACGATCTGACCGGCCGCCGTGATCAGTTGGCGCAGGGTCGAAGTACGCTGCACGATCTCGGCATAGCTGACGGCATGGACGGCCGAGGGCACGGCATTGATCAACGAACTGATGGCCGCCGCCCCGCCCACATCAGCCAGCTGCCCCCGCCGCTCTAGCTCATCCACCACTGTCAGGAAGTCGATCGGCTGGCGTTCGTCGTGCAGCTTGCGGATGGCCTCGTAGATCCAGCCGTGCCGTTGCACATAGAAATCCTCGGCCGCAACAATCGTGGCCACCTGGATGACCGCGTCCGAATCGATCATCAGGCTGCCGAGCAAGGCTTCTTCGGCCTGGATGTTGCTGGGGATGGTTTTATCGGGCGGGGTGCTCATGGAGAGGGTTGACAAGTAGACAAGTAGACAAGGGAATGGCGTCAAGGGGTCATTCGTGGGTTTTGTCCGCTTGCGTTATTGGCAACAGACCACCGCTGGGCGCGACTGGTTCTGCAATCCGCAAATCACAATCCACAATTCCCGTTTCGCAATCCAGACCAGCCGGGCGCAGAGACAAAGCGACGCCTGGCAGGCAGGCGTCGCGGGTGGGCTGGCGACAGCGCCGGTGTTAGCGTTTGCCGCCGAAATCGTCCAGGTTGAGTTCTTCGATGAAGTCGGCGAAGGCGCTTAGGTCTTCGCTGGTCACTTCCGGTTCTGGCGCCGGCGCGCCTTCCACAAGGCCGGGGGCCACATCCTCGTCGGGATAGCGCCCGGCCTCCTTCATCACTTTGTCGCTCACGAAGATCGGCACTTCAGACCGCACTGCCAGGGCGATGGCATCGCTGGGCCGAGAGTCGATGTGCATCTCGCGCTCGTTATACTCCACCACGATCTGGGCATAGAACACGTCCGAGCGCA
>CAYWPZ010000178.1:3259-10488 GCA_964460135.1 uncultured Caldilineales bacterium | reverse complement strand
AGCAACCCTGGTTTTCTGCTGAAATGGGCAGGCCCTGGCAGAGTGAGCGTTGAAGACATCGAGGTGGCAGACTTCACGGTGCTACTGGTCGACGTTGGCGCTGCAACCGACCTGTTTTGGGAAAGTGGAGTCATCCCAAGACCGAAGGAGTACCGATTGGAAGTCGTCGATGTAAGTGCGACTCTGCAAACCAGTCTATCCATTCGTCTTGGCGCACCTGAGTACGGCTTCCAAACCTTTGCTGTCGTTGGTGCCAATGATGCCCTCCCGGCTTTGTCAGTGTTGAAGGAACAGTTTGCAGCGGTTTCGCCAATCCTGGCCGCGAAATGGCAGGCAAAAGCAAAGTGACCAGGGGATAAGATCAGACTATGCAGACGACGACATCAGCCAGATCTCTAGGCATGATCAACCCCCAATCTTTCACCTTCGCCCAGGACGAACCGTTTGCGCTGGAAAGCGGCGCCTCGCTGGGGCCGGTGACGCTGGCCTACGAGACTTATGGCCGCCTGAACGCCGAGTGCACCAATGCCATCCTCATCTTGCACGCACTCAGCGGCGGCGCCCATGCGGCTGGCTATCATGGTCAAGAGGGGGCGCTGGAGGGTTGGTGGAACGATTGCATCGGGCCGGGCAAAGCCTTCGATACCGAGCGTTTCTTCGTCATTTGCAGCAATGTCATCGGCAGCTGCTATGGCTCTACCGGCCCGGCCAGCATCGACCCGACGAGCGGAAAGCCCTATGGCCTGAGTTTTCCGGTGGTCACCATCGGCGACATGGTGCGGGCGCAGGAAAAGCTGATCGATCACCTGGGCGTCGAAAGGCTGCTGGCGGTGGTGGGAGGATCGATGGGCGGGATGCAGGCGCTGGAGTGGGCGGCGCATCACCCCGAACGACTGGTCTCATGCATCCCCCTGGCCACGACCGCCCGGCATAGCCCCATGCTGATCGCTTTCAGCGAGGTCGGTCGCCAGGCCATCTACGCCGACCCGGCCTGGAACGGCGGCAACTATTACGGCCAGGCGCAAAAGCCCGACGCCGGGCTGGCCGTGGCCCGCATGGTGGGGCACATCACCTATCTGAGCGAGCAGTCGATGCACGAGAAATTCGGGCGCCGGCTGCACGAGCGCGAGCGTTTTGGCTTCGAGTTCGCCACCGAATTCCAGATCGAGAGCTATCTGAAATATAACGGCAACAAGTTCACCCGCCGTTTCGACGCCAACAGCTATCTCTACATTACCAAGGCGATGGACTATTTCGACCTGACCGAGCCGCACGGCTCATTGGCCGCCGCCTTCGCCAACTCGACCGATCTGCGCTATCTGGTCGTCAGCTTCACCAGCGATTGGCTGTACCCCAGCTATCATAGCAAGGAACTGGTGCGGGCGCTGACGGCCGTCGGCGCCGATGTGACCTATCTGGACATCCAGAGTACCTGGGGCCATGACGCCTTCCTGCTGGAGGTGGAGACGATGACGCGGCTGTTGGGCAGTTTCCTCGACCGGCTGGTGCACGAGGAGGGCGTGAGGGGGCCAGAGGACGGAGGGCAGAGGGCGGAGGGCGGTGAGCAACAACGGGAGGGTGGGTGATCTCTGATCTCCGACCTCCGATCTCCGGTCTCCGCCCCGACCTGGCTGCTATCGCCGGGTTGGTGGCCGGCGGGGCGCGGGTGCTGGATTTGGGCTGCGGCGACGGCGCTCTGCTGGAATATCTGGCCCGCAGCAAGGGTGTGAAGGCGCGCGGGATCGAGTTGGACGAGGCCAATGTCCTGGCCTGCGTGCGGCGTGGGCTGAGTGTGCGCCAGGGGCATCTGGAAGAAGGGCTGGCCGACTATCCCGATCACAGTTTCGACGATGTGGTGCTGGCCCAGACCCTGCCTTTCCTCGATGATCCCGGCCTGATTCTGCGCGAGATGCTGCGGGTGGGACGTCGGGCGTTGGTTAGCTTCCCCAACTGGGGTTACTGGCGCTGCCGCTTGCATCTGTTGACGACCGGCCGCATCTCTCAGGCGCCCGACTTGCCGCAGGCCTGGCACGAGGCCCCGCGCTGGCAAGCCTTCAGCATCACCGACTTTGCCCAGTTTGCCCAGGGTATCGGGCTGGACATCACCCGCGAGGTCTACTTTTCAGGCGGCCGCCAGATCCGCATCATCAAGGTCAAGAATCTTCTGGCGACGACGGCCGTCTTCGCCCTGGAAAAGAGGACGATACGCAGCAGATCAGACGCTTGAGATGGGTGATTACTCGGCCGCCAGTTTGTCCAAGAGATCGGCGATGCCGAGCTGTGTAGCGGTGCGATGCAGATACTCCCAATCAAGTTGTTCTCCCTGCACATTCAGGATGCCGACGACATCTCGCCATTGGCGCTCGGAAACCTCGCCGCCCATGCGATACCACTCCAGTTTGGCCAGAATCGTGTCCTCAGGGCTGGCGATGTAGATTGTGCGACCCGGCTCCGTGGGAATACTTTGCATGACTCGGTGCGACAGCTGCGCCTGATCGAAAGCCCGTTGTCTGGGAATGAAGATGTCAACCTTGAACATGGTGGGCAGATGGATGAGGTTGAAGCTACGGCGCTGATGAATGGCCTCTATCACAGCCGATTCATCAACATAAAACTCGTCGTGGAGCAAAGCGACAAGGGGCTGGGCGTGCTGCAATTGAAGATCGGCCACCAAGTCGCTATCGAGCGTTGCTCGCGCTACACCGTGCAATGTGCTTGCAAGCGACCCTCCGATAACGTACGGCACGCCAATGATTTCGAGGGCTTCGATGACGATTAATGTAACGGCAATGGGTTCAGGCGTTGTCATCACTTTCCGTCACGACCAACGGCCCATAGGCTTTTTCAGCCAGGGTCGGCCCCAGGAGGATGTCGGCCAGGCGGCGACGAAGTTCAGCTTCGCCAGCCTGGGCGAAGCGACGGCGTAGCCCTTCCAGCGCCAGCAGGCGCACTGCCGCGTTCATCTCGCCGACCATTTCCAGTTTGCGCCACGGCGATGCCTGCCGCAGCAAGGCCATGAGCACAGCCTCGGCTTCGGACGCCGTATCAGAAAAGTACGAAAGCATTCTCACGTGTCCATTGTACTTCGGTGTTGGCTTGGCGACAAGCACTATTTGACCGGTGGCGGCGCCACAGGGAAATAGCCATCGGCAAGGCGCTGCCAGGTGCCATCGGCCAGCATGGCAGCCAGGGCGTCGTCTATCGCCTTTGCCAGCTTGGGCGCGGATAGCGGTAAGACGATGACATAAGGGTCAGACGCGATGGGTGGGGTGAGCAGAGCAAGACCAGGTGAGGCATCGAGCGAGGCAGCGACGGCATCGACGATGGCCGTGTCCGCCTGCCCTCTGGCGACGGCCTGTATCGCCTCGGCTGCGGTCTCCAGGCGGTCGCTGGCCAGGCCGTGTTCCCTGGCCCAGGCGTCGCCCAGGCTGCCCCATTCCACCGCCACCCTGCGCCCGGCCAGATCATCCGCCCCGGCAATGGCGCTGCCAGCGGGCGCGACCAACACCAGCCCGGCCTCGAAATAGGGCCGGGAGTAGCGCACATCCTGGGTCAGGCGCGGGTCAAGGGGAAAGGCCGAGATGACGGCGTCGGCCTTGCCGGCGATGACAGCGTCCACCAGACCATCGAAGGCGATGGCCTGGAACTGGACGGGCGCGCCGATACGCCTGCCCAACTCCCGCGCCAGATCGACATCGAGGCCTGCGACCTGGCCCGTCGCGTCCAGAGTGTCGAACGGAGGAAAGCTGGGGTCGATGGCGATTCGCAGCGGCTCGCCCCGCTGTAGCCGCTCCCAGGCGGCGTCGCGGGTGGGGAGGAGGGGGGAGATCAGAAACGCAATTACGGCTGTGGCGAGTAGCAAGGCAAAGGCCGCGCCAACCGGGCCAGGGCGGCGAGTGCTTGTCCGATCCTCAGTCGATTGCAGCGGTGACACCGGTATCCTGGTCTTGCGGCAGCCCTGCCGTCCAGATGAGCATGGGGAGATACATCGCCGGCCCGGAAAAAACGGTCAGAGCATAGGGCCGCGCCTCCTGGTCGTCGTCTTCAGCGTGGATGATGATGCGATAAGGTCCCGGCTGGCTGAAACCCGGATAGAGGGCGGCAAATTGGTCGTTGCCCTGATCGTTGAGCACGATGGTTGGCAGTACCTCCGACGCCAGCTGCTCCTGGTCGGCGGGAGGTTGATAAGTGGGTGGGTAGATTTCGGCCCAGACACGGCGCACGCGCTCATCGTCGCGCACCTCGGCGCGGATGATGGCGTTGCCGGCCGGGGTCATGCCCGTTACCTGAGCGGAGGTGATGAAGGGCGGCCACTGCTCGTCGGCAAAGGAGCCGGCATAGGCGAAGCCGCGCAAGGAGGCGATCTCGAGGTCGGCAGTTTCGTTGGCAAGGCCGTTGCCGTTGCCATCTAGCCAGGGCTTTTGTGCGGGACGAGAGAGCGAAACGGCCTCCAGACCTTGCAGAAAGCTGTTGTTCAGGCTTTCGACGCGACCCAGAGCGGCCAGGAAATGGTCGGAGAAGATGGCGCCTTCGGGAGAGGCCCAGGCCAGGTTCGTGGCGTCGGTGGAGGCGACGATGATGCGGCCTTCTTTGCTGAGCGGGGCCAGGAAGCTGCCGGAGTAGCAGGCTTCAATGACGACATTGATCTTGACGCCTGGCCGCGTTGTTTCCAACTCATCCAGCCATTGATCGAGTTGTTCCGGTATGACCCAGTCGTTGCGGCGTTTGTCCAGATAGAACCGGCCCTGGTTGCCGTGATCCATCATGTAGAGGGTGAGGGCGCGATCAGGGCCGGTGCGGTCGGGCGCCCATTGGGTGATGGCGGCGCGCAGGGCAGAGGTGGAGGCGTAGGCGTCTGTGCGGGGGAGACCGGCAAGATCAGTGGTCAGGTAGTAGATGTCGTCATCGGTGTAGCCGTGATCGAGGAAGGTGCTGTAAGCAGTCTCGGTCACATGGTGGATGTTGCTTTGCAGGGGATCGGTCGTGGTCAGCCGTCCGGCTACCAGGATGAGGGCGCCATGCTGGGGTAGTTGTGCGAGTGAGCGCACAGAGACAGAATACTCCGTCGTTGCGCCGAATTGATCGGGGAGATGGTTGAAGAAATGCAGGTAGAGTGGGCCGTTCTGGGTGGCTTCGAGTTCGAGACGGACACCAGCGCTATATGAATAGTCTTGACTGACCTGGGGCACACCCGCACAGGCATTGTAGACCTCCAGAATGACATCTGCCTGTGACTGCGCCAGGACGTAGGCTTCGATCATATAGGTGCTGCCCGCCTGGGCGTCAAAGCGCACCCAATCGCTGTCGGCGGTATCGTGGAAGGTATGAATCTGCAGACCGCCGTCACTGGTCGTTTGGCTGGCCTGCTGGCAGACGTCGTCTTCCTCGTAGGCGTCCCCAGTCGCGGTGGTGCGCGTTGGTGTGGGTGTAGGAGTTGCAGAGATGTTCGGGGTAGGTGTACGGGTTGGTGTACGAGTTGGTGTACGGGTTGGTGTGCGGGTTGGTGTGCGGGTTGGTGTGCGGGTTGCGGTGGGTGTGGGAGAGGGCGAAGGGGTGCTGGATGGCGTCGGCGACAGTTCCGTGGCGGAGATCCGCATCCGGGTGAAGAAGGCATCGGTGACGCCACCGTTGTAGGAGCCGCCAAAGACGCCGGTGGTCGGAAAGCCGCCGCCCCCTGTCCTGCCAGTGAGATAGACCGTGCCATCTGGCCCCAAAGCCAAATCGTTGAAGGCATCGGCGTTACTGCCGCCCAGATAGGTGCCGTAAGTGCGTACGGGATTTCCAAGAAAGAGGGCCATCAGCACCGCATCTTCGGCGCCGCCGAGGGTGGCGTCCAGAGCATCGGCGGAGACAGGAAAATCGGTGGATGTACTACGCGCCGAAACATAGACTGCGCCCGTCGCGTCCACCCGCAACCGGCTTGATCCCTCGTTGGCGCTGCCGCCGATGAAGGTGCTGAAACCAAGTGTCGAGGCGCTGGCGTCAAAGCGACTCACGAAGATATCGCTCGGCCCAGTCAGTGATGGATCGATGGCACCCACGGTGGGAAAATCAGCAGAATCCGTACCGCCTGCCACATAGATATTGGCGCTTGCATCGAGGGCGACGCCGCCGGTGCCATCGCTACCTGCTCCGCCCAGGAAAGTGCTGAAACCTAAGCTGCCGCCGCTGGCGCTGAGTTTGACAATGAACACGTCGCGGTTGCCGTTGTGGCTGCGGTCGTAGGCGCCGGCCGTGGTGGGGAAGGTGCTTGAGTCGGTTCCACCGACGACGAAGGCATTGTGGCCGATGTCGACGACAATGTCTTCGGCATCGTCTGGGGCGGGGCCGCCGAGGAAAGTGGCGTAGGTGAGTGACGAGGAGCCTGGCGTCAGTTTGGTCACGAAGACATCGCGGCTGCCATTATGATAGCCATCGTAGGCAATCCCTCTCGTGACCGGAAAATCTGTAGATTCGGTGCTGCCGACGAGGTAGACAGCGCCCGCATTGTCGAGAGCAATGCCGTAGGCGTCGTCATCGACGCTGCCACCAAGATAGCTGCCGTAATCAAGAGTCGTTCCCGTTGGGTTGAGCACGACCAGGAAGGCGTCGCGCCCGCCGTTGAGACTACGATCGAAGCCGTTGGCGCTGGTGGGGAAGTCGCCTGAACCTGTGTAGCCGGTGAGAAAGGCCTTGTTGCTGCTATCAACGGCTACGTCGAATCCCCAGTCTGAGCCGGAGCCGCCGAGAAAGGTGGCATAGGCGAACTCGTTGCCGGCAGCGCTGATTTTGGCGACGAAGGCGTCACGCGTGCCGCTAAGGGAGGCATCGAATGCGCCGGCGCTGGTGGGAAAGTTGGATGAGCGGGTGTAGCCGGTGATGTAGGTCGCGCCCGACGTGTCCACAACGATGCCGTAGCCTTCCTCATCGGCGCCGCCACCCAGGTAACCGGAAAGTAGCAGGTTGGCGGTGGGGCCAAGTGCGGCCTTCTTGCTCTGAGGTCGGGCGGGCACCACGGGTGCAACCAAGCGCGCGCCCTCCAGAAGCTGGGGGCGGAAAAGGGGCGCATCGCCCACAGCCAATGTGGGCAGCGGCCAAACTACGTCGCCTACGCTGGTTTGCAGGTGCAATTCAGCGGCATCGAGCGTCAGGTCGTCAACGCCATCGATATCGAATTGCACTCGACTCCAGTCGGCGCCCGGTCGCGCTCGCCAATGCCAACGCCCATCTTCGCCGCTGATTTCAAGGTC
>CAYWPZ010000178.1:0-3249 GCA_964460135.1 uncultured Caldilineales bacterium | reverse complement strand
GCCGGGGTACAGATCGACAAAGCGAACGCCGCGCCAAGTCGGAATGCCGCTTTGCCAGGCGGTAGGGTCATTCCCCCAGAAATAAGAGACGCGCGTCGGCGCTGGGCCAAAAGGTTCGATCTGAACACCGGGCCGGGTGTTGCGGAAGGCAAGGCGTAGATGGACGCCCTCATTGGAGGTTTCTACCTGCGGCCAGAGCGTGATCCACACCGCCTCGGGGGTGAGCCAGAGCGTCTGGCCCGCTCCCCAGCCCTGGAAGCGTACAGGCGCGGGGAATTGTCCCTCGTTGCTGACGAAAAGCAGTGGCGCCTTGTCCAGTCTCTCATCCGCCTCGATGCCGATTTGCGATGGGCTAGAGACCTCTGCTCTGACGTCTAGCAAGTTGTTTGCCGCCCGGCTGCGTGGCGCCGCGGCGTCAAGTGAAAAAGCTATGAACAGAAGAACGCAAAAAGCAGAGGCAACACTTGATTGCTTCATGGACGATGCCCCCTTGGGTCTTTGCACGCAAACTCCCGCGCCTCTCGAAACAGCGCCACGAGACCGTTCAGGCTGTAATGCGCATTCAGCCCGCTGGGATTGGGCAGCACCCAGATCAGGGTATCGCACAAGCGGCTGCCTTGCAGGCCAAGACCGGCCTGGGGCTGGTCGAAGGCGGTGCGGTAGGCGCCGATGCCCAGCACAGCCAGGATGCGGGGCCGGTAGGTCTTTGCGACCGCCTCCAATCGCAGCCGGCCGGCGCGTAATTCGTCCGGCGACAGCTCGTCGGCGCGGGCGGTGGTGCGGGGAACCAGGTTGGTCAGCCCGCAGCCGAAGGTTGGCAGCAGGCCATCTTCGCTGGGGTGCAGCAGGCGGTCGCTGAAGCCGGACTGGTGCAGGGCCTTCCAGAAGCGATTGCCTGGGCGGGCGAAATGGTGGCCCATCCAGCCCGAATAGAGGCCGGGGTTGATGCCGCAAAACAGGACGCGCAGATCTGCCGTCAGCACATCGGGGACGAGGCGGTTGCGCGCGGCCTCGAGTTCGGCGCGGCTGGGGCGGGTGGCGTCGCTCCTGCTCACTGCGACCACCAGGTGGGGCGGCGAAGCCAGCGGTGGGGGCGCAGTTGGGCGTGGAGGTCAGGGGGCAGGGGGCCGGCATCGCTGGCGGCCAGGTTGGCCTCGACATGCCGCAGTTTGCGCATACCGGGGATGATGACGCTGACCGCCGGCTCGTTGAGGATGAAGCGCAGGGCCATGTCTGGCATCGGCAGGCCGGCGGCGGCGGCGATGGGTTTGAGCGCATCGGCGCGTTCGACCGAGGGGATCAGGTTTTCGGGCACGAAGTAGCTGTTGCGCCAGTCGCCTTGCGGCCAGCTCGAGTCCTTGCTCAGGTTTCCGGTTAGAGAGCCTTCATCGAAGGGCACGCGGGCGATCACGGCCACGTTCAGCGCCCGGCAGGCGGGGAACAGCTCGTCCTCCGGGTTCTGATCGAAGATGTTGTAGATCACCTGTACGGCGTCGATCAGGCCGCTGCGCACGGCTTCGACCCCATTTTCCGGCTCCCAACGATTCTGGCTGATGCCGATGGCCCGGATCAGGCCCTGCCGCTTCAGGTCCTCCAGCTTGCGCAGCCAGCGGTCGTCTTGCAGCCAGCCGTCTTCCCAGGTGTGGAACTGCACCAGGTCGAAGCTCTCCAAACGGGCGTGGTTCAGGCTGCTGCGGACGAAGCGCTCGATGTGTTCGGGCGGGAAGCAGTCGTCGAGGGTGTAGTCGCGGCGGCTGGGCCACCTGAAATTCTTGGGCGGTATCTTCGTGGCCGTATAGAGGCGGACGCCGGGGTTGGCCCGCACCAGGTCGCCCAACAGCCGCTCGGAATGCCCGTGACCATAGTCCCAGGCTGTGTCGAAGAAATTGCAGCCCAACTCGACGGCGCGCTGGAGTGAGGCAGCGGACTCGTCATCGTCCGAGCCTTTCCACCCGGCCATCCCCCACATGCCATAGCCGATCTCGCTCACCTGCCAGTCCATGCGGCCAAACGTGCGATAGTTCATGTTGTCTCCTTGTGTTTTTTGGGGTACGCGGATGAACGCGGATAAACGCGGATAAAGCAGTCAACAATCAACTGAGACGTGCTACCGGCCTAGCGGCCTACTTGGCTACTTGCCTACCTGTCTACCGACCTGCCCCTCCCACTCAGCGAGATCATCGAGGACTCCCGCCGGGGCGTCGGGGCCGAGCAGCCGCAGCACAAGCTCCACCCGGCGGCGGTTGCGCAGTTCGACCTCGTACTCCTCCCGCCAGCGTTCGGGGTCGCGGGCATACTGGTCGAGAAAGTAACGCCAGTTCTTGAGATAGCTTTCCAACTCGCGCTTGAGTTTTTCAGAAAACTGGGGGGGATAGCGACGGCGGGCATCTTCCCAGGCCGTATTCACCACCGCCAGCCGTCGGCGGTCGCCGGCGCCCAGTTCACTTGCTGCTTCGAGCTCTTTCATCCGCTCCCACAACCCACCCAACGTCAGCTTGGGCTGCTGCGAGCCAAGCGGCGTCTCGACTGAAAGCTGCCAGAACAGCCGGTTGCTGAGAAGATAATCCACCAGCTCGGCCGCCATCGCTTCAGCCTCGATCAACTCCGCCGCCAGTTCGGGCGGGGAATCGCTGGCCGGCAACGTGGGGCCGAAGGAAAACATGCGCTTGAGCCAGTTCATGGGTCAGATGCTCCTTCACTTCTCCAAAATGATCGTCACCGGGCCGTCGTTGACCAACGCCACCTGCATCTCGGCCCGGAAAACACCGCTGGCCACGCTGATCCCCTGCCTCTGCAAGGCCGCGAGGAAGTGTCCGACCAGCGGCTCGGCCAGTTCGGGCGGGGCGGCGTCGGTGAACGAAGGCCGCCGGCCTTTGCGGGCGTCGGCATAGAGCGTGAACTGCGAGACCACCAACACGGCCCCGCCCACATCGGCCAGTGCCAGGTTGGTCAGGCCCTGTTCATCGGCGAAAAGGCGTAGGCCGGCGACCTTGGCCGCCATCCACTCCGCTCGCTCCGGGCCATCGTCATGGGTGACGCCCAAGAGGACGAGAAAGCCACGGCCGATGGCCCCGACCACCCGGCCCTCGACCGTGACGCTTGCCTGGCTCACACGCTGGATCACTGCTCGCATGAGCCAACTATAGCCCGAAAATGGCCCTGGCGCCAAGCTGTGGCGGGCGCGTAGGTCAGCCGTGGGTCATGCGACCGGAAACCGTCCAGACCGGCGTCTCATGCTGGCATAGAATC
>CAYWPZ010000177.1:0-10498 GCA_964460135.1 uncultured Caldilineales bacterium | reverse complement strand
GACGTCACGCGGGCCGATCTGGCGAAAGGCGACGACCTGCTGCGGGTGCCGCGCATCAGCCACATCTACCTGCAAGGCAAATTCGTCGATTATCCCATCCGCTTCCCCAGCGCCCTCAGCATCTTCAGCCCGGCCCAGGCCGCACGGGTGGTAGGCAGCTACGGCGCCGCGGCCATCAAGCACCGACTCAACGGCCATCGCGCCGACGTTTCTTTCCAAGACTGGGTGGTGCACCGCTTTGGCCGGGCGATGTACGATGTCTTCTTTGGCCCCTACACCGAAAAAGTCTGGGGCATCCCCTGCACCCAGCTATCGGCCGATTGGGCGGCGCAACGCATCAGCCTGCCCAGCCTGACGGAAGCCGTCAAGCGCGCCCTCATCCCCGGCTCCGAACCGCCCCCCACCATCATCTCACACTTCTGGTACCCGCGCAGCGGCTTCGGCATGATCCCCGACCGCATGGGCCAGGAAATCGCACGGCTGGGTGGCCGGGTGATCACCGGGGCCGGGGTCTCGGCCCTGCGCCCGCTGCCCGGCGGCGGCTGGCAGGTGGAGGTCGAGGAAGCCGGGAGAAGGCAGCCAATCGAGGCCGACCGCGTGATCTCTTCCATCCCCCTCAACCTGCTCCTGCGCGCCCTGCCCGCCGAAACCGGCGCCCACGCCGTCGAGCGCGATTTCCAGCTCAGCTACCGCGACATGATCTTGCTCTTCCTGGCGCTTGGCCGGCCGCGCATCAGCGAAGACAGTTGGACCTACTTCCCGCAGCCCGAACTGGTGTGCGGCCGCACACACGAGCCGCGTAACTGGAGCCAGGAACTGGCGCCGGCGGGCTTTACCTCGCTGGCCGCCGAAGTCTTCACCAGCCGGGGCGAGCCAACATGGGAGATGGAAGACGAACAACTGGTGGGGCGGGCCATGCATGATTTCGAGCAGATCGGCTTCATCCCACCCCACAGCCTACACCATTGGTGGGTGCTGCGCGTCCCCTTCGCCTACCCCGTCTACTACATCGGCTACGCCGACAAAGTCAAAGCCGTCAGGACCTTCCTGACCGACCGCTTCCCCAGCCTGCACCTGGTGGGGCGCACCGGCTCCTTCCGCTACATGAACAGCGACGGTGTGATCGAAGACGCCCTCGCCCTTACCGACTATCTGATCGGCCGGCAAACCGAATACATCGATGTCAGCAAGACCTACAAAGTCGACTAGCCGCCATGATCTCCGTCATCATCCCCGCCCTCAACGCCGCCGCCTTCCTCCCGGCCTTGCTCTCGGCCCTACAGACCGGCCGGCAGCGCCCCGGCGAGATCATCGTCGTCGATGATGGTTCCTCCGATGCCACCGCCGTCATTGCCAGGGCGAGCGGATGTCGCCTCCTCAGCACACCCCGCCCCCACGCCGGCCCGGCCGTGGCCCGCAACCTGGGCGCGGTGGCTGCCACCGGCGAGGTCCTCTTCTTCCTGGATGCCGATGTCATCCCCCACCCCGACGCCGTCGCCCGCGTCGCCGCCGCCTTCGCCCCCACCGGGCCGGATGGCTCACCCGCCCTCGACGCTATCTTCGGCTCCTACGACGATCGCCCTGCCGACCCCGGCTTCCTGAGCCAATACAAGAACCTCTTCCATCATTATGTCCACCAGCACGGCTCCGAACAGGCCAGCACCTTTTGGACGGGCTGCGGCGCCATCCGGCGGGACGTTTTCTTCCAGTTGGGCGGATTCACCGACGAGTACGGGCGGCCGTGCATCGAAGACATCGAGCTGGGCTATCGGCTGGCGCGGCAGGGCGGCCGCATCCGCCTGGACAAGCGCCTGCTGGCCACGCACTGCAAACGCTGGACGGCTGCCAACCTGCTGCGTTCCGACATCCGCGACCGCGGCATCCCCTGGGCCGAACTGATCTTGCGGCATCGGGCCTTTGTCAACGACCTCAATCTGCAGACCCACAACCGCATCAGCGTTGTCACCTTCTGGCTCCTGCTGTTCAGCCTGGTTGCATCCATTTGGGCGCCGGCGGCGCTGGCGGCCAGCCTGGGGCTGGCGGGGCTGTTGCTGCTTCTCAACCGCAACCTCTACCGCTGGTTTGCGGCCCGGCGTGGGTGGGGCTTCGCCTTGCGCGTCATCCCCTGGCATTGGCTCTACTACGGCTACAACGCCATCGCCTTTGCCATTGGCCTCCTGCACTACGCCCGCTCGCCCTTTGCCCGCGGCCACCTTGCCCCCGACCGACCGGGAGCGCTCCTTGGTTCGCGGGCGCAGGGCTAACCCAACCGCGCCCCCCTATGTCGCCTCGTCCCCGACTCCTGCTTCTGGCGGCGCTGTTGGCCGGTTTTGGGCTGAGGGTGGCCGATCTCGACGGCTTCAGCCTCTGGCTGGACGAGTTGATCCAGCTGCGGCTGGCGCAGGAGACCTGGAGCGACTTCCCGGCGGCGCTGGCCTATGGCGCCCACATGCCAGCCGATTTCGCCCTCACCCGGCTGGCGCTTGGCTGGGGGAGCCAGGAGTTCTGGCTGCGGCTGCCGGCCGCCTTCGCTGGCGTGATCAGCATCGCCCTCATCTTCGCCGTCGCCCGTCGCCTGGCGCCGTCGCCGATCCCAACCCTGGGCGCCCTACTCTTGGCCTGCGCCCCCCTGGCCGTGCAATACAGCCGCGAGATGCGCCCCTACAGCCTCTTCCTGGCCCTTGCCCTGCTCTGCACCTGGCTTTTTCTTGCCTCGGCGCGGCGCCCCGAAGCCTGGATGGGCTATGCGCCGGCCATGCTGGCCCTGCTGCACACCCATCTGTTCGGCCTCACCCTCCTGCCTGTGCACGGCCTCCATTGGCTGCTCACGGGCCTGGTCGCGGCCTACCGGCAGCGCCGCTGGCAGGTACTGGCCCCGGGCCTCTCGGCCTTCGCCGTCATCCTGGCCATCTTTCTCCTCTCGCCCTTTCGTCCCGACTATCTCCTCCGCTTTGGCCGCGCCCTGGCGCAGGGGCTGGCCGGCCCCTCGGCTGCCGAAAGCCTGCAGATCGCCCCGGTCGCCAGCGCCTTCCCCCCCCTGGCCGAACTTGCCGCCGAGCTGCCCACCGGACTGACAGGCGCCTGGCCCTGGGGCCTGCCGGTGTTCCTGAGCGCCATCTTCGGCCTCATCGCCTGGCGGCGGCGCCTGGCCGACCTGGCGCTCATCCTCCTCTGGCTGCTCCTGCCGCCCATCCTCATCCTCTACAGCCTGGCCCAACGCGATCAATTCTTCAGCCCCCGCTACCTCATCGCCGGCCTGCCGCCCTTACTCATCCTCGCCGCCGCCGGACTCACCCGCCTGGCTGCGGCCCTCGGACGGGCGACCACACTCCCCCCGCCGTTCCCCCGCGCCTGGCCCTACCTGGCCGCCGGCCTGGTGATCGCCAGCTTCATCCCCGGCTTGCGTCTTGCCCGCCATCCTGATTACGAAGACTGGCGCGCCGCCGCCGCCTACCTGCGCCCGCGCCTGGGCGCAACCAGCGCTGTCGTCGTCCCCGCCGCCGCCGCCTACTTCCGCTACTATCTGCCCGAGACGCAACTGATCGACGCCAATCAGCTCGACCAGATAGCGCTGGCCGCCGGCGACGCCGCCGACATCTACCTGCTGCAATCGCCCTACAGCCGCTTCCCCATCGCCGACTACCCCTCCCTAGTCGCCGGCGCCCTGGCCCAGCACTTTGCGCCCTCGCTTGACCTCTATCACTTCCCGGCCTCGGCCCTGGCCCAGACATCGGCGCCGGCCGGCCTGAGCCTCCTCCCCACAGAACTCACCAGCCCACGGTCGGCCGACCACATAGACGAGTTGCGCCAATTCGCCCGCCAGGCGCGGGTCCAGGCCGACTGGCCGGCCGCCATCGCCGCCCTCCAGGTGCTCATCCCCCTACAGAGCGGCGACGGCAACCTCTGGGCCGAGTTGGGCTTTGCCTTCCAACAATCGGACCGGCCCCAGGACGCCATCCGCGCCTACCGCAACTCGTTGACGATCGACGACGAGAACCCCTGGGCGCACTTGCTGCTGGCCAACCTCCTGCGCCAGTCCGGCCAGCCTGCCGAAGCTGTCGTCCACGGGCGGCGGGCGGTCGAACTGGCCCCCGACCTGCCCGAAGCCTGGGCCGCCCTGGCCTACGCCCTGCACCATGACAAACAATTCACCGCCGCCCTGACCGCCTTCGAGGCCGGCCTCAACCTCCGCCCCAACGACCTCAACCTGCGCCTGGGTCGCGCCCATGCCGCCCAAGCCGCCCGCTCCCCCCTGGCCGAGCCAGCCTGGCGCGCCGTCCTCGACCTGGCCCCGCCGCCCGACATCACTGCCGCCGCCTGCAAAAACCTGAGCAACCCCCACCCGGCTTGCAAGTAGGCAGGCCGCAGGCCCCAATTCGCAATTCGCAATCTGCGTTCCGCAATCGCCATGCGCCTCACCCCCTTTCTCGCCTCCGGCCTCATCCTCGCCGGGCTGCCCGCCATCTTCCGGCGCATCCAACAACGGCACCGACGGGAACAGCACAACCGGCAAGTCTACCTCTGCCTCTACTTCGAGCAAGCCAGCATCGCCGCCGCCCGCGCCGGCCGCCCGCTCTACGACTTCCTGCACGACTGCCGCCACCACGGCGCCACCCACGTCGCCCTGCTCGAAGACACCCTCGATGCTCTCCTCCGGGCCGGGTCGCTGATCGCGCAGGCGAGCGACCGGCCCGCTGTCCACCGTTTCACTAGCTCCCGGCCCGGCCTCATCACCCGCCTCCAGGACGAGTTCCAGGCCCGCTTCCCCCACCTGCTGGCCGAGATCAGCCCGGCAAGCCTCGATCTGAAAGGAGACCTGGCCGCCATCCGCCCCCTGGGGCTTGGCTTCGACCCCGAGACCTTCCGCTTCGCCCGCGCCGCCGGCCTCCAACTCATCGCCCGCCCCGTCAGCTACCCCTGGCCCACCGCCGCCGCCATCGAGCGCACCCTGGCCCAGGCCGCCGCCCTGGAAGCCAGCATCATCGCCTTCGCCCACGACCCCCTCTTGGGCCACGAAATGCACCTGGCCGACACCGCCGCCAGCCTGCGCCGCCACAACCTGACCGCCGCCTACTTCCCCGACAGCCGCCACCAGCGCGGCGATTGGTTCATCGCCAAGGCCGCCCCCGACCGCACCCTGCCGGCCCTGCGCTACACCCCCGCCGACCTCGACCGCGAAGACGAGGCCAGCCTGGCCTATCGCGCCAGCCTGCGCGCCCAAGAAGGCGGCATCCGCCTCATCTTCGTCGACGCCGACATCGGCGTCCATGCCTCCATCCCCACGGCCGTCTACCGCTATCTGGACGAACTCGTTCACGCCCTCACCCACCATGCCGGCTTCAGCCTCGACCTCCCCGAACACCGGCATGACGAACACGAGCACGACCACCCCCACGACCACCCCCACGGGCACGAGCACGACCACGCCCCGGCCTCCTCCTGGCCCGACCCCTTGCCCCTGGCCCGCGTTCAGGCTGCGGTCACGCACTGGCTGGAGCAACCGCTGGTCGACGCTTCGCCCGGCGCCCGCAGCCAGGATCACTCGCTCCCCGTCTTGGGAATGGGCCTACTGGCTGCCGACCGCTTGCTCCCCCTGCCCCTGCCGGCGGCCCTCACCCTGGCCGGCGGCGGCTTCGCCCTGGCGACCCACCTCCTGCCTCGGCTCGACCGGCCTCGCGACGCCCTCGAACGCACCTACGCCCCCTCCTACGCCGCCAAACTCCTGGCCCTGGCCGCGCTCTCGGCCGGGCCGGCGGCCGGGCCGGCGGCGCTCGTGGCGGCGCCCGCCGCCGGACTGCTGGCCGCCGCCGCCGCCAACCAGCCCGACTACGCCCTCCGCATCGAAAGCCTCCGTCTCGGCCACCTCGATTGGGCCGCGCCGTTGGCCGTCCAGCTGGCCGTTGCCCCGCCGCCCTTCCTCTCTGGCGGCCGCCGCTGGCCGGTCATCCTCTTGCTCCTGACCCTCCCCCACCTGCTCCGCTCCCGCCTGCCTGCCGACCCGGTCGACGCCCTTGATCGCGAACACCCGGCCGGCCACACCCACCACCTCAGCGCCGTCCAACGCAGGCTGGGCGACGCCCGCATGACCGTCAGCCCCCAACCTTTGCGCAAATGGGCCGGGCTGGCGCTCTTCTGGCCGGCCTACATCGCCCTGCCCGCCGCTTCGACCGCCCGTTCGCTGGTCGGGCTGGCAGCCACGGCCGGCGCCATTGCCACCGCCGGCAGCCTTCGCCAGCCCAGCCGGCCCATCGCCCTCAGCCTGGCCCAGGTTGGGCGTAGTTGGGCGCTGGCGGCCCCGCTGGCGGCGGCCGTCGCCCTCTTCGCCTGGCGCCGCCGCTGATTCGCTCATGGCCGCTCGCACTGCCGCCCGCAACCTGACGGCCATCAGCGCACACAAAGCCGCCCAACTCGCCGGCGCCTTCGCCTTTGCCGCCTTCATCCCCCGCCGCCTGGGGCCGGAACTTTTTGGGCAACTGGTCTTCGTCCTCTCGCTCAGCCTCCTGTTGCAGATGGCGGGCGAACTGGGCGGGTTGGACATCCTCGGCCGCCATGTGCCCGGCTGGGCGCAGCAAGGGCGGCCGGGCCAGGAGCGCATCCGCTGGCTGTTCTGGCAACTGACCTGGGCGCGACTGGCGATCGGGCTTGCCATTGTCCTCGGCCTCGCCCTCGCCGCCCCCTGGCTGGCGCCCTGGCTCAACCGCTGGCAGGGCCTGCTGATCGGCCTGGGCGTCGCCCTCCGCCTCCTCTCCTGGACGCCCTACCACCTCTGTTTTGGCCTCAACCAGATGGGCCGCTGGTCGGTCGAGGTCTCGTGGCGGCAATTGATCATGATCCCCTGCCTCGTCGTGGGCCTGCCGTGGGGTCTGAGCGGCCTGCTGGCAGGATTGCTTCTGAGCGAGGCCGTCTTTCTGCTCCCTGGGCTGCTCTGGGTGCGCCCGGTCTGGCGCCCGGTCCGCCCCGACTGGCCCGGCCTGCGCCCTTACCTCCGCTTTGGGGCCGGCTTCTTCCTGGCCAACATCATCATCGTCCTGCTCTATCGCAGCGGCCCGGTGCTGCTGGAAGTGCTGACACACGACACGGTGGCCGTCGGCTATCTTGGCCTGGCCCTCAGCCTCTACATGCTGGTCATCACCGTCCTGACGCAATACATAGCCTCGTTCACACCCACGCTGGCCCTGCTCCACACCCGCCAACAGCACGCCGACGCCCGCCGCTGGCTCGACCTCCTGCTGCGCTACAGCGCCATTCTCATGGGCGCGCTTCTCATCGGCATCGCCTTGCTCACCTTTCCGGTAGCGCCGCTCCTTTTCGGCGCCGACTTTGCCGCCGTCGGCCCGATCTTCCTGCTCCTGAGCCTGACCCTCCTGGCCCAGCCCCTCGTCTGGGCCGGTCGGTACGCCGCTGCCGCCTTTGGCTGCCCGCGCGTCGCCCTGGCCGCCTCCTGCGCCGGATTTGGCGTCTGCACCCTCGCCGGCCTGCTCCTCATCCCCACCCTGGCGGCCGTCGGCGCGGCCCTGGCCCTGGCGGCGGGTGTATTCGTGACGGCGGCCTCTCTGAGCGCGCTCGGTCGCGCCTGGCTGCGCCCGCCCTGGCCCGCCCTGCTGCTGATCTTCGCCCCCCTGCTCGTCCTCCTGCCCCTGCTGAATGCGGCGCGCCCCCTCCCCAGCGCCCTGATCCTCACCGTCATCCTTGTCCCGGCCTACCTCCTTCTCCTCTGGCGGCTGCACGTGGCCCCCACCGGCGAACTGCGCCGCGCCCTGGCGGCTTTCTTGGGGGCGCAGGGGGTCTGAGGCGGGCGGGCGGCGCGCTTACGCTCGTGGTTCGGGCCGCGTGTTGGCGAACGCCGCCACGGCCGCGCTGGCTCCGCCGATGATGGGGGGACCGTGGCCGAAGCAGGCAACTTCGTAGCTCAGTTTGCCTAGCTTGCTGATGCTCTCGTAGGCGGCGCCCATCTTGGGGGTGGCGATGGGCGGCGGGCCGCCCAACCTGCCCCTACGGTTGTTGAGGGCGTCGCCCGCGACGAGGACACCGCGCTCTTTGTGCAGCAAGGCCATGTGGCCGGGCGAATGGCCGGGCGTGTGGAGGACGGTGAAACCTTCGGGCGTGACATGGCCTTCGATCACCAGTTCCTCGACCTGATCTGCGCCCGGCTTGTAGATGCGGTCGACCAGCAAGAAGATGGGGCGAGTGAGGTAGCCAAGCAGAGTGGGGCTGAGCGGCTTGGCCCGGCGGCCGGCCACAAGTTCGGCTTCGACCGCATGGCAACACACCCGCGCCCCGCTCATGGCTTGCAGCCGGCGCAGGCCGCCGATGTGGTCAAGGTCGGCGTGGGTGATCAGGATACGCCGCAGGTCGGTGGGAGCGATACCCAGGCTGCCTAGCTCGGCCAGCAGCCTGGCGACCGAGCCGGGCATGCCGACGTCGATCAATGATGGCCCACCGGCGCCCGTC
This sequence comes from uncultured Caldilineales bacterium, assembly GCA_964460135.1. Taxonomy (GTDB): domain Bacteria; phylum Chloroflexota; class Anaerolineae; order J102; family J102; genus SSF26. Next base: position 2,047 of record CAYWPZ010000177.1, on the reverse strand, counting down.
CACAGGTAGGCGTTGACCGCACCCAAGTCGATCCAGTACAGATCGGGTAGGATCCGTTGCACCTAGAGTCCCCCCAACGAGAAGCGGTCGCGGTAAAGCTGCATCGAGTGGCGAATCGATTGCTTGGCCGCCTGCGCATCCTCCCAGCCATGTGGATGCACCCGGCCGCCCTCCTCCAGCGCCTTGTAGACGCTAAAGAAATGTTCGATCTCAAGCAGGAAGTGGGCGGGCACATCTTTCAGGTCCTGGAAGCCGGCATAGCGAGGGTCGCGCAGGGGCACAGCCAGGATCTTGTCATCCGACTTGCCCTTGTCATCCATCTTGAAGACGCCGATGGGCCGGGCCTCGATGATGCAGCCGGGATAGGTTGGCTCGCTGACCATCACCAGGATGTCGAAGGGGTCGCCGTCTTCCCAGAAGGTCTGCGGCATCAGGCCGTAGTCGCCGGGGTAGGAGACGGAGGAGTAAAGCACACGGTCAAGTTTGATCACGCCGTGTTCCTTGTTATATTCGTATTTGTTGCGCGAGCCTTTGGGGATTTCGACAATCGCATAGACGACATCGGGGGCGTCGGGGCCGGTGCGCAGTTCGCGCCAGAGGTTTTGCATGGGTGATCCTTGGGAATGCGGATTTGGGACTGCGAATTGCGAAATGGGGGCTTATGAGGGTGTTACGAACTTGATTTTGCCACGAATTTTCACGAAATATTGATTATAGAATGAATTCACGATCTGGCAACGAAAACCTGCTTAAGCAGGTTTTATTGGCAAAAAATGATTGTTGCAACCGGTTTCAACGGGTTTTTGTTATCAGACGTCGAATTCATTCGGCGGGGTGATACCCCGTGAATTCATCAATTCATTCACGGTTCGGCAGTTCGGCAGCAGTCCCGTGAATGAATTCACGGTCCGGCAGAATGAATTCACGATCTGGTAACGAAAACCTGCTGAAGCAGGTTGTACTGGCGGAAAATGATTGTTGTAACCCGTTTCAACGGGTTTTTGTTATCAGACGTCGAATTCATTCAGCGGGGTGATGCCAGGACCTTTCGGTTCTCATAGCAGTGGTCGAATTCCTTCAGCTCAGCGGCAGAAAATCGCTTCTAACACGTCAAAACTAACGCGTTATGTTTAGCAAAGCCTGACAGAATCTGAGAATTCTCACTCAAGTTTTGCTGTCAGACGGCGGCCAAATTAGAACCGGAAAGCTCTGATACGCAATACTCCTTCACGCTTGATCTTCTTCAATCAATCTATTTTTTGCTGCAACCCGCCTGTTTTCACGAACAATGAACAGGAAGCCGATGAGGATGGCGGCGCCGAAGACCAGGCAGAGGAACAACGGCAGATTGGTCCAGACAGCAAGGGGTAGGCCCAGGAGGGCGTCGGGCGGGGGCGGTGTGGGGGTCATCCGGCGCCTATGAGGCCCTGCTGCTGACTTGTTGCAGGATTTTGACGCCGGCGCTGGCGCCGATGCGCGTGGCGCCGGCCTGGATCATGGCGGTGGCGTCGTCGGCGCTGCGGATCCCGCCTGAGGCTTTGACCCCCATCTCTGGGCTGACCACCCGCCGCATGAGGGCAACATCGGCCACGGTGGCCCCGCCGCTGGCAAAGCCAGTGCTGGTCTTGACGAAATCGGCCCCGGCCGCCTGGCTGAGCGCGCACGCCTCCACCTTCTCTTCGTCGCTCAGGAGGGCGGTTTCGAGGATGACTTTGACCAAGGCGCCGCTGGCGCGGGCGGCTCGCACCACGCCGGCGATGTCGCGCAGGACATGGCTGTGGCGGCGGCTTTTGAGGGCGCCGATGTTGATGACCATGTCGATCTCGCAGGCGCCTTCCATCACCGCTCGTTCGGTCTCATAGGCCTTCACCTCCGGCAGGGTGGCGCCCAAGGGGAAGCCGACCACCGTACAGACCACCGGCGCGGCCCCATGCAGCAGGTCGGCGCAGAGCGGGACCCAGGTGGGGTTGACGCAGACCGAGGCGAAGCTGAACTGCCGGGCCTCGGCGCACAGTTGGCGCACCTGGTCTTCAGTGGCGTCCGGCTT
>CAYWPZ010000176.1:4766-10536 GCA_964460135.1 uncultured Caldilineales bacterium | reverse complement strand
TGCGCCAGATGCTGGCCTCTGTCGAGGCTAGGGGCAGCCAGAGCCGGGCGGCGGTTTTCGATACGGACGAGGGCGTGCGCTACGATACTTCGTTGGCAGGCCTGGCCAAACTGAAGCCGGTGTTCAAGGCCGGGGGCACGGTGACGGCCGGCAACAGCAGCCAGACCAGCGACGGCGCCGCGGCGGTGGTGGTGATGTCGCGCCGGGCCGCCGAGGCGGCCGGCCTCAAGCCGCTGGCGCGTTTTGTGGCCTTTGCTGTGGCCGGGGTGCCGCCCGAGGTCATGGGCATCGGCCCGGTGGCGGCCATCCCCAAGGCCCTGAAGCTGGCCGGGCTGAGCCTGAGCGATATCGATCTGATCGAATTGAATGAGGCGTTCGCCGCCCAAAGCCTGGCGGTCATCCGCCAGATGGAGATCGACCCGGCCATCGCCAATGTCAACGGCGGCGCCATCGCCCTCGGCCATCCCCTGGGCGCGACCGGCGCCAAGCTGACGACGCAACTGGTGCATGAGATGGCGCGCCGCGGCAGCCGCTACGGCATGGTGACGATGTGCATCGGCGGCGGCATGGGCGCGGCAGGTATCTTTGAGAATCTACAATGAATACTTTTTGTTGCGTACCGTGCGTTACATGTTGCGTATGACATACAATATGCAATACGTGACACATGATACATGACACATAAAACGGAGGCTCTATGTATAGTTTCGACCTCAGTGAAGAACAAAAAATGCTGACCGATGCGGTCAACCGCTATGCCACGCGCCAGCTGCGCAAGGTGTATCGCGATGCCGAAGAGGTGCGCAGCCTGCCGGCGGAGGTGATGACCACCGGCTGGGAACTGGGCCTGCTGCCGGCCTCGATCCCGGAGAAGTTTGGCGGCTTTGGCGACCACTCGGCCCTCAACGGCGCGCTCATCGCCGAAGAACTGGGCTACGGCGATGTCGCAGCCACGCTCCATCTGCTCAGCCCCAACCTGGTTGCCATCCCCATCCTGCTGTGCGGGAGCAAACAGCAGCGCGAGCAGCACCTGCCCCGGTTCTGCGCCGAGACCTTCCCCAAGGCCACGGCCGCCTTCCTGGAGGCTACGATCACCTTCGACCCCGCCGACCTGAACACCAGCGCCCGGCTCCAGGGCGACAAGTACATCCTCTGGGGCCAGAAGACGATGGTGATCAACGCCGATGAGGCCGAGATCTTCCTCGTCTATGCCCGCGAAGGTCACGCCGGCAACACGCAGGCCTTCCTCGTCCCCGCCAATGACCCCCGCGTCCACATCAATCGCCGCGACCAGTGGATGGGCTTCCACGCCCTCAAGACCTTCACGGTCGAGTTCAGCGGCGTGACCATCCCCGCCGACCACAAGCTGGGCGGCAAGATGGGCATCGATCTGAATAAGATCCTGACCTACAGCCGCATCGGCGTGGCAGGGATGGCGGTGGGGTTGGCACGCGGCGCCTTCGAGTATGCTCGCGATTATGCCAAAGAACGCACCGCCTTTGGCGAGCCGATCGCGCATCGCCAGGCTATCGCCTTCATGCTGGCCGAGATGGCGATCGAGATCGACGCCACCCGCCTGCTGGTGTGGGAGGCGGCCTGGAAGATCGACCAGGGCAAGCCGGGCAGCCACGACGCCTTCTTGGCGGCGCAATACGCGGCCGAGATGGCGCTGAAGGTGACGGATGGCGCCGTGCAAGTATTGGGTGGGCACGGTTATATTCGCGACCATCCCGTGGAACTGTGGCTGCGCAACGGACGCGGCATCGCCACCCTGCTCGGAAGTATCATCGTCTAAGGAGGTTCACCATGTCCATCAGTTTCGAACTGCCCGAAGAAATCGCCAATCAGACGCACCTGACCAAGATGATGGCCGAACAGGTGATGCGCAGCATCTCGCGGCACTACGACGAAAACGAACATCAGCGGCCGTGGGAGTATATCAACGTCATCTGGCCGTTCCTGCAACAGATCGAAGCGGCCGACTTGAAGCGCTCGCTACGCAAAAGCTCAAACGGGCACAACGGCCACACCAGCGAGGAGCCTAAGGCCGAACGGAAACCGGCGACCGGAACGCTGCGCATGATCCACATGATCGAGGCGCTTTCGTGGGGCGACGCCGGCATCTACCTGAGCACACCATCCAGCGCCCTGGGCGGGGCCGCCATCCATGCCGTCGGCACGCCCGAACAGAAGGAACGCTTCCTGACCCGCTTCACGCGCGGCAAGCCCAAATGGGGGGCGATGGCGATGACCGAGCCGCAGGCCGGGTCGGATACCAGCGCCATTCAAACCACCGCCCGCCTGGACGCGAAGACGAACGAGTGGGTGCTGAACGGCACCAAGATCTTCTGCACCAACGGCAGCCTGGCCGGCCAAGAGAGCGATGGTCTCATCGTCGTCTGGGCGACGCTGGATCGCAGCGTCGGGCGGGCGGGGATGCGGCCGTTCGTGGTCGAATCGGGCACGCCGGGGATGACGATCACGCACCAGGAGCGCAAGCTGGGCATCCGCGCCAGCGATACAGCCACGATCACCTTCGAGGATTGCCGCCTCCCCTACGACAACATCCTCGGCAGCGCCGACCTGCAGAAGGTGGACGAGCACGAGGACAAGGGCTTCAAGGGGGCGATGAAGACCTTCGACGCCAGCCGGCCCTATGTGGCCGCGAGCGCCGTGGGCATCGCCCGCGCCGCCTTCGAATACACGCGCGACACCCTGGCCGCCCAAGGCATCACCGTGCCCGATTGCGCGTCCATGCACAGCCTAAGCGCCGTCCAGCGCGACCTGCTGCAGATGGAAATGCACCTGAAAGCGGCCTGGCTCTTGACCGTGCGCTCGGCGGCCCTGCTGGACGCCGGCCAATCGAACAACCTCGAAGCCTCGATGGCCAAGGTCAAGGCAGGACAGGCAGTGACGCACATCACCCAGAAGTGCGTCGAGCTGCTCGGCCCGCTCGGCTACAGCCACGAGTTTCTGGTCGAGAAATGGATGCGCGACGCCAAGATCAACGACATCTTCGAAGGCACCGGCCAGATCAACACCCTCATCGTCGCCCGCCGCATTCTGGGCTACACCCGGGCGGAGTTGAAGTGAGGGAGACCGGGAGACCACTTGCCACCTGGCACCTGCCACCTACCACCTACCTCTCAACCACTCAAGGAGCACAACCAAGCTATGTCTTCTGAAATCGACGCCAAAATCCGCAGGATGATGGCCGATATGCCCGCCGCCTTCAAGCCCGAAAAGGCCGAAGGGGTGGACGCCAGTATCCGCTACAATCTCACCGGCGAAGGCGGCAGTCTGTGGACTTCGCGGCTCAGCGTCGCCGGTTGCACAGTCGTCGAGGGCGATGATGACATCGAAACGCCCAGCCTGACCGTGACGATGGAGGCCGGCGACTATATCGACATGATGGTGGGCCGGCTCGATGCCATGCAAGCCTTTATGATGGGCAAGATCAAGGTGCAAGGCGACATCATGCTGGCGACGCGGATGATGAGCTTTTTCCGCTAAGCGGACCATACGCTGACGAAAGAGCGCCGGTCGGCAAGTCCGACCGGCGCTCTTTTTGCATGGTCGCGGGCCGCAGCGAGACCGCATTCGCACCCACGTTCGGGCTTGGTCGATGCCCGGCCCCTGGCATATACTTGGCACCCAACCCTGTCGGATCTTGTCAGGCGCCCGCTCTGCTCTCATTCCCTATTCCGAGTTCTTGCCATGTCCATCGAAACCATCGTCACCTCACCTACCCGCACCGTTGTCATTAGTCCCGACCGCCCGTTCGTCATCATTGGCGAACGCATCAACCCCACCGGACGTAAAAAGCTGGCCGCCGAGATGCTGGCCGGCGACTTCAGCCGCGTTCGCGCCGACGCCATCGCCCAGGTGGAGGCTGGCGCCCAAATCCTGGATGTGAACGCCGGGCTGGGCGTGGCCAACCCGGCCGAGGTCGAGCCGGAGGTGATGGTACGCGCCCTGGAAACTGTGATGGAGGTGGTCGATGTGCCCTTGTGCATCGATTCCTCGGTGGTGCCGGCCCTGGTTGCGGGCCTCAAGGCCGCCTGGGGCAAACCGATCGTCAACTCGGTCACGGGTGAAGAAGACCGGCTGGAGAAAGTGCTGCCGCTGGTGGCCGAGCGCGGGGCGGTGGTCATCTGCATCTCCAACGACGAATCGGGCATCTCCTACGACCCCAAAGTCCGCTTCCAGGTGGCCAAGAAGATCGTCGAGCGGGCCGAAAGCTATGGCATCCCGCGCAGCGATCTGCTCATCGACCCCTTGGCCATGCCCGCCGGCGCCGTGCCGGGGGCGGGTCGCCAGGTCTTCGAGCTGGCGCGGATGGTGCGCGAGGAGTTGGGTTGCAACACCGTCTGCGGGGCCAGCAATATCTCGTTCGGGCTGCCCAACCGCCCGGCCGTCAACGCCCATTTCATCGCCATGGCCATCGCCGCCGGCATGCCCTGCGCCATCACCAATCCCCTGGAACAGGAAATCATGTCGGGCATCCGCGCCGCCGATTTGCTGATGGGCACAGACGAAAACTGTATGGCCTGGCTGGTGATGCAGCGCAAGCTGCAACAACAAGCAGCAGCGGCGGCGGCAGCAGCAGCAGCGACTGCAAGCGGCGAGCCGGTTCCTCCCGCTCCAGCCGCCGATGCCGCTGCGCGGCGGATGGGCCGCCGCGAACGCCTCAGCGCCGCCGGTTGACAGGGCTATGCCGCTACGACCACCATCGTAAAATCATCGAACTGCGCCGCCGCGCCCTGGTGGCCCAGAACGGCCCTCATCACGCCGTCGCATACGGCCTGGGCCGGGGCGGCGGCGTGATGGGCCACGGTTGCGATCAGTTTCTCGTGCCCGAAAGCCTCGCCTGCCTCATCCATAGCATCGGTGACGCCATCGGTGAACAACACCAGCTTGCCGCCTTTGGGCAGGCTGATGGCCTCTTCGTCCAGAGTCGGGTCGGGCAACATGCCCAAGATCTGCCCTGATTCCGAAGGAACTGCCAATACTTGACCAGCAGGGTCAACCACCACCGGCAGTTCATGCCCGGCGCGAGCGTAGAGAAACTGACCGGTGCGGGCATGGAGGATGCCGTAGAGAACGGTGACGAACATGCCGGCGTCGTTCATGTCCAGCAGATGCCGGTTCACCCGCCGCAGCACCTCGGCCGGGAAGACGCCGCGCAGGGCCTCGGCTCGCACCAGGCTGCGAGTCAGGGCCATGAAGATGGCTGCCGGCAAGCCTTTGTCTGAGATGTCGGCCACCACGATGCCCAGGCTGCCCGAACCGAGGGGGATGAAGTCGTAGAAATCGCCGCCCACAGCCTGGGCCGGGGTGATGAGGGCGCCGAAATCATAGCCGGGGAGTTCAGGCAAACGCTGGGGCAGGATACTGTGCTGGATGGCGCGCGCCATCTGCAACTCATGCTCCAGCTTGGCCTTGTCGACCAACTGCGCCTGCGCCGCTTGCAGGGCGGCGTAAGCTTGTTCCAGTTGCAGGTGCTTCTGGTGCAGGTCGCGAATGGTGGCGTTGTCGGCGTCGCGCAGCCGCAGGCTCATCACGCGCATCACTTCGTAGGCCAGGGCGGGCTGGCGATGGAGCAGGGCGTCGAAGTCGGCCAACATCATCGTCGCCGCCTCGACGCTTGTGCGCGCCCGGACGCTGGCCGAGCGCCGGCCCTTGCGCTCGAACAGACTCATCTCGCCCACAAAGCTGCCCGGCCCCTGCACCCGCAGCAGCCGCTCGTCCTCGGTGCCCAGCGCCTTGA
>CAYWPZ010000176.1:0-4756 GCA_964460135.1 uncultured Caldilineales bacterium | reverse complement strand
CTTGATGACCTCGATCTCGCCTGCCAGGACGATGCAGAAGCTGTCGCCGGGGTCGCCCTCGCGGATGAGGATGGCCCCAGCGTCGAGCGAGACCGGCCGCAACGAGGCTGCAATCTCCTGCTGTGCGCTGGCGGGCAGAGAGGCAAAGAGCGGGACGCAGCTGATGTCGAGGGGAATCATGGGATGGCGGTGATCGTTTCGGTGAGATGAAGATTGGAGTGGGCAAGATCGGCCAATAGGGCCTCGTAGCAGCCCGGTGTGCGGCCAACATCCTCCGGCGCGCAGATGCCCTTGGCCGCAAAGCGACCATCGAGCACCTGGCGGGCGACAGCGGCGCAGGTGTAGCCGGTGGTGCGCGCCATCGAGGTCGTCCCCGTGGCCTCATCGTAGTGATCCACCATGTCATAGCTCAGGCGCAGGCGTTGGCCGCCCTTGCGCCCTTCGACCACGGTTTGGAAGACGGTGAGATCGGCGTCGCCTTTGCCCAGCCGCCACTGCTCGAATAGCAGGCGGGAAGTCAGGTCGATGGGGCGCACGTGCTGTCCCTGGATATCGATGGCTTCATCGCCAAAGAAGCCACTCTCGCGGAAGACGCGCATCAGGTTGGCGTGGCCGGGATAGCGCAAGGTGCGCTCGCGCATGTTGGGCGCCCGCAAGGTGCGCCGCAGGGTGCGCAGGCCGTCGGTGTTGAAGGCTTCCAGGGTGCCGACGCCGGGAAAGTCGATCAACTCCAGCCCCGAGAGGGCGGGGCGGGCCACCTCACGACCGTTTTCCACCAACCAGGCCGAGCGGGTGTAGATCTCGATCACATCCACCGGTGAAAACACGGCCTTGTACTCGAACGGCCAGTGCCGGGCCTGCGGCAGCCCGCCGACGGCGATATCGATCCGATCAAGCTCGTCCAGCTTGTTGCGGGCGTAGCCGGCGATGATGTTGCTGAGGCCGGGGGCGACGCCGCAATCCACCACCGCGGTCACGCCCTTCAGCCGGGCCAGGGCGTCGAGGTCGAAGGCGTCCTGCTCGAAGAAGGAGATGTCGACGACGTTCTTCCCGGCCTCGATCAGTGTCTTCAGCGTCGCGAAGCCCATGAAGCCGGGCACGGCGCTGATGACCAGGTCTGATTGCGCCGCCAGATGGCGAATACTCTCGCCGGCGGAAAGGTCAACGCAAACGGTGCGCACCGGCGCCCTCTGCTCGAGCTCGGCCAGAGTCTGGGCGCTGCGGTCAGCAGCGGTGACAGAGAATCCAGGGGTTTGCGCCAGTTTCCTGGCGATGGCGCTGCCAACCATGCCAGCGCCCAAAACGGTGATCTGCATAGATTTCCTCGCAAGTGTGGAAGTCATGGTCGAATCAGCGTTAGTAGCGATTGAGTCTAGACGGCCGCATCGATCTCCAGCTTGCCCAAAAAGATCAGGCTTTCGAGGTCCTCCTGGTCGTCTGGAGCATACTGCTGGAAGACATCCCGCACGGCAGCCAGGGTCGATTCGTCTGCCAAACCCAACATGCGCGTGAGGTCGCCAAGATCGATTGTCCGGCTGGCGCTGAACTTCATCAGCGCCAGGTAGGGCAACGGCAAGATTGGTAACCCCTGTCGATCACGATTGGCCTGCGCCTCCCTCAAAGCAGATGCCCACCACGGCTCATCCCCCTCGATCACGTCGATGAGCCGGCCATCTGGACCCTGCCAGCGGGCGCCGCCAATGCTTAGGCTTCCGAGTCTGACGAACCCAGCTTCGGCCAGGCGGCGCTGCACTGCAGGAGCATCATGGGCAGCGATCGCTATGTCAAAATCGAATGTCGAACGTTCTGGCATGTAGAGACGGGTTGCCGCAGCCCCAACGACAGCCCACGGGATGGAGGCGAGCACGGGTGTGAGATCGGGCCACTGCATGTTAGCTGTCCTTGCGAACAGGAAGTCGCGCCCACTGCCCGCGCCGGGTTGCTGGCGACGCCGCGCCATATCGATGATCGTGCGACGGGTGAGATGGCGAATGTCCTGTACAGACTCCATAGTCTGCATTATCCGTCCTGACGCCCGCCTGTCAACCTGAGCAGCAAGCTGCCAGGGGGCGTCTTCAAGCCGGCAGCAAACAATGGGGGCCATAATAACAGTCAGCAAACCACAAAGCACATTACATTGCAGTGCTACTACCTTTCCAGCCGTGTCGCTGCCCAGACTGCGCCTCGTCTTCTGCCCTGATTCACACCCGCTCCCCAACGCCGGATATCCCATGTCTCGCCTCCTCGGCATCTTCGCCCATCCCGACGACGAATCCTTTGGCCCCGGCGGCGCGCTCGCCCGTTACGCCGCCGCCGGCGTCGATGTCCATGTCTGCATCGTCACCGATGGCGCCGCCGGCAGCTACGACCCGGCCCTGCTGGCGGCCAGCGGCTGCAACACCCTGGCCGAGCTGCGCCAACAAGAACTGGCCTGCGCCTGTCGCGCCCTGGGGGTCGTGCTCCACACGCTGGGCTATCGCGACAGCGGCATGGCGGGGGCGGGCGACAACGAGCACCAGGCCAGCTTGTTCCAGGCCGATCTGGCCGCAGTTGGGCGCGACATCCAACACCTGATCGAGCAAGTACGACCGCAGGTGATTCTCAGCCATGACGCCAACGGCGATTACTTTCATCCTGACCACATCAAGGTTCACCAGGCGGTGATGGAGGCGCTGGCGGGGCTTCCGGCCGGGGCCAGGCCCCGTCTTTATGCCAGCGCCATACCCCGCCGCCAGGTGGAGCTGGGGGTGCGACTGCTGCGACTGCTGCGCAAAGACCCCACGCGCATGGGCGACAACGGCGACATCGACTTCACGCGCATCGGCACGCCAGAAGCCGACATCCACGTGCGGATGGATGTGGGACGGTATTTGTCTGTCAAGGAAGAGGCGAGTCGTTGCCACCGTAGCCAGGGCGGCGGCGGCGGCCCGCGTTGGCTGCCCAGGTTCGTCTGGCGCCGCTTCCAACGCTACGAGTATTTCGTGCAGGTCTTTCCGCAGGGCGCGGCTCGGCACGATGATTTCTTCGCTGCCGTGTAGCAGGTGCGGCTGCTACAGCAGGTCGGCAAACGGCTTGCAAGCGAGGCCGAAGGCTTCGGCCACGGCCGGATAAGTGATGTGGCCCCTGTAGGTGTTCACGCCCAGGGCCAGCGAATGGTCGGCGGCCACGGCTGCCACCAAACCCTGGTTGGCCAGCTTGACCACGTAGGGTAGGGTGGCGTTGCTGAGGGCGTAGGTGCTGGTGCGAGGCACGGCGCCGGGCATGTTGGTGACGCAGTAGTGCAGCACGCCATCGACAAAAAAGGTGGGGTTCGAGTGGGTGGTGGGGCGGGCGGTCTCGATACAACCGCCCTGGTCGATGGCCACGTCGACGATCACACTGCCTGGCTTCATATAACTGACCATCTCCCGCGTCACCAACCGCGGCGCTTTAGCGCCCTTGATCAAGACAGCGCCGACGAGCAGGTCCGCCCGCTTCACGGCCTCACCGATGGCATAAGGGTTGGAGGCCAATGTGGTCAGATTACCGTGCAGGACTTCGCTCAGATAGCGCAAGCGGTCGAGGTTCATGTCGATGATGGCCACATTGGCGCCCATGCCCAAGGCGATCATCGCCGCCTGTGTGCCCACGACGCCGCCGCCGAGGATGATGACATCGCTGGCCCGCACGCCTGGCACCCCGCCCAACAGCTTGCCGCGTCCACCGTTGGCCCGCTCCAGATAATGCGCGCCCACCTGCACGGCCATGCGCCCGGCCACCTCGCGGATCGGCGTCAGCAGCGGCAGGGTGCGGTTGGGCAGTTCTACCGTCTCGTAGGCCACGCCCGACACGCCGCTGGCCAGCATGGCTTGGGTCAGATGATCTTCGGCGGCCAGATGCAGGTAGGTGAACAGCACCAGGTCGGGGCGCAGGAAATGGTATTCGCTGGGCTGTGGCTCTTTTACCTTGACCACCAACTGCGCCGCCCAGGCTTCAGCGCCGGTGGAGACGATTTTGGCCCCCATGCGGCTGTACTCTGCATCCGAAAACCCACTCTCTTCCCCGGCCCCGGTCTCGATCCAGACCTCGTGCCCCGAATCAACCAGTAGTTTGACGCCGCCTAGCGTCATGCCCACCCGATACTCGTTGTCCTTGATTTCTTTCGGGACGCCAACAATCATTGAATGCCTCCTGAGTGATGCTATTGGCTAAACCAAGAAAGGTTGCTCGCTGCTGAAAGGCGATGCGTGAGGCGTGAACATCGCCGACGTTTCCTCACGTTTCACGCCTCACGGTTCACGTTTCACGGTTCAAGAAAAACTCCCCAACCTTGCCAATGGTTGGGGAGTCAGAATCACACCGAATCGTCGATGTCGATGACGACAGGGCCGATCTCACGCGTGAGGGCATGAAGGGCGACCTGATGGGCGCCGCGCTCAAGCCGCGCCCCCCGCACCTTCACCAGCACCTCGCGGCCCATCTGCAACAGGAACGGCTGCTTGTGGGTGATAGCGCTGGCCGGGCGAGGTTTGCCGGCGCTGAGAGTCACCTGGGTGGGGCCATAGGGCACGCCGTCCACCTCTACCGGCCCCATCGCCACCACCGTCGCCGGCGCCACCATGTTCCGCAACTTGAACTCGAATCCATCCTCCACGTTGTGCAGACTGGCGCCGACATAGAGGCGGCGCAAAAGAGCATTGGGAATAGCCAATGTTGGAACCTCCTTGAGATTGTGGGCTGCGTTGCCGCGCGCCTGCGGCTTTGCAGGACGCTCCTC
>CAYWPZ010000175.1:0-10543 GCA_964460135.1 uncultured Caldilineales bacterium | reverse complement strand
AGCAGCCGGCGGCGGCCCTGCTCCACCAGTTGCTGCATCGCCGCCTCCTCCTCCCTCGCCGGCTGTGATGACTGCCAGAGCGCGGCCAACTGCGCTCGGCCCAGGTCGGGGTCGGTCAGGGTGCGGCGGTCGAGCGCAGCCAGGGCAGCGGCGGCGCCCAGCGCGTAGCCGCGGGCGGCGATCCCCTGGCCCCGCGCCAGCCGCATGAGGCCGATCAACCGGTCGTCCCAGCCCAGTTTGCGCTGCGGGTCGCGCCCCACGCGTGCGACCGTGTCGCGCAGGTAGGGATTGGTCATGCGCTCCAGCAGGTCGTCGGCATAGGCGGCGAAGCCCGTCTCGGTGAACAAAGGGTCGCCACCGGCGTGTTTGCGGCAGAGGGCCGCGCCCGCTTCGGCGATGAAAGCGCGGCGCAGGAACGGCATCGCCCCCGGCAGGTCGCGCAGCTCGGCGATGCGCTCTCGCCCGGCCATCGCCCCCAAATAGGCGGCCAGGGCATGGGTGGCGTTGTGGCCATAGAGCTTGGCTTCCTCGAACGGCAGCAGGTCGGTCTTTTCGGCGAAGACGGCGAGGCCGCGGGCGAAGGGGGCGTCGGGGAAGTCGATGGCCGAGATGAGGATGCGGTTGAAGGCCTCGACCAGGAAGGTGCGCCGGCTGTCGGGCGTCACCACCCCCAGGCCGAAGGCCCGGATCTCGGCCGGGTCGGTGACGACGCCGCTCATCTTGCCGATGACGGTGTTCAGAAAGCGCACCCTGGCCCGGACGGCCTCGTGTTCGGCGGCGGGGATGGCACCCATCACCGCCTCTTGCAGGCGTTCGGCGGCGTGGTTGTGGTTTTCGGCCGTGTAGATGACCGCCCGCGGGCCACCCTCACGCGCCTTGCGCCGCAGCCCCTCGGCCAGAACCCGATGCAGGCTGCCTGGCGACTCAGTGGCATAGAAGGCGATGCTGGGCACGGCAGTGGCGATTTCGGCGGCGGCGGCGATGGCCTCACTCAGCCGGGCGCGGTCGGCCTCCTCGGCCGGGTTCTCGATGGCGACGGGGCCGAGGCTGGCTTGCTCCACCCCGTCGGGATGGGCGATATTGACGACGACGCGGCCGCCAGCGCCCCGCACCGAGGCAACGATGTCGGGCACGACCTCGGCCACGACCAGGCGCCCGAACTGGCCCGAACGGTGCGCTTCGTACAGGAAGAGTCCGGCCTGGATAGCGCCGAAGCCAAAGCCGACAAAGGTGCGCGAAGCTGTGAGGGACATGGGAGTGGAAAAGTGAGGGCCGAGGGGTGCTCAGTCGCTAAGGGCTGCGGTCGAGGGTGGGGGGGGCAGCGATGAGGAAAACAGGGGGGGCGGTGGCATCTTAGCAGGAAGGCGGCTGCGCGTGAAGTTGCGCCCTCAGGGTATATAATCCCGGCCATGTTGCGCATCCCGCGTTTCGTCCTCGTCCTCCTCGTCATCGAGTTTGTGGATGAACTGGTTTTTGGCGCCGAAGCCGCAGCCTGGCCGCTGATCCGCCAAGATCTGGGCCTGGACTACAGCCAGATCGGGCTGCTGCTCGGCCTGCCTGTCGTGGTCAGCGGCGTGATCGAGCCGATCCTGGGCATCCTGGCCGACACCTGGCAACGGCGGGCGCTGATCCTGGGCGGGGGCGTGGCCTTTGCCGTGGCCGCGGCCATGGTGGCGGGCAGCACCGGCTTTGTCATGCTGCTGGCAGCGATGGTGCTTTTCTATCCGGCTTCCGGGGCCTTTGTCAGTCTCTCGCAGGCCACGCTGATGGATTTCGCCCCCAATCGCCACGAGCAGAACATGGCCCGCTGGACTTTTGCCGGGTCGATCGGCGTCATGTTGGGGCCTTTGGTCTTGAGCGCGGCGGCGGCCGGCGGCTGGGGATGGCGCGGGTTGTTCTGGCTTTTTGCCGGTTTGGCGGCGCTGACCGCCGGCTGGCTGTGGCGCACACCTTTCCCGCCGCCGGCGGCCGCGGCCACCGGGCGGCCAGAAGGATTTCGCGCCGGGTTGGCCGGGGCGATGCGGTCGGTGCGCCAGGGCGAGGTGCTGCGCTGGCTGCTGCTGCTGCAATTCGCCGACCTGATGCTGGATGTCTTCTTCGGCTATCTGGCGCTCTATTTCGTCGATGTGGTGGGCGTTTCGGCGGCGCAGGCGGCCCTGGCCGTGCTTGCCTGGACGGCGGTGGGGTTGGCCGGTGATTTCCTTATCATCCCGGCGCTGGAGCGCATGTCGGGCCTGGACTATCTGCGCCTTAGCGCCGCCCTGGTGATGATCCTGTTCCCGGCCTTCCTGCTCGTCCCCGGCTGGTGGGCCAAGCTGGCGCTGGCGGCGGCGCTGGGGCTGCTGAACAGCGGCTGGTACGCCATCCTCCAGGGCCGGCTCTATTCGGCCATGCCGGGCAGGAGCGGCTCGGTCGTGGCCGTGGGCAATCTTTTCGGCTGGTTTGGCGCCTTGCTGCCGTTGGCGATTGGCCTGGCGGCCGACCGCCTCGGCCTGGGGATGGCGTTGTGGCTGCTTTTGGCCGCGCCGATTGCGTTGTTGGTGGGGCTGCCTTATAATCGGGCCTGAAACCGACCATGACGCAACCGATTCCATCCGACTATCTGGCCGCTAAGGAAGGGGCTGTGTTCCAGCGGCCGCCTGACCCCGGCTTTCTGCTGTTGGCGGGCGAAGACCGTCTCGACTTTCTGCAGCGGCTGACAAGCAACGATCTCCGACTCCTCGGCCCCGGCCGCAGCCTGCGCACCGTCCTGACTTCGCCCACCGCCCGTATCCTCGATCTGTTGACGCTGGTCGAGTGGGGCGAGGCGCTGGCGGCCATCACCCTGGCCGGGCGCGGGCAACGCACCGGGCGCGAGTTGCGCGGCAAGATCTTCTTCATGGACAGGGTCACGGTCGCAGACGCCGCCGCCGTCGAGCAGGCCGAGCTGGATGGTCCGGCCGCCGGCGAGATATTGCGGCGGCTGGGGTTGGCGGCGCCTGGCCGGGATGAGACGCTCGTGTTCGAGCGGAACGGGGCGCGGGTGCAGGTCATCGCCCGGCCCGGTCTCTGCGGCCCCGGCTACCGCCTGCTGGCATCGCCGCCAACGGCCGGCGAGCGCCGGGAAGACTGGCCGGCGCTGCTGGCGGCAGCCGGGGCGCTGCCGCTGGACGCCGCCAATTATCAGGCGCTGCGCATCGAAGCCGGTCTGCCCGGCCCAGAGGGCGAACTGACCGACGCCTTCAACCCGCTGGAGGTCGGGCTGGACGAACTGATCTCCGAGCGCAAGGGCTGCTACACCGGCCAGGAGATCATCGCCCGCCAGATCAGCTACGACAAGGTGACGCGGCGGCTGGTGGGGTTGAGGCTGGAGGCGCCGTCGCCGGTGGGGGCGCGGTTGGAGGTGGACGAGAAGCAGGTGGGCGAGATCACCTCCGCCGCTGTCTCGCCCTTGCTTGGCCCCATTGCACTGGCCGTGGTCAGGCGCCCGCACAACGAGCCGGGCACGCGGCTTAGGGTCGTTTCTCCTGCCGCGACCGGCGCCGCGACCGGCGCCGCTGCCGTCACTCCCTTGCCATTCCCCGCCCTCTGATTTCCAATGTGGCGTCTGCTCATCACCGACCCTGCGCCTGGCCCGTGGAATATGGCCGTCGATGAGGCTGTGGCCCGTTGCGCCGCCGATGGTCTCAGCCCCACTACTTTGCGCTTCTATCAGTGGCAGCCGGGCGCGGTCTCGCTTGGTCGCCATCAGCCGCTGGCCGACATCGACCGGCGGCAGGTCGAGCGACTGGGTTACGGCCTGGTGCGGCGGCCCACCGGCGGTCGCGCCATCCTCCATATCGACGAACTGACCTATAGCATCGCCGGCCGGGCCGAGGATGAAGCGTTGCAGGGGGCGGTGCTCGATTCCTACAACCGCCTGAGCGAGGGACTGGTGTTGGGTCTGCGGCGCCTGGGGCTGGATGCAGCCAAAGCGCCCGCGACCAATCGGGCCGGGCCGGATGTCAGCCCGGTCTGTTTCGAGGTTCCCAGCGCCTACGAGATCATTGCCGGTCCCTACAAGGTCATCGGGTCGGCCCAGAGCCGTCGCGCCGGCTATGTCTTGCAGCACGGCTCGTTGCCCCTGCACGGCGACATCACGCGCCTGGTGGAGGTGCTGGCGGTGGCGGGGGAGGCCGAGCGCGAGGGCCTGCGCCGGACGCTGCGCCAGCGGGCAGCCACGGTCGAGGCGCTGCTGGGCCGCCGGGTGACGTTTTGGGAGGCGGCGACGGTGCTGGTCGATGGCCTGAGCTCGGCTCTGGGCGTCGATCTCGAACAGGGCGAACTGACGCCGGCGGAACTCGATCTCGCCCGTCGTCTCGAAGCCGAAACTTTCGCCCACCCCGCCTGGCTCGAACGGGTCTGAACCTTCGCTGCCCACTCCGCAATCAGCCTGGCGTCATGGTCATCGGCTCCGCCCTCATCGAACTCGACATCCCCGAAAACGGCTCGCTAAAGGATAAGCGCCGGGTGGTGAAATCGGTCATCGCCCGGCTGCGGAACGAATTCAATCTCGCCGCGGCCGAGGTGGATGCCCACGACGAATGGCAGCGGGCGGTGCTGGCCATTGTCACCGTCTCGACCGACCCTGGTCACGCCCACGGGCTGCTGGAGAAGGCCGTGGACGCGCTCGCCGCCTGGCGCCTGGACTGTGATCTGGCCGGGTATGAGATCGAGTTGTGGTGATTGAGGCCCGAGCGCCGCAGTCAGGTTCGATCCTGAAGGCTACGGCTTGCGGCGGAGGACGTGAGTCGTCGCGCCAGCATGCTGCCCAGGATGGCGCAGGCGTCGGTTGAGAGATGGCGAGGGGCCGAGGCGTCGAAGAGAATGCGGCAGGAGGCGGGGAAGTCCTCGTCGCCCTGCCAGCAGGCGATCAGCAGGGGCGCGCACGGCAGGGGGCGGAAGGCGAAGGCCAGGTCGGCAAAGGGGAGGGGGGCGCCGCCGATGGCAAGGGCGGCGGCGGCGAACTGGTCTGCACCCTGGCTGAAGCGTTGGGCCAATGGCTGCCCGGTGTAGCTCTGGAAAGCCTGGGCATAGAAGCGGCCGTCGGGCAGCTCCGAGAAAGCCATCCACCTCCCCAGCACCGCGGCGCCATCGCTGTGGTGCAGGTGGTGGAGCAAGAGCGCCTGCGAGAGGTCGTCGGGGGTGCGGCCGGCAGGCAGGCGGAAGACGAGTTCGGGGAAAGTGGCCTGGGTGGGGTCGCCCCAAAAAGGCAGGGTCAGAACGATGCCGCCCTCCCCCGGACGCAGTTCGGCGCCCGAGCGCGCGGCCAGCGCCGTCGCGTCCATCTGGCGCAGTTCACGGCGCAGGGCGTCGGCGTATTCGGCCAGGGGCTTGCGGACGGTCGGGTCGAGACGGTCGGCCAGGGCTTTCTGAAAGAAAGAGAAGGCGCTCATCAAACGGCTAACACCTGGCAGGTCTTGCGAGACCTGTCAGGTGTTGGATTAGACGACCGAAACCGGCTGCGGCTGCGGGATAGGCGCAATCCAGGGCGCGGCCATCCGCTCCAACCCGGCTTCTTTGATGATGCGGGGGACGATGGATTCCCAGCCGACGGCCATGATATGGAAGCCATGAACGGCCTCAAGCGCTCTTATCTTTGCCATCAGTTCCAGGGCGATGGCCACGCCTTCTTCGGCGGCGCCGTCGCCGGCGGCCTCCATCCGCTTGAGCAGGCGGTCGGGGAGGATGACGCCGGGGACTTCGTGGGCCATGTACTCGGCCATCTTCAGGCTCTTGGGCGGGGTGATGCCGACGAGGACGTAGACTTTGTCCAGGATGTCGCGCTTCGCCAGCTCGTTAAGCCAGATCTCCAGGCCATCGGCGTCGTAGACCAGGTTGGTCTGGAAAAATTGCGCCCCGGCGTTGACCTTTTTCTGCTCGCGCAGGGCCTGGATGCGCGGGTTGGAGGCAAAGGGTGAGGCAGCCGCGCCCAGGAAGTATTGCGGCGGCTGTTTGATCGTGCGGCCATCCAGATAGCGGCCTTCATCGCGCAGGCGGCGCAGGATCCACAGCATCTGCACCGAGTCGATATCGACGATGTCCATGCGACCGTGCGGCGGCGGCCCCAGGCGAGGGCTATCGCCCGAAAGACAAAGGATGTTGCGGATGCCCAGGGCGCTGGCCCCGATGACATCGGCCTGCAGGTTGGTGCGGGTGCGGTCGCGGGCGGCGATCTGCAACACCGGCTCGGCCCCGCGCTGGAGGGCGATGATGCTGCAGGCCAGGCTGGACATGCGCGGTGTGGCCGAGGGCGAATCGGTGAAGTTGACGGCGGCAACGAGCGACTTGAGCAGGTCGATGTTCTTTTCCAACAGGTTGGTGGCGGCGCTCATGGGGGGCGCCACCTCGGAGGTGACGACGAACTCACCCGCCTTGAGCCGGCGTTCGAGTTCAGAAACCGGCTCGGTGTAGGCCGGGGCATGGTAGAGGGTGTCGCCCTGCCACCAGTCGGGCTGGCGCACAGGCCGGAAGACGCTGTCCAAGACCTCAGCCCGGTGGGCGACATCGCGCCCGATCGCCGCCCCGGCTACTTTTCCAGCCCCGACCACTTTGACCTGATCCCAGACATCACCCCAGGTCTCGCCGCCCACTTTGTCCCAGTCCAGCGGCGGCAAGACCTCCAGCAGCATCTCCTCGCGGCCCATCTTGATGGCGCGGTCGTAGATGTGATACCAGATGCAAGGCCGCGTCTCGTCGACATAGCAGTGTTCGGAGGTCGAGCCGCCGCAGGGGCCGTTGCGCAGGCCCTTGGGACACTCCATCGGGCAGATGAAGGCTGTTTCTTGCAAAAGGCAGTTGCCGCACATCCGGCAACCCCACAGCGGGCCTTTGACCAGCCGCTCGGCGCGGGCCAGAAGCCGGCGGTTGAATTTTTCCTTTTTGTGAAAGGGCGAGTAGGCCGGCTGCCAGCGACGGCCGGGTGTGAAAACGGGCATGTTGGTTCTCCTTTGTCTGTGTGATGGTAGGGGCGTGGCGACCACGCCCCTACTGCCGCCCCTGCCTCCCAGGCTATTCGTCTGCAGCCAGGCAGGTGAGGGTGTCGAGGACGCCGGGAATGGGGTGGATTTCTTCGTGGACGATGCGGCTGAGCCGGGTGACTGCATCCACCTGGACGACGGCGACGGCATCGTAGGGGCCAAAGGTAAGATGGGCTTCCGTTACCCCGGCCAGTTTCTTGGTGTTGCGGACGACTTCCGCGCCCGAGCCGGGGCGGATTTTGATCAAAACGTATGCTTTCATGATGATGAACGCCTCGAGGAGAGATCAGGCTTCGCGGCGGCGCAGGAACACCGCCCAGTAGATGGCGGCGACGAGAACAACGCCGCCGACGATGTTGCCAATGGTGACGGGGATGAGGTTGTTGATGAAGAAGGCATCCCAGGTCAGACCGCTGAGATCGAGTTTGGCCGTTTCGGCGGCTTTGGCGGCGAAGGCCGGGTCGAACTGCTTGATGAACAGCCCGATGGGGATGAAGTACATGTTGGCAATGCTGTGCTCGAACCCGGCCGCCACGAAAGCCGTGATCGGGAAGATGATGGCGGCGATCTTGTCGATGGTGCTGCGGGCGCTGAAGGTGAGCCACACCGCCAGACAGACCAGGGCGTTGCAGAGGATGCCAAGAACGATGGCCTGGCCAAAGCCGAGGTGGGCCTTGCTGTTGGCGATGCTCAGGGCCGTTGTCCCCACCGCCCCGCCGCCGAAGGTGTATTGGCGGGCGATGAAGACGAGCACGGCCGTGCCCAGGGCGCCGATGAAGTTGCCGAAGTAGACGATGACCCAATTGCGCAGCAGGGCGGCGGTGGTCACTTTGCGGCTGGCCCAAGCCATGACGATGAGGTTGTTGCCGGTGAACAGCTCGGCCCCGCCGACGACGACGAGGATGAGGCCAAGGCAGAAGACCAGGCCCGTGAGCAGGCGGGTGACGCCGTAGGGCCAGGCGCCGCCGGTGCCGGCGGCAATGGTGGTGGCGAAAACGGCGCCGAGGGCGATGAAAGCGCCGGCCAGGATCGCCAGGGCGACCATTTCCAGCGTTTTCGTCTCTGCCTTGCGCACGCCGACATATTCGGCGCGCCGGGCCATTTCAGCCGGGAGGAGAGCGTCGATGCGAATTTCTGTGGTCATTGTTGATTGTTGTTGGGTGTGGGGTGGTTGATATTGGTTATTTGTTATTGGAGATTGGAGATTGCAGATTGGAGATTGATGCTAATCTCCAATAACTAATCTCCAATTACCAATCTCCAATTACTGCTCCAAATAGCCATCGGCGTAGATGACTTTGTTCAGCAGAATCTGAACGGTTTTCCAGATAGCCAGTTGATCGGGGTTGGCGAGGTCGAAGTCGTTGGGCGATGGCTCCTCCATGGCGGCGATGCGGTCGTGCACGGCGAGATAGCAACGCCCGAGCGGGGCGCCCTCGTCGCGCGTCTCGATGATGCGGATGACCTCCTGTAACTCGTGGTCGAAGGGGTCGGCGATCATCATCTTCAGCCCCGCGCCCATCAGCATGGCGCAATAGGTGCGGTTGATGAGCGGTCGGTTTTCCTTCGGCACGGCGTTGGAGACATTGGAAAGGCCCACCGAGATGGGCGGGGTCGGGTCCCAGGCCACTTGCAGGGTCTGGATGGCGCCGATCAGCTCCGGGCAGTATTGCTGGCAGCCGGAGACGGTGAGCACCAGGGGGTCGATGATCAGGTCGGCGATGGGGAAGTCGATCTCCAGGGCGCGGGGGATGAGCTTCTCGATGGCGATGTTGACGCGCTCATCAGCACTGACCGGGATGCCAGATTGCCCCATCGTCAGGGCAATGAGCCGAGCGCCGTACTGCTTCGCCACCAGCGGCACTCGCTCCAGCCGCTCTGGTTCGGCGCTGGTCGAGTTGATGATCGGCTGCGCTTTCGTCACCTTTTGCAGGCCGGCCTCGATCCCCAGCAGGTTGGTGCTATCGAAGCTGAGCGGGACATCGACCACCGCTTCGACCGTCTGCACCATCCAGGGGAACACCTCCTGCCAGTCGGCCTTGCGCGGCCCCAGGTTGAGGTCAAGAGCCTGGGCGCCGTGCTCGACCTGGCGCACGGCCAAGTCCTGGAAGAACAAAGCATCGCGCGCCTTCAGCGCTTCTTTGACCTTGTCGGAAATGATGTGGATGTTTTCGCCGATAATGTACATGGAGCCTCCAAGGAATTGCGGTGAAGCTGGCAAGGAGTTCGCCGGCCTCGTTCAGAAGCCAGCGACTATTCCTGCCTTCAAAAGTTGATAGTCCATCACACTCGTTACTGTGTTCCTGGGCAAAGAAGCCACAAACCTGATAGTTCGCAAAGCAAATTGCTTCGTCCGTTTTTCGAGATCACTTTTCGCCATTATTTCCTCGCTTCGCACTTCGCAAGCCGAAATCCGCAATTCCAGTCGTTACTGAGGGAAAAAGATTCGCATCAGTGTGCGGTAAAAAGAGAGCCGACATGAACGCCTCGTAGAAACTGTTGTCGGCGGAAAGCTCGATGTAGGTCATGCGGGCGGCGATCTCCTGGATGTGTTTGCGGGCGGCGGGGTCTAGCAAGGCCCGGTAGGCGCCCCGGACGGCGGTGTTGCCCAAGAAATGGAAGCGATCCCAGGGCAGGTCGGGCAGCAGGCCGATCTGCACGGCCTTTTCGACGTTGATGTATTTGCCGAACGAGCCGCCGATCAGCACCCGCTCCACCGCCGTCAACGGCGCCCCCACACGCTCGGCCAGCACCGTGAACCCGGCATAGATGGCGGCTTTGGCCCGGATCAGATTGTCCGTGTCCACGCGGCTGATAGCGATATCGCGACCGTGCGCGGTCTCCTTCGCCCAGGCCACCACATACTCTGGCCCGTGCTCGCCCTCGCGGGCGCGCGGTGTCGGCAAATCCAGCTTCACATTCCCGGCCTTGTCCACCACGCCGGTCAGGAACATCTCGGCCAGGAGCGAGATGAGGCCGGAGCCGCAGATGCCGCGCGGTTTCTCGTTGCCGATGACACGATAACTTGGCTCGAAACTGGCGCTGTTGATCCACACCTCCTCGATCGCCCCCCGCGTCGCCCTCATCCCGTCCACCACGCCTGCCCCCTCGAAGGCCGGCCCGGCTGAGCAGGCGCACGTCGCCAGCCACGCGGACGTGCCCAGCACCATCTCGCCATTGGTGCCCACATCCAGGAACAGCGTCAGTTGTTCGCCCTCGTCAGCGCCCGCCGACAGCACCCCGGCGGTGATATCGGCCCCCACATAGCTGGCTACGCCCGGTAGACAATCCACTACCGCTTCGGGATTCACCGCCAGCCCGACTTCGGCGGCGCTCAAGGGCGGGACATCATTCACGGCAGGCACAAAAGGCGCCAGGCGGATACTGGCTGCAGGCAGACCCAGGAACAGATGGATCATGGTGCTGTTCCCGGCCACCACCGCCTTGACGATGTCGTTCGGCTCTGCCCCCACCCGCTGGCAAAGGCGCTCGATCAGTCCAGTGATCGTTTCCAGCACCCTCGCCCGCAGTTCCTCGGCCCCGCC
>CAYWPZ010000174.1:6349-10572 GCA_964460135.1 uncultured Caldilineales bacterium | reverse complement strand
TCCTGGCCGGGGCCATCAGTCCCGACAACCAAATTCTGGCATCGGGCGGGGCCGACAACCAGATTATCCTCTGGGACATTGCCAGCGCTCAGGCCATCGGCCAGCCGCTGCGCGGGCACAGCAATTGGGTGCGCGATATCACCTTCAGTCCCGACGGGCGCACGCTGGTCTCGACCGACGCCGGCGGCGGCATCGCCCAGTGGGACCTGAGCGTCCGCCGCACACTGCGCGGCCATAGCGACAATGTCCGGGGTGTGGCGCTGACGCCCGATGACATGACGCTGCTTACCGGCAGTTATGATCGAAGGCTGAAATGGTGGGATGCCATCACCGGCGAAGTACAGGCAACGATCACGACCCCCCATCAGAGTTCGATCATCACCCTCGCCATCAGCCCGGATGGCATGACGGCGGCGACGGGCGATGTCGATGGCGTCGTCGCTCTGTGGGACGTGAAGGCGCGCGCCCTCCTGTTCCCGGCCCTTCAGGGCAACCCCAGCGTCATCGTCAGCCTGGCCTTCAGCCCCAATGGCAAGATACTGGCCTCCGGCGATTTCGATGGCACGATCACGCTCTGGGATGTGGCAGGCGGCCGGGAACTGCTGAAGCCCTTCAAGGCCCACGAGGGATGGGCGCTCAGCCTGGCCTTCAGCCCGGACGGTGAGATGCTGGCGTCGGGGTCGAGCGACGCCGCGATCAAGCTCTGGCAGATGCCGCCCGACCAGACCCCCGCCAGCGACCCTCTGCCTGCCATCGGCCGGCCGATGCAAGGCCACACCAACTGGGTCACGTCGCTGTTGTTCTGGCCCGATGGCAAGCGGCTGGTCTCGGGCAGCGGCGATCACACCATCCGGCAGTGGGACATCACCAGCCAACAGCCCGTTGCCGCGCCCTTGACCGGGCACCCCGGCTATATCTGGGGGCTGCAAGTTCTCCCGGATGCGGTCGCCGGCGATGGCAAGGCGCTGGCGGCGATGGATAACACCGGCGTGGTCCTGTTCTGGGATGTGGATGCTGGCGTTCCGCTCGGCCCGCCCCTGCTCACTCTGACCGAAACGGAGGCGCAAGTCATCAGCGCCGACGGCCGACGCTTGTATCAGGGCGCCCTCAACAGCGCCGTCGAGGTGTGGCAGTTGCCGGGTCGGGAGTGGGAAGACCGCGCCTGCGCCATCGCCAACCGCAGCCTGAGCGAGGCAGAGTGGGCGCGGTTTTTGCCTGACCTGCCCTACCGGGAAGCGTGTCGCTGAATGGCGTCAGTCGTCTCTGTCAGCGCTCATGCCGAGCTTCGCCAGCCGCAATCGCAGAATTTCCCTTTTCATCTCCCTTTAACCTGATCTTGATCATATCGCCAAATCCTTTAGCCTGCTATCATGCTGGGTGCTGCAAAGGATAGGTGCAGTGTTTGCGGCGCCAAAGCCGACCGTCGTTCAACTTCCCTGAACCCATCACCCCACCCAAGCACCGTTCCATCAATGAGGAGGAACAAGATCATGCGAATACGATTTATGCTGTTGGGTCTTCTGCTGGTAGCGGCCGCTCTGCTCTTTGTTGGGGCAGGGGCCGAAGCAGCCGGGCCGAACATTGCGCCGGTTTGTCTGGCGCGCAGCTTCCAGGGCGGACCGGCCAGCGAGCCATTGGCAACCAGCAAACTCTTCTTCCCGTTGCAGAACTCGCCCTGCAATTACCCCTTCCAGGTGCCTTTCCAGAACGATTGGCTGGGATCGGGCCATGCCGATAGGACGGCGGCAGCGTTCAATTACAACCGCTGGAACCAGGCAGGGGTGATTCCAACTAGCTGCGCCAAGTGCCACAGCACGCACGGCTATCGGGACTTTTTGGGCGACGACGGCACGGCCGAGGGCGTGGTCGACAATGCGGCCCCGGTTGGGTCAACCGTCGAGTGCATCGCCTGCCACAACGACAAGACCATCCACAAGACCAGCGTCACCTTCCCTTCGGGCATCACCCTGAACGATCTAGGCGACGAATCACGCTGCATGGAATGTCATCAAGGACGCTCATCCAAAGCGACGGTAGACAACCTGGTGGCGCCGCTGGCCGACGCCGATGTGGTTAGCCCCACCCTAAGCTTCCCCAACATCCACTACTTTGCAGCGGCGGTAAGCCTGTATGGGACGCAGGTGCAGGGCGGCTATCAGTACCGCGGCATGAGCTACGATGCCAAGTTCGCTCATGTCGAGGGTTACGCCACCTGCATCGAATGTCACAACCCGCACGAATTGGAGCTGGAGATCAACGAGTGCAAGAGCTGCCATCCCAACGTCAACAGCGCCGCCGATTTCGGCGACATCCGCATGGCGGGGTCATTGGGCGACTATGACGGCGACGGCGACAAGACGGAAGGCGTAAGCGAGGAAATCGACGGCTTGCGGGCCATGCTCTACACAGCCATCCGCTCCTATGCCAATCAGGTCAGCCAGGCGCCCATCGCCTACTCGTCGGCTGCCCACCCCTACTGGTTCCGGGACGCCAACGACAACGGCATGGTGGACGCGGGCGAGACCACAGCCTACAATGCTTTCACCGCCCGTCTGATCAAAGCCGCCTACAACTACCAGGTGGCGGCGAAGGACCCCGGCCAGTTTGCCCACGGCGGCAAGTACATCATCCAGCTGCTGCACGACTCGATCGCCGATCTGAACCCCAAGATCAACCCGCCCGTTGACTTGGCCAATGCCTGGCGCGGCGACCCCGGCCACTTCAACGGCTCGGAAGAAGCCTTCCGGCATTGGGATGCAGCCGGGCCAAACGAAAACCCACCGCGGGCGGCCTACACCGTACCCGCCGGCTGCACCAAGTGCCATACCGCCGAAGGCGTGCCCTTCTTCATCGAGAACGGCGTCAACATCAAGGGTGAGGCATCCAACGGTCTCATGTGTAGCACCTGCCACAAGAACCTGACCCCCAACTACGAACGCTACACGGTCAACACCGTCACCTTCCCCAGCGGCGCCGCCGTTTCGCTGCCCGACAAGGACGCCAACCTCTGCTTGCTGTGCCACCAGGGCCGCGAATCGAGCGTCAGCGTCAACAACGCCATCGTTGGCAAGGACCTCGACACCCCAGCCGCAAGCCTGCGCTTCCGCAATGTCCACTACTTCGCCGCTGGCGCCACGCTGTTCGGCAACGATGTCAAGGGCATCTATCAGTACGACGGCAAGAACTATCTGGGGCGCAACATCCACGGCCCCGGCATCGCCACCTATGACGCCTGCACCGAATGCCACAACACCCACGAGCTGGAAGTCAAAGTCGATAAATGCTCCACCTGCCATCTGGGCATCAGCAGCAATGAGGACCTGAAGAACATTCGCGGGGCCTTCGGCGGCAACCAGGGCAGCAACGTTGACTACGACGGCGACGGCAGCAAGACCGAAGGCATCTACGGCGAGATCGAGACCATGGCCGCCAAGCTGTACACGGCCCTGCAAGCCTACGGTGTCGCCGTTGGCTTCCCCATCGCCTACGATGGCGCCGCCTACCCCTACTTCTTCAATGACACCAACGGCAACGGGGTAGTCGATCCTGAAGAAGCCACTAGCGCCAACGGCTACAACCACTTCACCCCGCGCTCGCTGCGCACGGCCTACAACTACCAGTATGTGCAGAAGGACCCCGGCCAGTTCGCCCACAATGCCAAGTACGTCCTGCAGGCCCTGTATGATGGCCTGGAAGACCTCGGCCAGCGTGTGACCGTGGACATGACCGGCCTGGTGCGCCCGTAACACCGCTATCTCCCTCCCCCAAACACTTCAGACCGGACGTCGCTGGGCGTCCGGTTTGTTTTTCGACCTTCAAGGTCTTCGGAAACTCTGAAAGTCGACTATGCCATCATTCATCTTGGGCGCCGCCTTTCACCGGTCTCTCATCATCCACCCATTTTTCTGACCTGGATCATGGCTTAAATGAGGGCGGCTGGAGTATAATGCTCTCGCAGCCCCACTGCCACTGCCGCCATCATCGCCCCCCATGCCCTGTAGCCACCACCGGCGAGGACGCCTCCTCGCTCTTCTCATCGCCCTTTCGGTCGCCCTCTTGCTGGCCGGCTGCAGGCGTTCGGCCACGCCCACCCCCACGCCGCAACCCACGCCCACCCCCTTCATCGCCCCCACGCCGCCGCCAAGCGCCGCCGATGTGGGCCTGGGGCCGGCGCCCGTGAGCAGCCTGGCGGTGGTGCATCAGCCGTTTGGCGATGGCGCCTG
>CAYWPZ010000174.1:0-6339 GCA_964460135.1 uncultured Caldilineales bacterium | reverse complement strand
CCTGCGGGGCGTGTCACGATCTTGAAGGGGCTGATCCTGAACAACTGTGGGGGACGACAACCGCGGTCTGTCGCGAGTGCCACTGGCAGGAAGTGCCTGATCCCGAAGCGCCTATCGCCTTCGAGCACAAGCCTTTCAAATCAGGCGACTGCCTGGACTGCCATCTTTCGCACGCTGGGGCCAACCCCAAGCTCTTGATCAAGCCGGTGACGCAACTGTGCAACGATTGCCATGCCGATGACGTCCGGCCCGAAGACCAGCCGCATCCCAGCGTCGCCAAAGGCGAGTGCAACCTCTGCCATCTCTCGCACGGCTCCGCCCATCCGGCCATCCTGCGCCAGGCGCAAGCGCAACTGTGCGGCTCGTGCCACGAGGATCAGGTCGATCCCGCCAAGACTTTCGCCGCCCATGCCCAGGCCGAGGAGTTGCAGTGCAGCGACTGCCACCAGCCCCACCACCCGGCCTCTGAACCGGCGCAGGTGGCGCAAGAACTGTGTGCAGCCTGCCACGATGACCTGCCCGCGGCGAGCAGTTTCAAAGTCCCGCACACGCCCTATGCCCAGGGCCGCTGCGCCGACTGCCATCCCGGCTTCCATCAGAACCCCGACGCCCCCCTCCTGGCCGCCACCCAGGCCGAGTTCTGCAACAAGTGCCACCAGGACCACGGCCAGGTGGTGGAGCAATCTCATCCACAGGTCGCCGCGGGCGAATGCCGCCTGTGCCACGACGGCCACGGCTCTGATTTCCCGGCCCATCTGGTCAAGGCCGAGGCCGAGATCTGCCGCACCTGCCACAAAGAACAGTTCGACCCTAAGACCACCTTCGCCGCCCACCAGTCCGGCAAGCTTCCCGCCTGCTCGGCCTGCCACAGCCCGCACGAGCCAGAAAGCGAGGGTGTCGCGGTGGCCATCGCCTGTTCGACCTGCCACGAAGACATCCTTCTGAAGGTTAGCAGCCACACGCCGGTGCAGGAGGGGCAGTGCCAGGCGTGCCATAGCGAATTCCATGGCCACACCAGCGCGCAGTTGGCGGCCGTGGCCAAGCAGTGCACCGACTGCCACAAGCCCGACAGCGGCCGCGTCGCGCACCCGCCCTATCAGGAAGGCGAATGCACCGCCTGCCATGCCACCCATAGCAGCAACCACACCGCCCTCCTGAACAAGGCCCCCGCCCAGCTTTGCGGCTCGTGCCACAGCCAACAGACGGCCAGCTTTGGCAACAGCGCCCATGCCACCCGCCTGAGCGCCCAATGCGCAGCCTGCCACCAGGCCCACAACGGCAACCTGGACAACCTGCTGCAAGCCCGCACCAACAGCCTGTGCGAAGGCTGCCACAAAGACCTGCCGCATGGCTTCCACCCGGTCAGCGGCGGCGCCGACCCCGTCCGCGGCGGCTCGCTCAGCTGCGTCAGTTGCCACAACCCGCACGGCAGCCAGCACCCCGCCGACCTGCGCGCCGCCGGCGACGCCCTCTGCCTGCAATGCCACAACTTCCAGACGCCAGGCACGACCGCGCGGCAGTGACGGCAATGACACAGATAGGAAGAAACACAGATTTCCCTCTGCCGATAGCCAATAACCAGTATCCAATAACCACCCCGCCATGAAACGGCTCGTCCTCATCCTCAGCATCCTCGTCTTGCTGTTCGTCGCCTTCAGCCTGGGCAGCGGCAACGCCGGACTTGGCCCGCGTGCGGTCGATGCAGGACTGGGCGCGCCCTTCAACCCGCATGGCCGCTACAGCGCCGCCACCAACAGCTGCACCACCTGCCATGTCCCCCACCAGCGGGCATCCGACCCCGAAACCCCCTGCTACGGCTGCCACCCCAACCAGCTGACGCATGTCCAAGCGGACTGCGCCGCCTGCCACGACCCGCACGGCCGCACCACCAACGCCGCCCTGGTTCAGACCAGCATCGGCGGCAGACCGCTCAGCTTCGACGGCAAGAACTTCGACGCCACGGCCAACTCCATCTGTCGCACCTGCCACACCACCACCACCTATCACAGCCCTGGGGCCAGGGCAACGCACTACGAAAACCAGCCCTGCAGCAAGTGCCATCCCCACAGCGCCGGCTTCGCCCCTGACCCCACCAACTGCGGCGCCTGCCACAACGACCCGCCCGACAGCGGCGCCCACAGTCGCCACCGCCAGACCGACATCGGCCTCAACAGTTGCGAATCCTGCCATCCGCGCGTCCGTAACTGGCGCGACCCCGGCCACTACAACGGCCGCGTGGACTTCAGAGACAAAGCCGTGCTCAGCAACACCGTCGTCTGCAACGAATGCCACGGCAACAGCAGCGGCATCGCCGAAGCCAAAGCCAACTGGCCGGCGGGCCGGGCCATCACCGACTGCACCGGCTGCCATAACAGCGCCGTCCCCGGCAAGCTGAATGGCAAGGCCGCGCCGGCGGTGGACGCCTACTGGACGAGCAACGGCCACGGCCGGGGCCACGAACAAGACCGTGACCTGGACTGCCAGGCCTGCCACAACCCTGCCGCGCCCCATTTCGATGCCGCCTATAACCCCCGCCTGTGGCTCGAACCTGCCCAACTCTGCGCCCGCTGCCACAACGACCCCGCTCGCGCCGGCGCCGACGTCAGCGCCCACGGCAACAAGGGCTATCAGCAAGCTACGCAGCCAGACTTTGGCGAGAGCTGCGACGCCTGCCATGACCCGCACGGCAGCGCCAACTTGCTTGCCATCCGGAGCGCGGTGAAGGGCAGCAATGTCGTCTTCTTGGCCCGCGCCGGCGCCAACAGCTTCGACTCGAGCGACGACAACAACAGCCGCGACCTCTGCGCCACCTGCCATCGCACCACTCGGCACAACCGCAGCCCCAGCAACCGGGCGCAAAACCCGCACTACGAGGGCCAGGACTGCGCTCAGTGCCACAAACACGAGACCGACGGCGACTCGACCACCGCCGATGGCTTCATGCCTCAGGGCGGGTGCATGGTCTGCCACAAAGACCCCACCGACAACGGCGATAACCTGCCGCCGGGCGGCCGCCCAGCGGTGGCCGCCGACTTCAACGGCCGCAGCCACCACATCCAGGGCGAACTGACCGACGCCCGCTGCCTGGTCTGCCATGACCAGAACACGCACGGCGATGGCAGCATCGACCTGCGCCACCCCGATGGTGGGGCCAACCTGCGCTTCGTAGACACCGCTACCGCCGATCTGACGCCGTTCTGCCAGGGCTGCCACGATGCCAACGGCAGCACGGTCACGGCTGCGCCCGGCGGCAGCGCCAGCGACCCATTCCAAGACGGCAGCAACCTCCTGGCCTTGCCCCCCACCAGCACCCACAGCAACCACGACTTCCACGCCCCCCAAGAAGCGCCCTTCCGCCAGACCTGCAACGACTGCCACGCCGGACATGGCAGCAACAACCTTGCCATCGTCCTGGCCAGCATCGGCGGCAACAACATCACCTTCACATCGTTCACCGGCGCCAACAGCTTCGACGACCCTGCCAAAGACGACCGCAACGATCTCTGCGTCACCTGTCACATCGGCCGGGCCAGTGTCCATGCCGGGGGCGACCACCGGGCCGCCGGCGACCTTGACCTGCGCGGGAGCGACTGCACCACCTGCCATCGCCACGACGCCGACAACACCATCGCCACCCGCGACGGCTTTGTGCCCTCGTGCAATGCCTGCCACGGCCAGCCGCCGCCGCCCGCCAGCAATGGCTACGCCCTGAACGAAAACCTAACCCCGCACCAGATTCACGCCGGCCAGTTGGCGGGGCAATACGGCCAGCCGTGCAGCGCCTGCCACGACCGCCTGAACCCGGCCTACAGCGGCCATGTCACACAGCCGGCCAGCTTCCAGGATGTCTTCTTTGGCAGCCCCAACGCCGCCGGCAGCTACAACCATCTCGGCCGCACCTGCGCCACCGTCGGCTGCCACAGCAATGGCAACCCAACCGGCGGTCAGATGGTCTATGCTAGCCCGGTGTGGGGCGAGAACAGCCGCCTGAGCTGCAGCGGCTGCCACGGCGACCAGAGCAGCATAGCCACCGGCAGCCACAGCAAACATCTACTGCCCTTCTATCGCGACCGCGGGGCCGGCGCCATCGGCTGCTTCGAGTGCCACGGCCCCACTGCCAAAGATGACGACAACACCGCCATCGCCAGCACTGGGACGCATGTCAACTTCCAGAAAGAAGTCAGGCTGGATGTGACCGACCTTTGGGGCCGGCCCGATGGCAGCGCCTTCACCCCGGCCAACCGCACCTGCGCCAACAGTCTCTGTCATTCGGATGGGGCCGCCAGCCGCGAACAGCCGGGGACACCGGTGTTCACCACTCCGCGCTGGGGCGACGCCGCCAGCGGCGCCTGCGGAACCTGCCACGGCATCGCCCCCCAGACTGTGACCAGCGGCGCCCATAGCCGCCATTTCGACAACTCCAACCAAGGCCCCGGCATCACTGCCTGCGCCGTCTGCCATTCCTCCTATGGCGACGACAAGCATGCCAACGGTAAGGTGAACTTCACCGACGGCGCCACCCTCTCGCAAACCACGGCCTGCAACGAATGCCACAGCCCCGGCGGAGCGGTGGATGGCGTGGCCGAAGCGCGGAGCAAGTGGGCCAACAGCCAGCCGCTGAGTTGTGAGGGCTGCCACGACGAGCAGGCGGCAGTGGTCAAAGGCGTTGCTGCCCCCAACATCGCCGGCAACGGCAGCACCTACGGCTCCGGCGTCAGCGGCCACGGCCGCTCTGGCATCACCTGCGAGCTTTGCCATCTCAAGCAGGCCGACAGCATCCATTTCGACGGCGTCGCCCGCACCTACACCGCCGCCGCCGACAACCTGCCAGCGGCGCTGTGGCTGAATTTCGGCGGGCTGAATCTGCCGATCAAGGGCGATGAACCGTACGCCAGGGCCAATTATGGCGTCTGCATGGCCTGCCATCCCGAAGCCAACCTGGTGGGCCTGGGGCCGGGCTACAGCAATGCCCTCTTCAGCCACAGCAACCCGCCCCCGGCCGGCTACCCACTGCAGACGCCCGCTACCGTCACCGCTTTCCGCAACGAGCGGGCCGAGGGCTTCAACTTCGGCAACGTGCCTGCCAACATCCACTGGGATCATCTGGACATGAACCAGGTGAACTGGGACAGCGACGGCGATGGGACGATGGACTCCAAGCCCTCCTGCGCCGCCTGCCACGACCCGCACGGCGTCCGCTCCTTTGCCGACGGTGTGGCCTACCCGTCCATGACCAGCGCCGACATGGGCATCATCCACGGCCAGGATGCCATTGGCGCCTACGGCGAAGTGAGTAAGACGGGCTACAACCAACGCTGCCGCAGTTGCCATCCCAGCGCCGGGATTCGGTATTACCGGCCTGAGATGCTGCGCTGACGATGCGGGGCCTTCAGGGCGCAGGGGAACGCCGATCCCCCTGCGCCGATAGCGCCCGGGCGAGGGGGGACGGATCGGGCTTGAAGACGCCAATGGCATCGGAAGGCCGGCTGAAGGGATGGGAGGAGGGCCACTTGCGTCAGGACTGCGATATACTTATGATATATCAGCTGCGCGCGTCGCCTCGGCAGGAGAAAAACCAGCGCCCAAGAACCATGAACACACCACCGACACGATCACCCACCACATTCCTCGCCAGAGCCGGAGACCCCTCACCCCGTCCCCAATCCGGCTCGCTCAGCCAACAAGCCTACGAAGCCATCAAGGGCCAGATCGTCTCGCTGCGGCTGCCGCCAGGCGCTGTCATCGACGAAAGCCGCCTGCAGGGGGAACTCGACCTGGGGCGCACGCCCATCCGCGAGGCCCTGCAACGGCTGGCCCAGGAGAAACTGGTGGCGGTCATCCCCCGCCGGGGCACCTTCGTCACCGGCATCGAGCTGAAAGACCTCAAACTGCTGTTCGAGGCCCGGCTGCCGATGGAAGCGCTGGCCGCACGGTTGGCAGCGCAGCGGGGAAACGATGAGCACTGGCGGCAGATGGAGGCGGCCCTGAATCGGCTGCCCGCGAACGGCGCCCCACATACGAATGAAGACCTGATCGCCATCGACGCCGCCTGTCATGAGATCATGTACGAAGCCATCGGCAACCCCTTTTTGCGCGACACACTTGTGACGCTCTATGCGCTCAGCCTCCGTCTCTGGTATTATTCCCTTTCCCACATCGGCGACGTCGGCAACGCCATCCAGGAGCACCGAGCCATCCTCGACGCCCTGCGCCAACGAGAGGGCGACCGCGCCGCTCAGATCATGGAACAACACATCCGGGCTTTTCAGACTGAAATCCAGGCCGCCATGGTCGGCGAGCCTGGCCCAGCAAGCTAGCCTGCGTCTTCGGACACGGATG
>CAYWPZ010000173.1:0-10622 GCA_964460135.1 uncultured Caldilineales bacterium | reverse complement strand
CCAAACCGATCACCCGTGAGCAAAAATTGGCAAAAAATCGGCCTCAAAACAGCCCGTTTTTCCTCATTCGGATCACCCGTGAGCAGCGCTTTCCCGCTCGACAAAATACATCGACGATCCTTGTTAAACAACAGAAGAAAAGTGCCCCCATTCTACCAGATCTCCTCACCACGCGCCAATTCCACAACCGTCTCAAACTTGGGGGCGCCAGATCTGGCGCCCCCAAGCCATCGCCGTCCTGCTGCCACCCCCACTCACACCACCACATGCTCCTTCCGCTCCTGCGGCCTCCCCCGCCCCAACCCTTTCCGCCCCCCCTGACAACCCTTGCACAACTCGTAAAAACGCACATCATCCTCCCTGCCATTGATCAACCTCCCCAACCGCTGCCGCAACTCCCCATAACTCGCCCCCGTCAGCCAACACTCGAACACCGAATACTGCACCCGCTGACCATAACCCTCCAGCGTCTTCATCACCTTCAGCCGCCGCCGATCATCCGGCACATCATAGCTCACCACCACGAAAACCTCCCGATCCGCCCGCCCCCCCATCTCCATCGCCGAAACCACCGTCGAACCCTTCTTCATCATCCACCTCCTGAGAAACTGCGAATTGCGACCTGCGAACCTGACACCTGACACTTGTCCACCTGTCCACTCCTCTACCTATCCACCGACCATCCCACCAACGCCTCATTCGCCAGCGCATCGGCCAACTGATTACCCTCGCGCGGGATAGCCGTAAACGTTACCTGTTGGAACTGCCGCACCGCCGCCACCGCCTGCTGATGCCACGGACGCAGCCGGGCGCTATGCACCGAAAACCGCCCCTGCATCTGCCCCACCACATTGGCGCTATCCAGCCGGCAATGCACCACCTTGCGGCCATGCTTGCGCGCCAACTCCAGCCCCAGCAACAACCCGGCGTACTCCGCTTCATTATTCGTCAGCGGCGGCAACCGTCGCCACCCCCAGGCCAGAATACGCCCATCTGCTTCTCGCAAAATCGCTCCGGCCCCGGCCATCACGACCGCGCTCCCCCGAGCGCCCTCCATACCCAGGGCGCCATCACAAAACAGCCAGACTTCATTCACCTTGCGTAGCATAATCAAAATGCCCCCCCAAAACTCAGCGCCAACGGCCGGTACGAACGCGTCTGGCCCAGGATCAGCGCTGCCATCTGCCGCGCCTGCAACTCCAGACACCGTCGCAGCGTCGTCTGCTCACCGCTGAGAACATAACGATCCTTCTGCTCGAGCCGTCCCTCATAAGCCTCGATCAACACCGGCAACAACACCGGCCCCATCTCCACCGGCCGCTCCTCGCCCGTCCGTTGCCGATACTCAGCCAGCGGCAGCTTACCCTGCGCCAGCAAACCCAGGCACACCCCATCCACCAACGGCCGGAACTCCTCCATCAAATCCAGCAGCAGCGAAGGCCGATTCGCCTCCACGGCATGGAAAAAGCCCACATACGGGTCCAGACCAACCAACTGCGCCGCCGCGCCCACATCCTTCAGCAGCAAAGAATAGCCAAAACTGAGCGTAGCATTCCAGGGGTCGGGCGGCGGATAATAGGCCCGACCATGAAAACCCCAGGCCGGTGGGATCAACGTCTTCATCGCCTCGAAATAAAACGCCGCCCCCTTGCCCTCGAACCCGCGCAACTCGTCCCGCGTACGCGCATGGCCAGCGCCCAGCATCATCTGGCGGATGCCGGACAGGCCGCGGGACAGCCCCGGTTCCTCTTTGGCCAAGGCTTGCAGCAAACGCGCCTGATTCTCCAGCTTGCCGCGCACCACCGCCTGCGCCGTCGCCAACGTCGCCGCGGGATCGTCGCTCAGCCGCAACTGCGCCTGTCGCAGCCGGGCATAGCGCGAACCACCCTGCAGCAGCCGAAAACGAAAGCGGCCGTGCGACGAATAGAAAATCACATCGACATCGTGCTGCACCAACAGCGTCGCCGCCTGCGTGGTGACCTGCACATTACCATAGACCACCACCTGCTCCAGATCGCGCGCCGCCGCCTCGTGCAGCGTCTCCTGCCCGCGCACCACCCGGATGCGCTCACCCTCGCGCGCCACACGGGCGCCCTGCTCTCGAACGTAAAGCGTACTCATCGAAAACCTCCTGACTTGCGAAAGAATGGTGAACTGCCTGCTTGCCACCTGCCACTTGTCTACCTGTCTCCTAATCTACCCTCCTACAACACATACACCTCCCGCCTAACGAAAAAATACCCCACGAACTTGAAACCCTGATCCACATGCACCACCCGCGTCTTATGCCCATTCAGCCGTAAATCCAGCCGCCCCAACTCCTGCCCACACACCTTCAGCGCCGCCTCCGCCTCGCCCTTGCGCCGGCAACACACCACCAAATCATCCGCATAACGCACCAGCGCCAGCCCCCGCCCCACCAGCGCCCGGTCGAACTCGTGCAAATACACATTCGCCAACAACGGCGACAACACCCCCCCCTGCGCCACCGCCGCCGCCGCCGGGCGTCCACTGGCCGTATTCAGAATCCGCGCCTCCAACCAGGCCTCGATCAACCACAGCAAATGTCGATTCTGCACCCGCCTGGCCGTCAGCCGTAGCAACCGCCCCGTACGGATACTATCGAAACACGAATCGATGTCTGCATCCACCACCCACTGCAACCCCCGATCCCGATGCGCCGCCACCTGCGCCGCCGCATCTTGCGTCCCCAAACCGGGCCGAAAACCAAAACTCACGGGCAGAAACACACTCTCGAAACTGGGAGCGACGATGTCATACACCGCCCTTTGCGCAATGCGGTCGCGCAGACACCACATCGCCAACGGCCGCAACCCCTCCTTGCGCTTGGGCACCAACACCTGGCGCACCATCTGCGGCCGATAACTCCCCGCCACCAACTCCTG
This sequence comes from uncultured Caldilineales bacterium, assembly GCA_964460135.1. Lineage (GTDB taxonomy): Bacteria > Chloroflexota > Anaerolineae > J102 > J102 > SSF26. Next base: position 7,716 of record CAYWPZ010000173.1, on the reverse strand, counting down.
CCGCAGCCCCTCCAGCTCCGCCTCCAATTGGCGTCCAAACGCCTGCAACGTCTGGCCATCCACGCCCGGCCCGCCGCCCGCCGCCCGAATCGCACGCCAGGCCCGCTGCATCGCCTCTGGCGTGAACAACACCTCCGGCGCCATCGCCCCCACGGGGCCGGTCGGCGTCAGCAACGGCGCCCCCGGCAACGGGGCCTCCTCCTCCGGCGACCGCGCCGGAGGAGGGGCGAACATCCGTTGCCACAGCCCGCGCCCCGCTTCACTCAGCTCAACCTTCGTCGGCAGATTCAGTGGCAAACGCATCTGCGGCCTCCTCAGAAACGACAGAACCAAATCCGGAACGACGGAAGGACAACGAAAGGCGACGCACACGGCCTGACCCTCGGCCCTCACCCTGCGCCCTGGCCACACCCTTGCGCAGCTGCAAATAGGGCCGCACCCGCGCCACCGGATTGGCCCGTTCCAGCAATTCCTGACCCAATTCCCGCCCGCTCAACCCTTCCAGCCCTGCGGCGTAATACGAAGCCAGCGCCCGGCCCAAAAACCAGGTCTCGGCCGCACCGATCAGAGCACTCGCGCCCCACCCCAGCACCGGGATCAAACGCAAAGCCTGCTGCATCAGATAGCGCCCACCCAGGCTGGCCCCCAGCGTCGCCAACAACTCCCGGCTGCGATAATCCATCCCCGGCTGCCCATACACCGCCCCCAACCGTAGCGCCAGCCGCAACTGATTGGCCACCTGCAGCGGCAGATCCAGAAAAGGAATCGGTTCCGCCCCCAACATCGCCGCCACCAGCGTACTTTGGCGCAACACCCGCTGCACCACAATCGTCCGCGCCAGCGGCGCCTCGCGCGCCAGCGGGATCGCCAACCGCGGCTGCACATCCAACATCCGCTGCACCAGCGCCGCCAGACCGTCCGGCTGCGCCAGACACGACACTGGCACCGGCCGCAGCGCCAATGGCCGTCGCAACTCCTCGGCCGCGCTGGCGGCGTCGGGCAGGCAATCGGCCTTGCTCAACACCGGCAGCAACGCCGCCCCCTGGCAGCGCAGCCGGCTGATCCAGCGCAACTCCTGCGGCCGCAACCCGGCCTCGCCATCCACCACATACAGCGCCAGATCCATCCCCTGCATCTCCGCCAACACCGACGCTGTAGCCAAACCCTCCTCCTCACCCTCCGGCAAATCGATCAGCGTGAAAAACCCCTCGCGCGCGACCTCCATCTGCTCACCCGCCCCTGCCACCTCCGGCGACCACGGCTGCTGCCGCAACGCCGCCGCCAACGTCGACTTCCCCGCCCCCCGCAAACCCACCAGCGCCACCTGCCCCACCATCTCCCCATTCACCTCCGTCTGCACCTGATCCCAATCCGCCCCCGTCGCCAACCCGCGCAGCACCCCCAGCCCCGAAGTCGATTCATCCAACCAACCCCGCCACCCCCGCGACGACTCCTCATGCATGGCGGGAGCTTCCTGAGCCTGATAACCGGCAAAATGACGATTCTTCATGGTTTCCTCCTGGAAAAAGTGTTAGTGATCCGAAAAAACTCGTAGTAACGACTCTGGTCGTTCATCTTCCTTTGCCAAACATTAACGATTGAAATCGTTACTACGTCATCAAGCCTGTCGCAACAAACACACACGCAAAACAACCAACGGATCGCTGGCCCGCGCCCGCACAATCTGCCAATCCCCCTGCTCGGCCCACCTGCTCACCACAGACAGCAAGGGGCTATCCTCAGGATCGGCCACGACCAGAGCGCCTGCCTCCTGGCTCAGGCTGCCCGCCTGCAAACCCGTCGGCCACAACGGCGCCGCCCCGGCCAAAAAACCCTTCAGCCAGACCGTCAGGCGCTCCTCATCGTCTGCCAGCGCAAAAGCCACGAAACGATCGGCGCCCCATCCCAGCAGCGGCCCCAGCCAGCGCCCTGCAAAAGCCTGCAAATCAGCCAGCAACAGATCAGCCTCCTCATACGTTCGCCATTCACCCTCGCCCGTGCGCCAGACCAGCGGCTTCTGGGCCAAGAACCGCTTCAACGCCGTCGAGCCATCGCCCATGACTTCCCCATACAACCGGTCGCACATCGCCTCATCCAACACCGCATCCTCCACAACCGGCGCCGGCGCCGCCATCGCTTGCGCCTGGCGTAGCGTGGCGGCCAGCGTTCCCACCATTGCCAACATCCTCCCTACCTGCTCTGCACCCACCAAATAATGCTGCCGCAGCAGATCACAGCGCCGGCGCTGCATCTCGCTGCTCAACACCGCCTCGATCGCATCTGTGTAATCGCGCAGAGATGCATCCAGCGACCCATAGGCCCGCAAACTTCGCAGCCAGAGCCGCGGACGCAGCAACAGCCGCAGGCCCGCAGCCAGACCGGCCACCGGGCCTGACAAAGAAAAATGCCCCAACAACCCTTCCAGCCTCAGCCGTGCGGCATTGCGCCGGCCGATCAACTCAGCCTGCGCTGCCGCCATCGCCGCTAAATCCTCGTCCATCACCTGTGCCCAGCCCAACCACTGCCCCCGGTAACCGACCAGCGCCTGCTCGGCCATAGCCAGGTCGGGCGCGGCGCCGATCGCAGTCAGATCCGCCGCTAGCCGCTCATCCAGCGCCCGTTGCCATTGCTGCACCCATGCCGCCAATTGGGCGACGCCGGCCGCTGTCGCCTTCCCCAACGCCCTTTGCACCCGCGCCTCGTCTTCATCGACCATCGCCAGCAGCTCGTCCCACTGCGCCCAGCCAGCCCAACCATACGACTCCGCCGCTGCCATCTGCGGCTCCGCACCCATCACCCCCTCTAACAGCGGTTGCAGACGATCCGGCTGCCACACCAACCATTCCGTAGCCAACTCGCAGGCGTTCGCCCCTGCCGGCGTGGGTGCAACCAGCTGCGCCAACGCCGCCTGCACCCAACGCCGGACAAACGCCGCCCACAGCCGGCCGGCAGGGTTCGGGTAGAACTGAGCGCCCAGCGTCAGCAGCGGCGGCGTCTGCCAGGTCAGGCCAACGTCGCAACGGCCGCCAGCCGCCTCCCCCTCCTCTTCCACCGCCGACCACGGCGCCTCCGCCGCCTGCCAGAAACGGGCCGGCAGGCGGCGTAGCGGCGAGACGATCAACTGGCGTAGGGCCTCGCGCAAACGCGTGCGCACCTCATCCGCCGCCAGACCCAGCCCGTCAGCGTTCACCTGGCCTGCCAGCAGCAGGCTCTCCAGCGGCTGCGGCAGCGATTCCAGCGCCTTGAGCACGCCGTTGGTCTCGTCCCCCGCCTCCGGCGCCGAAAGCACCAGCGCATGGGTGGGCAGCGTGCAGCGGAAATGCCGCCAGGCCAGATCCATGGCCTGCTGTCGGGCCTCGATCAGCGCCGGCAGACGCCCGGCAGCAGCGATGTCCACCACCAGCCAGACCGCGATCGCGTCCGTTCGCTCCAGCGTCGCGCCTTGGGCCAGCAACTGCTCCAGCGCCGCCGCGTTGGAAACCGCTTGCAACGCCGCCAGCAGCGCTACGGCGCGATCTCCTCCCTCCATCTGCTCGTCAAGCGATCCACCCAGCCCAACATGAGCCAAGATCGGCAGATCGACGGCTGCGAACAGTTCCGACGCCAGAGCTGCAGCCTCATCACCCAGGCTGATGAGCACAGTGCGCTGTAGGCAGTGCATACAATACCTCCTCGTCACTCGAATGCTTGCACAATTGGCTGTTAGCCTTCTGAACTCCGACCTACCGCCCGTTCTTCCGTTCGTAAGCCCTGGTCCAAACCGGCCACTGCTTCAGAGCGCTGAGCGAGAGGCCGACCGTAGCGGCCAGGGCGACGACGCGACTGCGGTCGCCGGTGGCGGCCAGCATCTCCGGCCGTGCGGTGAACTGCGTTGTGCGATCATCCGGCACACCCATCACCGTCACCCGCGCCGTCTGCACCGCCCCATCCACCAGCCGCACCCCTTCCAGATTGCACATGGGGACAGCCAGCTCCAGTAAGCGATTCTGCCAACGTTCGGCCGAGACGCTCTCCTGGCGAGCGGTTACGACCTCTTCCACGCCCAGATCGGCCAGGCGTGCGAAGGGTGCTTGCAAAGCCGCGCTCAACTGGTCGGCCAGCTCACCCGCCGTCAGCTGATCCCAACCTGCCAGCGCCTGGCCCTGCCCGGCGGCATGGGCCACCACCTCGGCCAACCCAGCCGCCACCTTAGGCGCACAGGCCGCGTAAAGTTGACTCAGGGTGGACTCGTCGATCAAATTGATATCGACCTCGAGATCGTCATCACGGCCCCCCGTCATCGCGCCTGCCCCATGCCCGTGATTGCCGTCTTGCAACAAGGGCAGCGCCTGGCGCAGACGCTGGGCCACGGCCTGGAACCGTTGCTCGTGCACCCGCACCGCCCGTTCCAGAGCCGCCAGCACCGTCAGGGCGGCCTCGGCCAGGCGGCGGTTCAGAAAAGCCTCGGCTGCTTCCTGCGCCGCCCGCTCGAAACGTGGCAGACAACGGGCTAATTCAGGGCCTTGCAGCAGGAAGAACTTACCGCTGACGCGACTCAGCGCCTCCTCGGCCTGACGCGACGCCTCGTCCGCCTCGCCCTGGCCTTGCACCTCGGCCTCGTGTCGTTGCCGCCAGACGCCCACTTCTGCGCCCAGGCTGCCACGCACAGCCGCGGCGATGGCGACGGCGTGCAACACCCCACCCTCGGCCGCCGCCCCAGCCAGCATCGCTTCCATCTCGGCCAGAGCCTGCTCACACACGATCGCAGCCTTGGCATCGATCTGCGGCCCCGCCTGTCGCACCAGATAGACCTGCCGGTAATCGCGCACATAGCCGATGGCGGCGGTGGGCGCTTCTGCGGGCGGGCGGCGGCCGATGTGACCGGGCAGCACCAGGTCCGCCACGATCTGACCGCCATTCGGGCTGCCATCGGTCTCGGCCAACAACTTGCGGCGCAGGGCGTCGGGCTCCAAGCCCATTCGCCCCATGAAATCGACCGCGGCCTGCGCGGCAGCCGGCATCTGCGGCGCCGCCAACAGCGCTTCCTGCGTCACGCCGGCCGCCAGGCGCCGGGCGCAGACCCGCTGCACGCGGGCGCCATCCGCCGCCATCACTGCCAAACCCAGCGTCCCGAAACAAGCCAGTTCGCCCTCATCGCTGTGTTGGCCCAACAGGTCGCCAAACCCCACCAGATCAGCCCACAACTTCTGGCCGACAGCTGTGGCGTACAGCAAGTGCAACATCTCACCCGCTGCGGCGCAGACTTCCGTGTGACTGTGCCGGGTGCGCCCGTGCTGATCGATGCCTCCCATCAGGAAGACCCGGTCGTAGGGCGCTTCCAGGCTGTGAACCTCCCGGCGATTCGGGAAGCGCACCCGAAAGCCGCCTTTGTCCATCCAGTGCTCTACCTCGCGCAGGAAGGCGACAGTGTTCGGCTCCAGGAAGGGCAACTTGAGGCCAGGGAACGCATCAGGCAGCAGGGCCAGCAGGGTGATACGGCTGCTCTCGGCCAACTGGCCCAACTCGGCCAGCAGACCCCGCACAAGGTAGCCCAGGTGGATCAAAGCACCGCTGCCCTGTCCCCCGCAGGCCGATCCAACCAGGACGATATTCAGCCCCACTGCTTGCGTCAGATCGTCGCTGGCAGCGCCATCATGATGGGCCAGCTGGCGCAAGTTAGCCATCAGCGCCCGCTCGATCGCTTCGACATGCCAATGCAGCGTGATGGCGCCCATGGTGCGATCGCCCGCCACACCGTTGCCGATAATCACCCTGGGCAAATCCTGCAAGCGGTCGCCGAAGGTCTGCTTGAAGGTGGGCAGTTGATCCAGGTTGCGGTTGATGGCGGCAATCGAGACGCCGCCGGTGTAGATCAACTCGCTGCCCGGCTCCATCCGCCACTCGCGGCCGTTACGCTTGAGGCGCAGGTCCTCTTGGGCCGAATCGATGACCAAAAACCTGACCCAATCCGGCAAATAGTCGCCGTAGGCGGCCTTGGTGTGGAGGGCGATCTGGTGCCCGCTGCCGCCGGCGCCGACGAACAGTGTGGGCTGGATGGCGATCTCGCCAGCGCTGCCGTTAGCGCCGGCCAGCAGCGTTGTCATCGCCGCGGGGGTTGGCAGCCCCGCCCTCGAGAAAGCGTCAGCGAAACTCGGCGTTGCCTGCGCTCCCGCCTGATGGTTGTTGATACGTGCATTGCCTGACATGGGAAGCCTCCTGGGTAGAGAAGAAATGCGGATTGCGAACTGCGGATTACGAAACCTGCCACTTTGTCTACTTGCCACCCTCCACCTGCCACTTGCCACTGCGAAGCGACCAGCGCAGATAGGCCCAGCATTCGGCCAGCGCCTGGCGCAGCGGGGGCGCGACGGCGACCTCGTTCGCCCCCGCCTCCTTTAGAACCTCGAGCCGAGACCGGACAACGGCAGCGGCGGTGAGCGGAGGCAAGGTTGCCCTCTCTGCGCCCCCCCGTCCCCCCGTCTTCGCCTCGCCTCCCTCCTGCTCCGACTCAGCCTCTTGCCCACGGTCGCAGACGGGCGTACACACTCCTCGTCCTTCTCTTCCTGCTTCGATCTCATGGCCAGAGTCGTCAACCACCTTGGCAGAGACAGACTCTTCAACCTGCCGCTGGCCGCTGGCCGCTGGCCACCCCTCCTCCGGCTGCCACGGACTGAGCCACAACTCGCGGGCGATGGCCGTGCACTCCTCGGGGCTGAGATCGACGCGTGGGGTAGCCTGAGTCAGGTGCTCCAGCAAGACCGGCGCGCCAATGACCTTCACCCGCCAATCCAATTCCAGGCAGCTATTCGGGTGCAGGTCGGGCGAGATGACGAGCAAGTTGTGGATGCGCATGGGCTTGGGGCCGGGATCATCGCGGCGACCGAAGAAACGGACGCTGCTGGCGCCTTTCTGCGTCTGGCTGCCGCCCGACCCTGGCCCCGACCGGCAAATCCTCGTCCTCGACCCGGACGCCGTTGCCAACGCCATCGCCGGCGGCCTCCCCTTGCCCGACCTCCTCCAGACTCTGCACCACGCCCTGGGCCAGCAACCCAGCCATCGCCTGGTGGCCAAGCTGCGCCAGTGGGCGCGCCAGGGTCAGGATGTGCGCCTGCGTCAGTTGGCCGTTCTGGAGACGGCCAACCCGGACTTGATGGCCGACTTGCGCCGCCGTAAGCTCATCCGCCGTCACCTGGGCGACCCGCTCTCGCCCACCCGCAGCATCCTCAATCCCGCCGCCCTCCCCGTCCTACGCCAACACCTGGCCAGTCTGGGCTGGCATCTGGCCGCCGACCCAGGCGCCGCCGGCCCAGACTCCGCTATCCCGGGAACGGCCAGCCCACCACCCCCCGGCCCCATCGGCCTCTCCGCCTCCCAGGCCGCCTTGCTTTGGCTGGCCGGGCAAGTCTACCAGAGCCTGGGCGAGCATCTCGCCCTGCCTTTTTCCCTTCCTGCCGCCCTGCTCGACGACCTGGCCGCCGCCCTGAGCCTCGAACAGCAGGAGGCCGCTGCTTTCTGGGCCGAGCAGGTCACAAACGCCCTGGCCGCCGCTCTGGCCGGCTATCTGGGCCATCCCGCCTGGTTGGACGACGCCCCCGCCTTCGCTGCCCTGCCCGTCATCCAGGCCGCCCTCGCCGCCGGCCACGACCTCATCCTCACCTATCTCAGCCCTGCCCACGAACAAAAACTCGTCCGCCGCGTCACGCCCTATTGGCTAGAGCAGCGCCAGGCCGCCTACTA
>CAYWPZ010000172.1:0-10717 GCA_964460135.1 uncultured Caldilineales bacterium | reverse complement strand
ACCGGACTGACAGGAGAGGGCAATTCTGGCGGCTATTGGGGGCCGGAACTGCGGCGCACGGGCTATGATGGCATCATCGTCAGCGGCCAGGCGGCCAGACCGGTCTGGCTGGAGCTGCGCGAGGGCGCCCACCCGCGATTGCACGACGCCGGCGACCTGTGGGGGCTGGATCTTTATCAGACGCAAGACGCCATCCGCGCGTGGATGGGCAACAAACGGGCGCGGGTGGCCTGCATCGGGCCGGCGGGCGAGAATCTGGTGCTCTTTGCCGGGGTGATGAACGACCATGGTCGCGCCGCCGCCCGCACCGGGCTGGGGGCGGTGATGGGCAGCAAGAAGCTCAAGGCCATCGCCGTCAGCGGCCGGGCGGATGTGCCGCTGCACGACCCCAATGCCAACAAGCATGCCAACCGCGAGCTGACGAATCATGTCATCGAAGACCTGACCACGCAGATGCTACGGCTGGGCGGCACCCTGCTGAGCATGGACGTCGGCCCCATCGCGGGCGATGTCTCGGCCTACTACTACCGCACGAATGTGCTCGACGGCATCGAAGACCACATCAACTCCGGCCAGCTCAGCGACCGCTTCCTCAAGCGCCATGTGCCTTGCTTCCGCTGTCCCATCGCCTGCGGCCGCGAGGTCGAACTGCCGGGCCGGGTAGAGGGGGTAGTGGATGGGCCGGAATACGAGACGGCTTCTGGGTTTGGGCCGCAACTTGGCGTCAGCGACCTGGAGGCAGTGGCCTTTGCCGGGCATCTGTGCAATCGCCTGGGGCTGGACACGATCTCATGCAGTTCGACCATCGCCCTGGCCTACGCCCTGTTCGAGGAAGGCGTCATCGACGAAGGCATCACCGATGGGCTGGTATTGCGCTGGGGCGATCCGACGCCCGTCCCTATCCTGATCGAGAAGATCGCCTTCCGCCAGGGCATCGGCGAACTGATGGCGCAAGGCGCGGCGCGCATGGCCGCGGCCCTGGGCGCCGCGGGGCGGGCGGTGCATGTCAACAAGCTGGAGCTGCCCTTCCACGACGTACGCGCCCATAGCGGCCAGGGGCTGGTCTATGCCGTCTCGACGCGAGGCGCCTGCCACATGGCCGGGGATGTCTATCATTGGGAGCAGGGCCGTGAAGCGCCAGAGCTTGGCATTGGCTTTGGCGACCCGCACGAGGAATCGCTGGCGAAAGTGCAGATGGTCGCCCGCATCATCGACTTTCGGGCCTTCACCAACAGCGCCATCCTCTGCCATTTCGAAGATGTTCTCATCCCGCAGTTGCTCGAACTCTGGGGGACGATTACAGGCTGCTACTGGTCGGCGGACGACCTGATGCGGGCCGGCGAGCGCATCTACACGCTCAAGCGCGTCCTCAACCACCGTTTTGGCCTCGACCGCGCCGACGACACGCTGCCCAAACCAGTCTTGCAGGCGCTGGCTGATGGCCCCACAGCCGGCTACGCGCCCGACCTGGAGACACTCCTGGCCTGGTATTACCAGATTCGGCGCTGGGATGCGGCCAGCGGCCGGCCTTGTCCAGAGACACTGGGCGAGCTGGGACTGGGTGAATTCGCGCCGGAACTTTGGGGGGCGGCCAGCTGGCCTCTGTCCGGCTCGGATGCCTGAGCGCGAGGCGGGCGTGGCGAACGAGCAGCCACGGCGGCAAGGGCTGGGCGTGGCCCTGGGGGGCGGCGCCGCCCGCGGCTTCGCCCACATCGGTGTGCTTCAGGCCCTGGCCGAAGCCGAGCTGTGGCCCGAGGTGGTGGTTGGCACCAGCGTTGGTTCGGTGATCGGGGCAGGGGTGGCGGCCGGCAAGAGCATCGACGAGATCGGCTACATCGCCCGGCACATTCACTGGGGGCGCATCGTTCGCCCGGCCTGGCCGCGGCGCGGCTTCTTCTCGTTTGCGCCGCTGGAGCAGTTCATCCGCCAGTGGCTGGGCGACATCTGCATCGAGAACCTGCCCCTGCGCTATGGCTGTGTGGCCTGCGATGCCCTGAGCGGCTGGTCGCGCTTGTTTCGCGATGGGCGGCTGGCCCCGCGAGTGCGCGCGAGTTGCAGCGTGCCGATCGTGGTCAAACCGGTCTTGATCGAAGACCGCTGGTATGTCGATGGCGGGCTGATCGACAACTTGCCCATCCGTTTCACCCGCAGCCTGGGCGCCAGGGTTGTGGTGGCTGTGAATCTGTTCGGCCCGCCCGCACGCCTGCCGACCCGCATCGACACCTACACCGCCGCTATCCTCGGCCATGCCCTCGTCCAGGCCGGCGACGACCCGGCCGGCGCCGATGTGCTGGTGGAACCTGAACTGACCGATTTCGACATGCTGAGGATGCCGCGGGGCCGATTGATCGAGCTTGGCTACCAGGCCATGTTGGCCCGCCTACCTGAGCTTCGCCAGCGCCTCCAACGCCAAATGGTTTGACCGGCCCCGCCAATGCCGCCTATAATCGCCGGCATGGCGCCCTGTCCACCCCAACCACCCAAAGGTCATCGCCCATGAAGACGCTTGCCATCACCGGTCTATTCAGCCCCCTGGGGCGACATCTGGCGCAGGCGGCGAGTCAGCAGGGGATGCGCGTGCTTGGCATCGATCTCAAGCCCATGACCAAACCCCTGGCCGAGGTCGAGTTCATCGAAGCCGACGTCCGCAACCCGCTCTTGTCGGAACTGTTCAAGGCCGAGAAGGTCGATACGGTCGTGCATTGCGCTTTCCGTTGGCGGCAGCGCCGTAGCGAAGAGGTCTTCGATAGCAATGTGATGGGAACGATGCGGCTGTTGGGGGCGGCGGCGTTGGCGGGCGTCCGCAAGCTGATCTTGCCCTCCAGCACGGTCGTGTACGGCGCCAGCCCTGAGCATCCCGCTTTTTTGGACGAAGACAACGCTTTTGCCGGACGACCAAGTTATGCCTATGTGCGCGAGTTGCGCGAGATCGAGAACTTCGTCAACGGCTTCCGCCGCCAGCAGAGCGAAATGGTGATCACCAGCTTGCGCTTCGCCAATATCCTGGGTGGAGGGATGGCCTCGCCGCTGGCGCAGTTGCTCTCGCTGCCGGCGGCGCCCGTCTTGCTGGGCTTCGACCCCATGTTCCAGGTCATCCATCCCGACGATGTGCTGGCGGCCGTGCTGCATTGCCTTGCCAATGACTGCGCCGGCGTCTACAACATCGCCGCGCGACCGGCCATGCCTCTGCTCAAGATCATGGCCCTGGCCGCCACACCGCCGCTCCCCATCCTCCACCCGCTTGCCTACCTGGGCTTTCGCTCCGCTCGCTTGCTCTCGCCCACGATCTATGGGCTGGCGCCGTTCCCGTGGGACTATCTGCGCTATTCGTGGGTGGCCGCCAGCGAACGCATGAGCGCCGAAATGGGTTTCGAGCCGAGCATCGACGCCGAGACCACCGTGCGACAATTCGGCGAAGCTGTTCGCCGCCAACGCTATCAGGACAACGCCGCTTATCGTTTTGTCGCCGATAGGCTGCAAAACGCCGCCACAGCCGTCCAGGCCGGCTGACGAGGAACAGTGATGAACGAAAACGGAAACACGAGCGTGGCCCAGGCGGCAGGCAGTTTGGCTGCGGTCGAGTTCGACATCGCCGCCCCGGAGGTGGTGGATCGCGCAGGCGCAGCAACGCCGGTGTCTAAAGTCGTCGACCTCTTTCAGCCTGACCCGTCCCAACCGCCGGAGGCAAGGGCTGGCCTGTTGGCGGCCTTGCAACAGCGCATCGACAGCGCCTGGCTGGACCCTGAAACCTACCGGGGCATGGCTTATATCTTGCAGGTAGCGGCGCAGATGCAGGTCGAGTTCGTGCAGCGACGGCTGCGCGGCGAGTTCGAGGTGGATGAGTGGGGCTACGATGCCGAGATCGCCGACTACTTCGCCCTTGTGGCCGGCTTGCTGTACAGCAAATACTGGCGGGTCGAGATCAACGGTCTGCAATACATCCCCGATCAAGGCCGCGCCTTGATGGTTGCCAATCATTCCGGAGTCTTGCCGATGGACGGGGCCATGATCGCCTATGGCGTCCGTGAACATCACCCCTCGCAACGCCTCGTGCGGGCGCTGGTGGCGAACTGGTTTCCGACCCTCCCTTTTATGTCAACTCTTCTCAACCGCACCGGCCAGGTGTTGGCCCACCCCGACAATGGACGCCGCCTGCTGGAAGCGGACGAGCTGGTGCTGGTCTTCCCCGAGGGCTACAAGGGCGTGGGCAAGCTGTTTCGCGACCGCTACAAATTGGCGCGTTTTGGGCGCGGGGGTTTTGTGAAGATGGCGGTCGAGAGCCGCGCCCCCATCATCCCGGTGGCTGTGGTTGGGGCCGAAGAGACCTATCCTATGCTGATGAACGCCAAACCGGTGGCGCGTCTGCTTGGCTTCCCCTTCTTCCCGATCACGCCGACGTTTCCGTGGTTGGGGCCTCTCGGCGTGCTTCCCCTGCCCAGCAAATGGTATATCGACATCGGCGAACCGATCGACGCCCACCTTCGCCAGCCCGACCTGGCCGGCAACCCCACCTTCATCTCCGATGTCAGCGAACAAGTGCGCGGCCAAGTGCAAACGATGATCGACCTCAGACTGGAGCAAAGAACGTCAGTGTTTCGTGGTTGACGGCAAATTGCGCAGTACGAAACGCCCCTCACACCTCACGCCTCACACACACATGCCCTTCTTCACCACTTCCACTCAACTACGCGAAGTCACCGAGGAACTGTTCCAGCGCCTGAGCCGCACGCCAGGGGCCACGGACGACTTCGCCCGCAGCAAAATGCTGATCAGTGTCCACCTCAGCCAGCCCGACGCCTTCATCGGTCTCAACGGTCGCACCCGGCCCGTGACCTTCAGCTACCAACCCGCTGGCGCCACCCCTGACCTGGAACTGCACCTGACCGCCGACACCCTGCATGATGTCTGGATGGGGCACCGACGCCTGCGCGATGCCTTCTTTGGCGGCGAGATCAGAACCAAAGGCTCGATCTTCAAAGCCATGCAGCTGGCGCCGTTGTTCCGCCAAGCCGAGGCGCTGTATCCCCAGCTGTTGAAGGAGAAGGGACTGCTGGCCACCTGAACTAAAGTCACTCCAAGATCGGTTCGGCTGTGGTGCGGCTCAGGTGCGAACGCCGCTCCAGGGCGGCGATCGCACCGTCCAGATCGGCCAGCGTCTGCTGCAACGATTTCGTCGTGTTCGTGGCCCCGCGCCTGGGTTGGCGACGGTGGTCTCCCTGCTCGATCAGGTCTCGCACTACTTCCAGGTCATTGCCGCTCTGCTGAATGGCAGCCAGGTCTTCGATCACGAAGCGCCGGGTGATTTCCAGGCCATGACGGGCGAGTGTGGCCTTGAGTTCGGGATAACGGTCGGCCAGGCCCAGCGTCACCGACTCGAAGCCATGCTGGGCAATCGTCACCCGGGCCGAATAGCGCATGATGTTGTAGAAAAACATCTTGTAGTCGTCGCGGCGCGGCTCGATGACGATGATGTCCACATCGGGATGCCGACGCCGCAACTGCTTGACATGATAATCCAGCCCGCTCTGCATGACGATGCGCAGGATCTGCGAACCGACGGCCTGAAAGCCCTTGTCGCTGATATAGCGTCCGTCAGGGCCTAGCAGGGGCACGCCCTCGCGATGGCTGTTGTCGATCGGCACCAGCGGGTTGATGCAGACGATCAGCTTCGCCCCTGCCTCCACCGCCAGATCCAGGCTGGCCGTGCCGCGCAGCCCTCCATCCACCAGCTCGTTCGCGCCCAGGCGCACGGGCCGGTAGAGCAGAGGCACGGCGCTGGAAGCGGCAATGGCGGCGCTAAGAGGAGTGTCGCGCCAGGGTTCGCGGCCAAACACCACCCGGTCGCCTGTATCCAGGTCGGTGGCGATGATGTACAGCTCGGAACAGACCGTATCGAAATCGTCGCTCAGCCCTCGCTCGACCAGATTCTGGCGCACAAAATGCACCAACGAGGCATTGTCGTACAGACCCGAGGGAAGAACCTCTAGCAACGACCAAAGCACATCGAAAATATTCATATCGCTACGATTTCGCAAGTAATGCGAAATCGCAGCTTTGATCGTCCGCGGTAGACGCAGGCTTCGACGCTTGAATTCACCGGTATTGAACGAAAAAAGATGATCCGGGCGAATCTTGTTCAGTTCAGGATGGCTGCCATCCAACATCTGCATCATCTCACCCGGCGTCAGCCCCTTTGCCAGCATGGCGCCGATCAGCGCCCCGGCGCTCGTCCCCACGATGATGTCGAAATCCTGCACCGTGCGGTTGACCAACAACTCGTCGATGGCCCGCAGGGCGCCGATCTCATAGACCGCACCCGTCAGGCCGCCGCCTGCCAGAACCAAAGCCGTCTTCGATTGCCCGACCGCAGACGGCGCTGGGTCGATTGAGGAAATCTGATTCATGGCTGGGGAGCAATGTCGCGAGAGCGCCGTCAGGATTCAGGAAGCGGCCCGGTCTTTGTCGGCTTGAGCATGGTGTTCGGCCGCCTGCAACGGCTGCGCCTGGTCGAGCAGCGCATCCACCCGCCTCATCAGCTCGTCCACCTGCTCTTGCAGGCTGCGCACATCTCGGCTCGATGGCACATTCAGGCGACGAAGCGCCGCCTCCACCCGCCGGTCAGGCATCATCTCGCGGGCTGCCGATGAAGCATTGGTGAAGATCTCCTGGCGCACACGCTCGGCCTCTTCTTGCGCCAGCTCGCCCCGGGCTACCAGGGCGTCGAGACGGTGGTCGATTTCCTCCTCCAGCATGCGCAGCGCCCCCAATGAGCTGTTGAGCGAGCGTCGCAGATAATCCAGCGTCCCTCCACCGGTGCGCACCAGCGTCATCAAGACCGTCTGCGGCAGAAACCCCGAGCGTTTCTTCTCCCGTTCGAAGATGATCTGCGACAGGGTGACGCTGGTCAGGTCTTCGCCGGTGTCGTGATCCAGCACCTGCACATCCTCGCCTTCCTGGATGAACATGGCAATGTCATCGAGCGTGACATAGTGCTTGCGTTCGAGGTCGTAAAGTTTGCGATTGGGATAACGTTTGATCGTTTTCATGCCAAGCCAGAGACAAGGACAGAGTACCGAGACCATCAACACGAAGGAAAAGACAGGGGTCATTATAGGTTTTCATGCCGCGCTGTGTCAAAGTTGATCCGAGTTGGGGAACCCCTCCTCCAGGCAAGTAACCTTTGCCAGGCAGCGCCGTCATCAACATCATCGCGCGACCATCCCACCCCCCCGTCCCACACCCGTCGGGCAGCGCCCGCCTCAACTTCTTCGCCCGCTGATGATGGCATCCCCCACCGTCGCCGCCACAACGCTCATGCCCTCGCCCAACGCCAACGGCATCTCCCGACGCGAATCGAACAAACACGCCAAGCGGCAGCGCCTGCTGACCGAATCGCTGCGCCTCTTCCGCGCGAAAGGTTTCGAGCAAACGACGGTGGCCGAGATCACCGAGGCGGCCGGGGTGGCCAAGGGCACCTTCTTCAACTATTTCCCGACCAAAGAGGATGTGCTGCTGGCGTTGGGCGAACAGACGCTGGGGAAGTTGCAGCTGGTCGAGGCAAGCCAGGTGTTTCGCTCCGACACCGTGCAGGGCAAGGTGAAGGCGCTGTTCCAGGCCCTGGCAGCCGGGCTGGACGCCGACCGTGAGTTGGTGCGACAGATGGTCTATCGCGGCTTGCGACTGCCCGATTTGGTGAATCGCGAGCGCGCCCGTCTCGATTTTCGTTCGACGCTGTCGTTGCTGCTGGCTCAGGGCCAGCGCCGCCACGAGGTCGCCCCCCAAATCGACATCGATTTCGTGGCCGATACGCTTTACATGCTCTATTTCCAGCAAGTCGTCGGGTGGTGCACGACCGAGTTCTCAGGCTCGTTGGCCGAGCGGCTGGATCGGGTGGTAGATCTGGTGTTCGGGGGGATCGACGGGCCATGACCGTAGGAACGACTTTAGTCGCTCTCCCCCCATGAACGACTAAAGTCGTTACTACGAAGCGCGTTGTGTCGCGTGGCCGCTTTTGGCTTTCTGGCGGCGAGAAAGGTATCCTAGCCGGATGGCCCGCGCCTGACGCCGGCCCCACCCCCTTTCTCGGAGTTTGCCTGTGATCATCCCCGCCAGCCTCACCCCTTTCAGCCGCGGCATCATCCTCGATGCCCTCACGTCGGCCCATCGTCGTCAGAGCCAGGCCCTGGGCTGCCAGCCGCGGCCGAACGGGCCAGACGGCGCTGCCATCTTGTGGGACCAACAACCGCTGGCCGGGCTGGTCGTCCAAAGCTGGGGGGTGGAAGCCGAACGCATCGCCCATCTGAGTGGCTTGCCCGCCAACGCCGCCCTCCCAGCGGCTGAACGCGGCCCACGCCACGGCGCCAGGGCTGCGGATGAGTTGGCGGCCGAACTACCCACCCGCCAGGAACGGCTGCGTGCTTGGGCGCAACGCGTCTTTGCAATGCAGTGGAGCCAGGCGCAGCTTTTGCAGGTCATGGAGGAAATCGAGCCGCTGACGACCGACGCCTGCTACGACGAGCAACGGGCAGCGGCGGCGGCATTGGGCAGTTACGCATCGCTATGCGAAATGACCGCCGGCTGGAAGCTCAGCCCGGCCGCCCTCCTTGACATTGTAGCCGGGCTGGAAACACCCGCCGCAGCGATGGTCGCTGACTCGCTTGCCGGCCTTGACGCCGACGCCTGGCGCGCCCGCTACGGCCACCGCGGAGACCACGAGCTGGAGCTATCGGCCCCGCGCCTGGCCGAAACCGGATTCAACGCCCTGCCGGTGGCCGGAAACGGCGCCACGGCCTGGCAAGCGGCCAACGCCCAGGCCCGGCGCGGCCAGGCCGAAGCCGAGCTGAGCGGGCAGGCGGGGCTGCTGCGCCGCGGGGCCGTGCGCCGGGCCATCGCCCAGACGCAAGAGATGCTGAAAGCGCACGGACAGGCCGAGGACGGGCTGGCCTGGGTGCTGGCGGCGGTCAGGCGATGGGCGCTGGCAGCCGGTCGCGAGGGCGCCAAGGACGGCCGGCTGGACGCGGTCGACGACATCTTCTGGCTGGAGTTGGAAGAAATCAAGCAGATGATGACGGGCGAGTGGCACAGCCGCGACCATGTGCAACCGTTGATCGGCGAGCGGCGACAGGCATGGGCGGCGCTGCCAGGGCCAGCGACAGCGCCGGCGCAGCCGTTGGGCATCGCTGGCGGCAGCCTCACGGCCCCGTTTCAGCGGCTGGGGTCGCCGAGCGAGACGATGGCCCCAGGCGCCATCCTGGTAGCCCGGCAGACCACCCCTGCCTGGGCAGCCGTGGTCGGCCGGGCGGTGGGGCTGGTGGTCGAGCAGGGCGATTTTCTCTGCCAGGCGGCAGCCGTGGGCCGGGCGGGCGGGCTGCCGACGCTGGTGGCGGCGGCAAACACGGCGCCGGCGGCCATGGCCGGGAGGCTGGCGCTCGAACCTGCCCAGCACCGGGCTGGCCCGGCGGTATGAGGCCGTGCTACTCCGAAGGTATTAGTAGCATTTGCCCCCATTGGGGCCGGCGCACGGCCAAAGATAACCCGCAATTGCTATTGTCGCCGGGCTGGAACTCTGCTAAGGTGGCAGTGTAGCCCAAACGGGCGCACCCAAACTTGCTTGTGCAAAGAATCACCGCTGTCGTATCCAAACTCACTCACTTTTCAGGAGTCGCAACCATGACCAAACGCAACCTGCTTCTCGTCTTGAGCTTTGCCCTGTTGATGGCATTGCTGGCCCTGCCTGTGGCCGCCCAGAGCTTCCCCGATCCCGGCACCGGCTCGACCGTGACCGAGTTGGCCAACAAGACCGCCAACCAGGCTCAGGTCAGCATCTTCTACTACGACCAGAACGGTAGCTCCATCGCCGGCCCCTCGCCCAGCATCCCCGGCAATGGCTCGGTCGCCATCGACCCGGCCAGCAGCCAGCTGCCCCAGGGCTTCAATGGCGCTGGCGTCGCCTCCTCGAACCAGCCCCTGGCCGCAGTCGTCGAGACTGACTACACCGGTGGTCCTGGCGATGGCTTCCAGATGGGCTTCTACACCGGCGTCTCGCAAGGTTCCTCCAAGATCTGCTTCCCCTCGCTGTGGAAGGTCTCCGGCGCCAATGCCATCATCAGCAGCTTCGCCGTCCAGAACACCGGCACCTCGGCTGCAGCGGTGGAACTGACCTATGTCAGCCGCGATGGCACCAACCAGGGCACCTTCAATGACAACATCCCCGTAGGCGCTCAGCACACCTACGACCTGGCCACTCCCGGCGGCGCCGTGCCCAACGTGGCGCTGGGCTGGGAAGGCTCGGCCAGCGTGCGCGTGACCAACGGCGGCACCATCGCCGGCGTGGCCGTGATCAACCGCGGCGGCACCAACCCGGCTGCGGCCCGCACCGAGGACTACAACGCCAGCGACTGCGCCAATGTCAGCGGCGCCACGACCCTGGTGGCCCCCACTGCCTATCGCGTCAAGAACCCCAACTGGACGCAGTGGTCGGCCCTCAACGTCCAGAACCTGTCGAACAACACCGCCAACGTGACCTATCAGTTCACGCCCCGCAACCCCGCCAACCCCAGCCTGACCGTCAACGGCACCATCGCCCCCAATGCCGCTCAGGGTATCAACACCCGCACCGGCGGCAACTTCCCGGCTTCTACCTTCAATCCGCTCGATGCCGCTCCGTCTTGGGATGGCACTGTAACCGTAACCTCCGATCAACCGGTCGTCGGCACCG
>CAYWPZ010000171.1:0-10811 GCA_964460135.1 uncultured Caldilineales bacterium | reverse complement strand
CGACCCGCCGGGAACAGCAGGCCCGCAGGGCCTTCCATCCGCTAGCCGGGACCGTTCCACGGCCCGGCGGCGATGGCCGGGACCGTTCCCCTTCCCGGCGGCGATGGCCGGGACCGTTCCCCTTCCCGGCGACGGTCGCTCGCCATCTCTCTGGCGCGACCGGGTGAATGCCCGCAAACCCCATCTCCAACTACCCCCGTCGCCGAACCTCGCCGATTTGTCGCCATCCCCACCATCGCCTATAGTTCCTGCATCCAGACCCAAGTTACTGCCAGATCGCCATTTCTCACGCTCCGCCCACTACCCACTGATTCCGATCACTGATTACTGCTTCCGACCACCGATTACCGACCACTGACCACCGCCCACTCAGGAGCACCCCCCATGCGCCGCGAACAACGCCAGAGAGTGCGGGAGTTACGCCAACAACGCGAACTGTTGCTGAAAAAGCTGGGCTATCTCGAAGGACTGAGCGAGCGTGAGGAAACGTTCCTGGGCGCCAGCCGCACGGCCGCAGAGCAGCGCCGGCAGCAGGCAGAAGCAATCCGCCGCGAGCGCGAGGCGCTGTTGGAAGCGAAGGCGGAGGAGGCGCGCCGGCGAGCCGAGGCGGAGCGCAAGAACAGCGGCCGTTTGCGCGTTTTCGTGGCCATCGGCGCTGCCCTTCTGGTGTTGGCGCTATTGCTAGGTTTGCGTTGGCGGAGCGAAAGGACCCGGGCCAATGCGAAAACCGCCGAAGCGGTGATAGCAAAAGAGGAAGCAGAGCGTCAGACCGAGTTGGCGCAGGCGAGCGAGAAGAAAGCCCAGGCGAAGACCGAAGAAGCCGAACGGCAGAAGCGAAGCGCCGCCGCCGGTGAACTGGCCGCCCACGCCAAGACCGCCATCGACGAACACCCTGAGGACCCCGACCTGGCCATCCTCCTGGCAAGGCGGGCCATGACTACCACCCTGGAGGATGGCTACATCCACCCCCAGGCCAGCGACGCCCTGATGCAGGCGATGGCCACGGCGTGGCCGTGGCGGCTGGTTGCGGGCAGCGAGGAGGGGCCGCTGCTGAGCGCGCAATTCGATCCAACAGGCCAGCGGCTGGCAACGATCGACCAGAACGGCTTGCTTCACCTTTGGGATTTGCGAACAGGAACGGAGGTCGGCGGTTCTCCGGACCCAATGCTGGCCAAAGGCTTCAGTGTTTTCTTCAGCGACGATGGAGCTCTGCTGGCCAAGATTGGAAACAACACCCTCCAGGTGTGGGATGTGACATCACCAGACTTGGACTTCTTGTGGGGTGTAGAACCGGTTGATGTAATCGATGGCCGTTTTAGCCCTGATAACACGCTCCTGATAACGTTCGGTAGCGACAACACCGCGACTTTGCGGGATCTTCGGGCCGATGAGGAAGTGCCGCTGCCGGTAATCTACAGCAATGAAGCCTATTTCAGTGCCAATAGTGAGAGGTTGCTTCTGCTCGATTGGGAGGAATCATCGTTCCGCCTCCTGAATGCGAGGACCGGAGACGAAATACCGCTTGAAGTTGCGGGCCAGTGGTATTCCGGATTCGACGGCAATCTGCTGACCTTCCAGGACGACGAGGGCGCCTATCACATCGTGAATGCCACAACAGGGCGAACGCTGAATCCGTTCGGCGCCGGCGTCGGCTTGCAGCGGATCGAATCCAATCGCGACGGCAGTCTGTTGGCTGTCGTCAGCGCAGACGACCGGGCGCTGCTGTTGCGTGCGGATACGGGCGAAGTGGTGCAGAGGCTGAGAGGGCGCAATATCGACGAAGTCCAGTTCAGCAAGACCGGCAAGTACCTGCTTGTACGCGCCACGGATGGCGAAGCAAGGCTGCTGCAAACCGACAATCTACGAGAGCTCAGATCGTTGGGAAAAATCAAAAGGTACGGGGGTAGCGTCGATTTCGATGCCAACGATGAACGGCTCCTGGTAGTGAACGAGGATGGTACGGCTTGGCTCTACTACCTGGCGAGCACTGTAGAACCTGGCCTAGTCTACTGGCGCGGGGTAGATATGGTTCAATTCAGCGCCAATGGCTCGCGCATCCTGGTGCATGGCTCAGATGACGTAGTCATTCTGGATGCCAATGCGCAGGAATCTCTGCTGTATCTCCGCAACATTGCTAGTGCCGGTCTCGATCTCAGCCCAGACGGCCGATACCTTTGGTCGGAAGGAGGGTTCTTGGATGTCGGTCAGTCTGACCGCAGGTTATGGGATGTCGACACAGGTGATGAACTGCCCTTGACCAGAACGTTCTGGTTGCAGTTCAGCGCCGATGGCCGCTTTGCTGCGGATAGAGAACGTGTATGGGACACCAGCACCGTCCAGACGCAGTTGAAGTTGGGAAGCGGCGGCGACTACGAGCGTATCTTCTTCCACAAAGCCACGGGCCGCATCATCACCCGCGATGCCTCAGACAAGGTTCTCAGTGTGTGGGATGCGACAACAGCCGAAAGAGTCTTTTCGTTTGGTCAGCTTGAAGATAACTGGTGGAAGTACTCGTTGTCGAACAATGACGCCTTCATCCCTTTCTGCGGCGGCGGCGGCGGACTGGAGTTGTGCAGTATCTCTACGGGAGAAAGAATCGAGCTTGATACTGAACTCGATCTTGATACTGAACTCGACGATGGGAAGAACATCGAAAGCAGCGCTGCTGGCGATTTCATCACGTTCTTCACGGAAGACAAGAAGCTCCACGTGTGGGATATCGCCAGGAAGGACGACCGGTTTGTGATCAAAGATGCGCAGTTTGCTGTGATCAGTCCACACGGGCGCATGATCGGTGTCATTACGGGTGAAGGAAGACCGGGTCTGATCGACAGCAACGATGGCGCTCGCATTCCCCTCCCCGCCGACATCCCGAACGCTCAAGATATGCAATTTAGCGACGATAGCAGAAAGATCGCTCTTACCGATGAGGAGAGCCAACTGCTCATTTTCGATCTGTCCACTGGGGGTAGGATTCTCGGTCCATTCGATTCAGGGTGGGTGGAATTCAGCGCCGATGGCAACTTTGTGATCGCCGCGGATAGGTGGCCGGGTGGGCGCGGCAAATGTCTCTTCGATCTCCGCCACGGCAACGAGTTATTCGCAGCCAGTCCTTTGGGGCGCCTGGCGGCCATGAGCCCTGATGGCGCTCTTGTCGCCCTGCACGACGCCCAGGCGCAAAAGCTTGTCATCGCCGAAAGCAAGAGTGAGCAGCAGGTTACATCGTTCGATGTGACCGGAGCTATCGACCGAGTCGTTTTCAGCCCCAACAACCGCCTGCTGGCAGTCGAAGATGAAGCCGGGGTCGCTGTTTGGGATTTACAGGCTCATCAGCGACTCTGGCAACTGAGCGGGGAATCGCTGGGCAGTTTCAGCCCCGATGGGCAGTATGTGTTGACGAACGCGAGCGGCGATATCTCACGTCTTCGCCCCACCGACCCCGAACGCCTCCTCACCCTCTCCGCCCCGCTCATCCAGCGCCGCACCCCGGCATTGACGCCCAAAGAACTGCAACAGTACGGGTTGCAGTGAGATCAAAGAAAAACACCTTTGTACAACCGCACGACTCGTGCTATCATGCATGCATGAAGACGATCACCCTGACCGAGGAAGCCTATACCCGCCTGAAGGACTGGAAAACAGGCGCGCAGGATTCATTTTCCAACGTCGTGTTGCGTGTCGTGCCCAAGCGCGGCACCCTGGCTGAGATGATCGATGGCTTCAAGCAGCTGCCGCCGCTGACCGAGCCGCAGGCGCAGATCATGACCGAGGCCGTGGCTTGGGCCAACGACTGGAACACCATAGATGAAGGCCATGACCCCTGGCCGGCCGGTTCGGAACCGGCGCCAGGACGGGATGAGCGGTGATCTACCTTGCCGACGCCAATTTTCTCATTCGCTGTTGGCGCGACGCCCTCTCGCCTGAGTGGCTGCGCGATCTGGCCCCGTTTCTCGACAGTGAGATCCGGCTGGTCTGGGTCGTGAAAGCAGAGTTCCTGCGCGGCGCGGTTGTCGCCGGCCAGGATTACACGCAGGTGAGCGTTTTTCTGAGTCGCCACAAGACTCTTTGGCCGGATGATGACACGCTGGCGTTGTACGCACAGATCTATGCACACCTGCGCCGCCTGAATGCGCTGATCGGTCCCCACGATTTGTGGATCGCAGCGGCAGCCCGGCAACACGATTTGCCGCTGCTCACGCGCAATAGCGCCGAATTTCGGCGTGTGCCGGGGTTGGACATCGTCAGCTATTGATCGTAGCGGTACGGTGCGTGCGATGCTCGGTTGCGCAAGGCCGCACGTGGGCGTGCTGACGCTGCGAAAGCGATTCGCTCATTTGCACCCAAATTGGGTGAGGACACTCACCCAATTCGCCCTCGATCAGGTGAATGGGCCAGAGAGCGGGCGGTGGTCGGCAGCTCCAAAGAAAACCAGCCGCCCGATAATCCGGGCGGCTGGTGTCGTCAAGGAAGCCCAGCCGGCGCGCTATTCTTTCGCCGCCGTCGAAGCCGGCCACAGCCGCGGCCAGACCGGGTCGGGGGCGGCCTGCGGCTCGGATGGATCGGGCGTCAGGCCGCCGCTACGTAGCGCCTCGATTTCGGCTTCGTCGAACGCCGGCGCGGTCGCGTCCGGCCCTTCGCCCATCGCCGTTGCGCCCAGGCTCACATCGTCGATAAAGAAATTGCTGTTGAGCGAGCCGTCGGTCTCCACCCGGAACTGCAAGCGAACGGTTCGGCCGGCAAAGGCGCCCAGATTCACTGTCCGCTGCACCCAGCCATTGGTGTCGTTGCTGTCGCAGAGGTCGAAGGCGGCGACGGTGGTCGTATCGACGATGACGCCGCCGGTGTCGTAGCCGCAAACGTCGGCCGAGGCGATCCAATACCAGAAACGCAGCGTCGAAACCCCGGCCGGGATGGCCACATTCTGCCACAGCGACGAGATCTCGTTGTGGTCGCCGCCCAGCCAGGCTGCCCACTGGCCGCCGTGCGGGGTCATCGAGCCGGGCAGGTCGTTGACCACCAGTTGCCAGCCCTTCTGCGAGTACTCCTGCCAGCCGGCATTGCGGCCCTGCTCGAAACTCCCGTTTTGCAGGGTCGAGGCGGCGGCGTTCTTGATGATCCAGCGCACGCGGTCGCTGCGGTTGCCCGCCCGGTCATAGATCTGCAGGCCGATCAGGAAAGGCGTATTCTCCGGCGCCCCGGCCATGTTCCAAAGCAACTCGTAGGGCGCCGCCGAGTCGGCCGCCAGCATCGTCCACGAGCCGGCGGCGTTGGTGGTGAACAACACCCGGTCGATGCCCGACCCGCCGGCGTTGTCCTGGGCCTGCGCCCGCAACCACACCGGCGCGTTCACCCTGGCCCCCGAGGCCGGTTCGCTGAAATCGCCGCTGGGGGGCGTCGTATCGTTCGAGCGCCGCACAAGCCAACGGGCGCGGTCGGCTCGATTGCCGGCGGCGTCGTAGATCTCGGCCCCGATCAAGAACGGCGTCGCCTCGGGCACGCCCGCCATGTCCCACTGGAACTCGTAGGGCGGGGTCCTGTCCTCGGCCAGGAAGCGCCACTGCCCGCTCCCATTGCTGGTGAAGCGCACCTTGGCCACGCCCGACCCGCCGGCGTTGTCCTGCGCCTGCACCCGCAGCCACACCGGCGCATTCACCTGGGCACCCGCTGCCGGTTCGCTGAAATCGCCGCTGGGAGGTGTGGTGTCGCCGCTCGCGGCTCGCTTTGTGATCGTACGCACGCGGTCGGCGCGGTTGCCGGCGTTGTCGATCAGCTCGGCCCCGATCATCAAGCTGGCATTGTCGGCCACCCCCGCCATGTTCCACTGGAATTCGTAGGGCGCCGTCGTGTCTTCGGCGATCAACTGCCACTGGCCCGTGGCATTGGTCGTGAACCGCACCTTGGCCATGCCCGACCCGCCGGCGTTGTCCTGCGCCGATACCCGCAGCCAAACTGGGGCCGTCACCTGGGCGCCGGGCGCGGGGGCGGTGAAATCGCCGCTGGGGGCGGTTGTGTCGCCGCTGCCGCCGGGCAACTTCGTGATCCAGCGGGCGCGGTCGGTGCGATTGCCCGACTTGTCATAAATCTCCGCCCCGATCAGAAAACGCTGGTTGTCGGGCACCCCCGACATCTGCCACATCACCTCGAACGGGGCCTGCGCATCATCGAAAATCTCCGCCCAGGGGCCGGTTCCGTTGCTGGTGAAGCGCACATGGCCGATGTCGTTCGGGTTCGTCGCCTGCACCCGCAGCCACACCGGCGCCCTCACCTGGGCCTCGCTGGCCGGTTCGCTGAAGTCGCCGGGCGGGGTGACGCTATTGCCCAACAGATAGCTGATGGCGGCGTCGATTTGAATGACGCCGTAGCCGTATTGGTTGTCAAAGCCGGCCGGCCCGCGATCGAGGGCCGTGGCTTGCAGGGCCTGGCGGATCTGCTGGCGGGTGGCGTCGGGCTTGGCCGCGCGCAGGATGGCGGCCGCGCCGGCGACATGCGGCGTTGCCATCGAGGTGCCCTCGAAGAAATAATAGCCCCAATTCGGGCCGCTGAAGGTCTGTTGGAGCACGCCATCGACATAGCCATCGCTGTTGCGGTCGATATGCGTGTTTCCGCCCGGCGCAGCCACACTCAGGGCCGAGCCGTAGGACGAGTAGGGGGCGCGGTTGAGGTTGAATTCGACCGCACTCACGGCTATCACATCGGGGTGGTTGGCCGGGAAGCCAACCACGGGCTGGTTGGCGTTGCCGGCAGCGGCGACGATGACAATGTCGGCGGCGGCGGCGGCGGCCAGGGCCGAGTTCAGGATCGATGACGAGCACGCCGGCCAGCCGCTCGCCCCACAATCCATCCCCAACGAGAGGTTGATGACGCCGGCGTTGTGGCTGCGCGCCCAGTCGACGCCCTGGGCGATGTCGCTGATCAGCCCCGACCCCTCGTTGTCCAGCACCTTGACCGGCATCAGCGCGGCATTGTGGGCCAGCCCGGCCACGCCGAGGCCGTTGTTGGTGCATTGGGCGATGGTGCCGGCCACGTGTGTGCCATGTCCTTCGTCGTCGTCGGCCGCGCCCTGACCGCTCTGGTTGGTGATGGCGTTGAACTCATCCACCAGCGTCCGGCACTGCAGATCGCTCCCCCTGGCCACGCCGGTGTCGATTACCGCTGCCACCACGCCCTGGCCGCTGCTCCGATCCCAGGCGGCCGGCGCCTGCACGGGCGGGAAGTGCCATTGCAGGTTGTAGTACGTATCGTTGGGCGTGAGATCAGGCGCGCTCGCCTGCGCCCCGCCTTCGGGCAGCCCCATGCGTTCGTGCGGACTCAGGCGGACGATGTAGTCGAGTTCGACTTCCTGCACGCCGGCGGCTTCCTCCAGGCGCGCCATCGCCTCCTGCGGCGATTCAGCCTCGCCGGTGGGGACGCTGTACCAGTCGCCGAAGATGTGTTCGGCGCCCTGGGGCAGCGCCGCCGCTGCGCTTGCCTCGGCCACCCGGACGAGGATGTGGTCGGCGGCGAAAGGCAGGTCGGGCTGGAGGGCGGGCGGGACGGAATCGGCCGGCGGCGTCTCCGGGCCTTGCGCCAGCCCGGCCGGGGCCAGGATCAGGAAGATGATCAGGGTGAGGAGAAGGAGTCTGAGCTTCATAAGTTTTTTCCTGATGAAATCATTGAGAGTATCACATTTCTGGTGGCGGCATGTTGCCCGATCAATGTTCTCCCACCCTGTCTTTCCGAACGGGTCAGTCTGGCGTTCTGTCGCTTCGATCAGCCAGTGAGGAATCCCCAAGGCGGAAGTTCATAGGCGTCAGGCATGAACTTGCACCCTGTCTTTCCGAACGGGTCAGTCTGGCGTTCTGTCGCTTCGATCAGCCAGTGAGGAATCCCCAAGGCGGAAGTTCATAAGCAGCTAAACAACATCCGCATACAGATCCCGCCACTCACTATTCATGGAGTTGACCAGATCGATCTTCTTCTGCCGGGAGCCTGCTTTGATCTGTTTCTCTCGGGCAATCGCGTCATTCACATCAGCGAAACCCTCAAAGTAGACCAATTTGGTGACATTGTAACGACTTGTGAAGCCTCCACCTTGCTTCGTCTTGTGGTCTCGCACTCGTTTCGCCAGATCATTCGTCACTCCGGTATAGAGAACGGTGTTGTACCGGTTGGTCATGATATAGACGAAGTAACTCTGATCGAACACGGCGCGTTCTCCGTTGTGGCGCTGCAAACTCGACGGGTGGTGGGCCGTGTCATTGCGAGGCCGTAGGCCGAAGCAATCTCCAAGGGACGCGGGGAATTGTGGTGCGGGAGGGGGATTGCTTCGTCGCTGCGCTCCTCGCAATGACAAGGCGATTATGGTCGCGTAACGGTGAAGGTGCTGCCGGCGCCGTGGCCGAAGACTTCGGGGAAGTACATCATCTCCCCGCGCGGGGGCAGGACGTTGAACTCGCCGGCGACGCTGGCGCGCAGCTGGTAGCGGAAGGTGTAGCTGCCAGGGAGCAGTTCGGTGGCGAACATCGCCACCTGATCGTCCTTCAGCTCGAAGCTGGTGGGCAGCCACCACCAATAGGGAACCGGCTCACTGCCCGGCTGCTGGTCTCCCTCCGGCTGCTTCTCCACCTCCGGGCCGCTGGCGCTCTGGCTGGTGGTGGCAAAGCTGGTGTCGACCGGTTCGGTTCCGGCAGGGATGGGGTCTTCGACCAGCAGATAGTGCATGGTGGTGGGGACGACGATGGTCAGTTCGACATCGATGACATCTCCGACGTTGGCGGTTGTGATCTCGGTATGGCTTTCGTCGCCGTTCAGGCTGTAGCGGCGGGCGATGCTGAGGCCGCGGCTGACCGGTTCCAGGTCGGCCACGGGCAGGAAGGTGCGCAGATTGGCGCTGTAGTACAGGTTGGGGCCGGGCGTGCGCTGGATCATCAGGGTGTTGATCTGGTTGGCCAGCAGGTCGCCGATGGCCGTTCGCAAGACGGTGGCCTCATCCACGTTCGCAGGCGTGACCGCGCCGTTGCCGAGGGCCTGGTCGTTCAGGCTGGCGTCCCAGGTGTAGTTGCCCTCCAGTTCGCCGGTGGCGACCATCCAGTCGGTCAGGGCGATCAGCGCCCAAGCCGTTTCGTGCGTGGTCTGCCAGGTGTCGGCGCTGCGGGCGCTCATCAACCAGCGGACGACGTTGGGGCCAAGCGGATGGTCGGGTTGGATGGCGACGAGGGCGCTGAGGATGACGGCGGTGGAGCGGGTGTCGGTGCTCATCGTCCACCAATCGGTCGTCGTTTCTTCCCAGTGGGCGCCGGTGGCCGAAAGCAGGGCCTGGCCGGCCACGGCATCGAGCAGGGCCTGGGCCTGGCCGGCGGTGTCGGCTATCTCGGCCTGGGCTTGCAGGGTCAGGGCCAGATAGCCGGCGGCGTAGTGGGCCAGGCGGTCTCGCTCCTCGAACAGTAGCTGCGCCTCGGCCAGCGGCCGGTCGGCGCCGGCCGCCTGGGCAAAGCGGTCGAGCACGAAGACGAAGAAGGCCTGCTGGTTGAGCTTGTAGCCCTGGAGTTTGGCGGGGGCGCCGATCTGGCGGCGGAGGTAGGCGCCGCCGCGGGCCATCACCTCGGCGTCTACGCTGTAGCCGCCAGACTGGGCGGCGCTCAGGCCAAAGAGCACATAGCCGCTGGTGTAGGGATTGGATTGCTCCTGCGCAAACCAACCCCAGCCGCCGTCAGGATTCTGGCGGGTGTACAGCCGCTGCAAGCCCAGCGGGAGCTGTTCGTCCAGCTTGGCCCTGAGTTCGGGCCGGTCGAGGCCCAAGTTGGCCAGCGCCTGGGCGGTGAAGATGTTGGGCAGGAAGCGACTGACCGTTTGCTCGGTGCATTCATAGGGAAAATGCTCCAGATAGTCGAGGCTGGCGCTCATGCCGGCGGCCAGTGAGGGCTCGATGCGCACGCTCAGGTCGCCCTGGGTGGGGTCGTAGCGGTCGGGCAGGGTGATGGCCTCGTAGCGAGGCTCATCGGCTGTGACAATGCCGGCCGTGGCGACGGTCTCCGGGCTGCTGTAGCGGCGGACGGGCAGCTTGATCTCAACCGCGTCGTTGTGGCCGCCTGCCACCGTCGCGATCTGCACGGTCACATCCTCCATCACCAGACGGCTGGTGGGGTCGATGTCCTCCACCTGCACCGGCAGGTCGACGCGGGCGAGGCCGCCGTCGGGAATCTCAAGGCGATAGCTTGTGTCGCCCTGCGGGGTGAGGCCGGCCAGGGCGAAGGTGAGGGTCACAGTCTGGTCGGCGCCGGTGTTGTTCTGGACGATGGCGCCGACGCGGAAGCGGTCGTTGTGGACGACGAAGCGCGGCAGCACCGGCCGGATGAGCAAGGGCTTGGTAACAAGCAGGTCGTGCGTCTCGTCGGCCACCTGCGTCTCGCCAGTGGCGGCCACGCCGCGTAGCTGCCAGGTGGTCAGGTTGTCGGGCAGCGTCACCTGCACTTCCAGCTTGCCGTCAGGGCCGGTCTCGGCGTCGGCCTGCCAGAAGGCCAGGTCGCGGAAGTCGCTGCGTACATCGAACTGGGCCATGGCCGCTTCGCCGCCGCCGCCGCCGCCTTTGGCGCCCCTGCGCTGGGCTTCGTCCACCCGGTTGAGCGACGCCACCAGGGTGACGCCGGTCTGGACGCCCAACCCGCGCGTGGCCCAGAAGGTCTGCTCGATGCCGGGGCCGGCGTCGGGCAGGAGGGCGAGCAGGGCCTTATCGACCAAAGCCAGCGAAAGCTGCGCCCGCACGGGTTTGCCCTGCCAATCGGTGGTCTGGATCTGGTAGGCGACGGTGTCGCCGGGACGGGCGGGATTGGGCG
>CAYWPZ010000170.1:1096-10861 GCA_964460135.1 uncultured Caldilineales bacterium | reverse complement strand
CACCGTCCCGGCTCAACCGGTGGTCATCGCCCTGGGCGAAGTGAATGTGCGCAGCGGCCCTGGCCTGACCTATGCCATCATCGGCGACATGGCGCCCGCAGAAGCGGCGCTGCTGATTGGGCGCAACCCGGCGGGCGATTGGTGGCAGATCCGGCGCGAGGATGGCTCCACTGGCTGGGTGCTGGGCCAGCTCGTCACCATCGAGGGCAATACCGAGGGCGTCCCTGTGGCCGAGGCCCCACCGCCGCCCACCCCAACCCGCGTCGTCGTCGCCCCCGCGCCTACGCAGCCCCGCCCCACGCCGCCGGCGCCCGCGGCCCCAACCTACGCCGCTTCGGTGCGCTTGCGTCCGGTCGGCCAGGATTCGCAGCGATGTGACGCCGGCGACCACAACATCTTTGTCACGGTCGTCGATGCCGCCGGCAATGCCCTCAACGGTGTGCGGGTACGCGAGGTCTTCACCGGCCAGGTTCACGTCACCGGCGATCAGGGTAAGGGGGCCGGTCGGGTCGAGTTCGACATCTATCGCGGGGGCGGCGGTCAGGTGGAGATTGTCGATGACGCCGGCAATCGCATCGGTGAAGCCTCGCGCGGCATGAGCGCCGACTGGCCGGACTTCGACCTGATGCTGGCGGCCGGCTACTGCAACTGCAAGCCCCATGCCGACCCGCAAAGCTGCCAGCAGGATCTGCAGAACAAGACCTACCTGTTTGCCGTCGGCCATTACGCCTTCGAAGTCCTGTTTCGGCGCAACAACTAGGCCCACCCCGTCGGCTGCGGCTGGGAAACGCCGAGCGCAACAGACGCCGCGCTCGCTTGTTTCGCGCAGGGCCAGCCGGCGACGTACCCCTTGCTACCCTCGCTTGTTTGCAAAATATTCATACTCTGAGTTAACCTAGCCCCGTTCTCCTCGCCTGAGGAGGAACTTTGGCCGCGGAGGGGCCGCATGCCATTACGCAGCCCCCGCCACTCGCCATCAAACCAAGGAGGTAGCAACCCAACGTGAGTACGAACTTACTGGAACGCGCCTCACCGTTCGCCGACTTGAAACCAGACGAGCGCCATCTGCTTGCGGAACACCTTCACCTGCAGCATTTTGCTGCGGGTGAAATCGTCTTTAGCGAAGACGCCGCCAGCAACGCCCTCTACCTGATCAAGCACGGCGGCGTCCGGCTCAGCTACGGCCCGGTCACCCTGGCCACGCTTGGCGCCGGCGCCATCTTCGGTGAAAACGACGTCTTCCTGGCCCGCAAGCGCACCATCAGCGCCCAGGCCACCGGCGAGACGGACGTGTGGGCGCTTTCCGCGCACGATCTGGAACAGATCGTCAGCGCCAACCCGACTCTCGGCATCCAACTCTCGCGCGGCTTTGGCACCCGACTGGCTCAGCTGGAGCCTTATCTGGTTGGCCAACGCCTGCGCGCGGCGCCAGGTCTGGAAGCGCTGAGCGATGACGAACGAAGCCGGATCGCTGCTAACCTGGATGTGGAGATCTTCCATGCCGGGCGCACCCTCTTCCGTGAAGGCAACCAACCAGACGCCCTCTACATTGTCGAAAGCGGCGCCGTGCGCATCCAGCGCGACGAACTGCTGATCGACGCCGGGCCGGGCGAGGTGCTGGGGCTGATGGCGATGCTGACCGACAAGCCGCACACCGAATCGGCCCAGGCCCTGTCCGAAACTCTGGCCTGGTCGCTCAGCCGCTCTGCCTTCACCGAACTGGCAACGCAGAACCCCGAGCTTCTCGCCCACCTCAGCGAGGGGTTGCGGGCGCGCCTCGGCCCAGAAGACGAGCAACTGGCCATCGAGCGGTTGCAGGCTCTGCCCATCTTCGCCTCCCTCGACCTGACGATCCTCAAAGCAGTGGCCGAACGGCTCATGCTCCAGCATGTGCCCGGCCATGAGGTCGTCTACACCGAAGGCAGTCCTGGCGACGCCCTCTACCTGATCGATGCCGGTCGGGTCGAGATCGTCAGCAATGTCAGCCGGCGCGGCGAAGTCCTCGCTCGGCTGGGGTCGGGCGGCTTCTTCGGCGAGATGGCGCTGCTGACCGGACGGAGCCGCACCACCGGGGTGCGCACCGCCGAAGCCACCAATCTCTGGGTCCTCTATCGCAGCGATTTCGACGAACTACTTGCCCGTCACCCCGCCCTGAGCCAGGCCCTGAGCCGTACCCTGAGCGAGCGCTTGGGCCAGGCCGGCGGCGCCTTCGGCGCCAAACACCTGCGTCAGATCGACCTGTTCGCAGGCCTGACATCCGAGCAGCTGAGCGAAGTCGCCGACCGCCTCATCCCTGCCCGTTACAGCAGCGGCGAGGTGGTGTATCGCGAGGGCGACGCCGGCGATCGGCTCTATCTGGTCGAGACCGGCGCCGTTCGCCTGTCCAACCGCCAGGGAGGCGCCGTCACCATTGGCGGCGGCGACTTCTTTGGCGAAAGCTCGCTCCTGACCGGCGAGTCGCATCGGGTGACGGCTGTGGCCGATGGCAACACCGACATCTGGGAGCTAAGCCGCGAGGACTTCGAGGCTTTGGCGCTGAAGTTCCCGGTGCTTGGCCTCAACCTCAGCCGCGTCCTGGCGCGACGCACGCGCCTGCCGGCCATGGCGCCGACGGCAGTGGCCATGGGCGCAACGGCGCCGGCAGCCGCTGGCGCTGTCGTGGCAGCGGCCCCGGCCCCTGTGCTCCGCCCCACTCCCGCCCCGGCGCCCCGCCCGGCGCCCCGCCCGGCGGCTGCTCCCAAACCTGGTCTGGTCGACGGCCTAGTTCTGTGGTATCGGGGCCTGTCGTCGGGCGCCAGATGGCGGTTGGTGCTGATCATCCTGCTGGTCGTCTTCCTATTGGGCATCTCGTTGCCAGCCGCCCTCATCAGCGCCTTGCAAACCTCGGCGGCGCTGCCTGCGGCTGACGAAGCCGGCAGCCCGCGCCTGGCCCTGGCTTCGACCGGCAGCAGCATCGCCCCCGTTGCCCTGGCCCTGGCCAACCCTCCGGCCGCGGCGCAGACCGACGAACTGGCTCCGACACCCACCTACACACCCCAGCCGACCCTCACCCCGCTCCCCACCGAAACGCCCACCCCATCACCTACCCCCACCGAAACGCCCCTGCCCACGGCAACCCCCACCGAGACACCCCTGCCCACCCCCACCGAGACGCCCGTGCCGCCCACCCCGGCGCCGGTCGTGCGGGCGCAAGCCCGGTCGGCGGCCCCGGCGCCCGCTCCGGCGGCTGTGGCTGCGGCAGCTGCGCCCCAACCCAGCGTTCAGTACAGCCTGATCGAAATGCGACGTTTGTCGCCTTGCGAGAATCGCGGCAAGCACAACATCTATGTGCGGGTTGTGGATGCGGGCGGGAACGGCGTCAACGGCGTCTGGGCCGTTCAGTCATCGGGCGGCGCCGGCAACGTGATCGACAAGAAACAGACCAACGATCACGACAGCTGGACGATGGAAGTTCAGCCGGGACGAACGACTTTCGACATGTGGAAGGGCGCCGAGTACATGGTGTTCATCGCCAACGATGGCGCTTCGCCCGCCAGCGACATCGCTTCACCGGTGCATTCCAACTTCACCGATGAGGCCGAGTGCAGCGACGGCGGCGGCGGCAACACCCTCTTCCATAACTCCTTCAGCCTGGTCTTCCGCAAGAACTTCTAGGCGGGCGACCGGCGCCCCACAGCAATGAAACACCTGACAGGTGTCTGAACACCTGTCAGGTGTTTTTTTTGTTCACTGTCCTTCCTGGAAATTCTGTCCCCAGGCAAAGCCGTAGCGCAGGTACAGCGGCTGGTCAATGCTGTAGACGGCCTGAGCCAGGGCCTCGCCCTGGTTGGGGCGGTAGACGGCCAGGAGGTAGATGTCGCCAGAACGGGCGCCGGGTGTTGCTGCGGTTTTCTGGGCGCCGCCGCCAGCGCCGGTGCGCAGCGCGATGGTATCGACCAGCTGGAAGTTGAGGACGCCGCCGCTAACGCCAGCGCTGCGGTAGCGAGCGACGATCAGGTTCTCGCTGGGTTGGAAGCCAGTGACGCTGACGATGACGGCGGTGGCGTTGGCGGGCGCAGTGCGAGGCTGGACGACGAGATGGGGGCTGGCCGCAGCAACGACCGTGAAACTGCCCTCGAAGGTCTGCCCGCCGCCGCGCGCAGTGACTTTGTACTCGCCCAGCGCTTCGTCGTTGAGTGCGAACCAGTGGAAATCGGCAAACCCCTGGGCATCGGTCTGGTCGCTGATGGCCACGCGTTGGCCCCTGGGCGGTCGCACGCTGACGTCGATCCGGGTCCCGGCCGGGAAGCCGTGGGCCATGAGATAGGTGAACGCCCCGCGCTCAAGGATGGTGGGCAACAGACAGATGCTGGGGGCGTCGGGCGCAGCGCCGGGGCAGGTGGGCTGGGAGCTGTTGTCTTCGGGCATGCTGACCACGGCCGGGGGAACCTGGCCGGCAGGGGTAGGGGCAGCGACAGTGGGGGTGACGCCCTCGCCTGCCGCAGGGGTGGCCGCGGGTGTAGGCTCGACCGCTGGTGCGGCCTGGGCGACTGTCCCGGGGCTGCGATTGAGGTAGAGGGTATAGACCTCGTAGCGGGGGTCGAGTTCCTCGTCATAGCCGAAGAAGTCGAAGGCGCTGGCCGCCAGGTCAAGACCGGCAAAGGCAAAGGCTGGGCCGCCCTGGGCGACGACGGCGTACTGACCGGTTTCGAGGCCGAAGGCTTCTTCGAAGGGTTTGCTGAGGGCGCCGAAGCGGTTGACCTCAAGCGGCCATTGCTTGAGCAAAGTTCCTTGTCCCTGCGCATCCAGGCCGTAAAGACCAAGATCGACCTTGCTGTTGGCCGGAAAACCGCTAAGGTAGAGTTCGCCGCCGACCGCGCTGGGGTAGGTGTGGGCGTAGACAAGGACATGCGGCCGGGTAGGCGAGGCGATGTTCCAGGCGATGTTGGCAGTGGCGCCGCCGGCCGAGGTGGCTACAGCCTTGTACTCGCCCACACCCTCGCCCGGTGCGCTGTACCAGCGGAAAGGCGCGGCGCCGTTGGCGCTGGCCGTCAGCGCGATGGTTGTCGTTTGGCCGGTCGGGGCGGTCACGACGATGTCGATGGTTTCGCCGGCGGCAAAACCATTGGCGCAGCCCAGCCACCAATTGCCGATTTCGCCCGCCTCTGGCCACAGTTGCAGGGCCGGGGCCGCGGCCGGCGGGCATACGGGCAGTTGGGCGGGCGCGAAGTTGAATTGGATGGCCTGCGGCAGCCCACCACCGCTCGCCGCCGGCTGGGGCGCAGGTGGAAGGCCGCCGACGGGAACCGAGACGCCCTCGCCCACCTCCGGCCCCGACACCACACCGGCAGGCCGGGTGATGGCAGCGGCGACGGCCAGCCGGCCGAGACCGGCGGCGCTCAAGTTGGCGGCGTCGCCCAGCTCGGCGTCTTCGGGCAGGAGGACGAGCAGGTAGCGGCCGGCGGGGAGGTCGGCCACGTCCAGTTCCAGGTCGGCGCGGCCACCGGCGTCGGCGCTGAGGGGGAGCGAGATGAGGATGGCGCCTTCGTCGCCGCCGCTTGCGTCCTCGAGCAGTCGATAAAGGGCGAAGGTGGCGCGGCTGTCGGGTGTGAGGCCGCCGATGCCGGCGCGGATGAGGCCCGGGTCGTCGCCTGGCGGCTCGGTGAGGGCGATGAAGGGGGCCGTCGGCGCCGCCACGCGCAAAGACAGATCGGCGGCTGCCTCGCCAGCGGTGGCAGTCAGGGTCCAGCGACCGGGTTTGGCGTCGGCGTTCAAGCGCAGATAGAGGGGCGCCACGGTGGTGTCGCCCTGGGCCGCGCTGGCGGCCTGGTAGACAAGGCGCAGGTCTTCGGGGCCGGTCAGGGTAAAGCTGACGGTGCTACCCGCTTCGGCGCCGCGTGCACAAAAAAGGTAATCGACGCCCGGCTCCAGTTCTCTGGGCAGGTCGACGCCGTCCAGGCTGAAGCGGCGCACGCTCTGCAGGCAGGCGGCGGGGAGGCCGGCGGCGGACGGCTGCAGACGCAGGGTGGCAGGCAGTTGGTCTGGCACCGGCGGCTGGGCGGTGGCGGCGGGCGTCTGGGTGTCGGCCAATGGCGTCGCGTCGGTGACGGGCGGGACCGTCGTCTTTTCGGCGCCGCCGGCGCACCCGACCGCAAGCAAGAGCAGGAGCAGGGCCGTCAAGATCGGCCAGAGCGTTCGTGGGGACATGGAGCCTCCGATGGGGCGAGGGGAGTGGGGTGGAAGGCGTGAAGGGGGCGGTGTGGCGCTTGTTTTCCGGTTCCATCACGTCAGCGGTCGCGGCCATTCATCAGCCGTTGGCGATGTCGATGCGTTGTTGGATGGCGCCGATGGTTTGTTCCAGGTCCGGGCGGCGCTGGAGCAGTTGGTCGAGGTCGCGGAAGGCGCTGCCAAAGTAGCGACTGCGGCTAAGCACATCGTCGAGGCGAAGGGTGGCGGCGATGGCATCGTCGTAGGCAGCGTTGGCGTCGTCGATCTGGCTGGCGGCCAGGAGAAGGAGGGCTTTGTTGAAGGCCAGGTCGGGGCGGTCGGGCTGAAGCTGAACGGCAATGGCGCTGGCCTGCACGGCGGTGGCGTAATCGCCGCTCAGGTAAGCGGCCCAGGCCAGGCTGCTCTGGGCATGGACGCCGGCGCGACCGAGTTCGACGGTCTGTTTCAGGTCGCTGAGGGCGCCGGCCGGGTCGTTGTGGGTCAGGCGGTAGTAGCCGCGGTCGAAATAGATGTCGGCCAGCGTGCGCCTCTGGATGGGGTCGTCGGCGTCGAGGAGGGCGATGGCCTGGTCGTAGTGGGAGAGGCCGCCTTCGATATCGCCTTGCTGAAGCCCCAGTTGGCCCAGCGCCACCTGGATTTGCCAGGCGCTGGGATGCTGGCGGAGGGTCGCAAGCAGCAGGCTCTGGGCCTGGGCCGGCTGGCCGCTCTGGGCGAGGGCGGCGGCCAGGCCGACGGCGGCAATGAGGTCGGTTGGGTTCTGGCGTAGGGCCA
Source organism: uncultured Caldilineales bacterium (assembly GCA_964460135.1). Classification (GTDB taxonomy): domain Bacteria; phylum Chloroflexota; class Anaerolineae; order J102; family J102; genus SSF26. Next base: position 3,883 of record CAYWPZ010000170.1, on the reverse strand, counting down.
GACCGTAGAAATCGAGCGCGGCCGGCCAGTTGCCCTGTACCCCGCCGGCGATGAAGCCGAGCTGGGCGTGGGTGTAGGCCAGGAAGATGTCCTGTTCGCTGCGGCTGGCGATGGGAATTTCGCGGGGCTGCAAGCGCAGGCTTTCCAAAAGCAATCTGGCCGCCTCATCATATTGCCCGACCCAGAAGTGGCTCTGGGCGAGCAACCAGGATTGCAGAAAACGCAGGGGGGCGGCGTTGGCCTGGGGGGCGTAGATGCGAAATTCGACCGGGCCAGCGATGGGTAGGAGGGCGGCGGCGCCGGCGGCAGCGGTGGCGGGCGGCAGCGGCGGCAGCTTGGGTGGGCGAAGGCGGACAACGGCGCCGATGCTGTCGCCGTCGTAGGCGCCGGTGGTCAGGATCGCTGGCTTGTAGGTCTCGATCAGGCCGGGAATCGCCGCCTCCAGCGGCGCCCGAGCCAGTGTTTCGACGCGATAGAGTTCAGCGGCATGCGGCGTCTCGCGCAGGTCATTGGCCAGTCCGCCGCCAATGGCCGCCGCTTCGTCGCCCTGACGCAGAAATGGGGCGATGATGATCAGAAATTCGCCTTCGTTGGCCGGGGCAAAGGCAATCTGGTTGGGGTCGGCGCGACCACGCAGAACCTGGGCGGCGCCAAAAACAATCGCAGCCGCAGCAAGCAACAAGAGGGCCGCGGCGACGATGAAAATGATATGGCGACGGGTGATGGGCAGGCGTCGCCGTCCGGGGCTGCGGTCGGTGGCTGGCGCGCTGGGAAAGGGATCAGGTGTCAAGAGTGGGGTCGCGAGCTAGGGTGGTTGCGTCGCCCAGATTGTAACAAGGAGACCGGGAAACTGGGAAACCTGTAGACCGGGCGCTTGCGACTTGCCGCCGGCCACGGCATCTGCTTTACTTCACCTATCCATCTCCCTGGCTTTGTTTCCTCCCGTGTCCAACCGCCCTCCCCTCCTCGAAGTCATCGCTTGTTCTGTGGCCGACGCCGTTGCCGCCGAGCAGGGCGGCGCCGACCGCATCGAGTTGATCGCCCATTTCGAGGTGGGTGGGCTGACCCCGCCCCTGCAGCTGGTGGAGGAGGTTGTGGCGGCGGTGCGGATGCCGGTGCGAGTGATGGTGCGGGCCAACCAGGGCTTCGAGGTGGAGGACGGGCGGGAGCTGGCGGCATTGGCGGCGGCGGCGGCTGAGCTAGGGCGGTTGCCGGTGGACGGGCTGGTGCTGGGCTTTGTGCGCGGGGGAGCGATCGACCTGCCGGCGATGACGGCGGTGCTGACCCAGGCGCCGCATCTCTCCGCCACCTTTCATCGCGCCTTCGAGGTCTTGCCCGACCGCCTGGCGGCCATCGGCATCCTGAAAACGCTGCCGCAGATCGACCACATCCTGAGCAGCGGCGGCGAGCGGGCCTGGGCCGACAAGATCGACGATCTGGCCGAGCAGGCCGAGGCCGCCCGACCGGAGATCGACCTGCTTTTGGGCGGCGGGCTGAGCGCCGAGGTGATGCCGCTGATCCGCAGCCGAACATCCATCCGCGCCTTCCATGTCGGGCGGGCGGCGCGGGCGCCGGCGACGATCTTTGGCCGGGTGGAGGCGGCGCAGGTGGCGGCATTGAAGCGACTGTTGAGTTGAGGGGCGGGGCGCAGCTTCATCGCCAGCGGCAACCGTCGACGCCAGACGTCGCGAATGGGGATGTTGCTCGTTGCCGGGTCGCAGACTTGCCCAACCCTGCCCGCTTTGTTATACTTTGTCAGGTCGGTGGCGGATAGTTTAACCGGCAGAACTCCTGACTCTGGATCAGGCAGTTGGGGTTCGAATCCCTGTCCGCCAGCTCGTGAATGAGGCGATTGGCCGGGAAGGCCAATCGCCTCGCTGTTTGTCTACCGGCAATGCGGATCCTCGGCCTCCTCCTCAGTTTGTGCAGTCTGGCCCTAACGGCTTGCGGCGACCGGCGCGCCCCCGTCGCGCCGACAGCAACCCGCATCCGGCCAACGGTTGCAGATACGGCCATCGCTTCCGCTCCTGCCCATGCGCCCAAAACGGCGACGGCAACAAGCGCGCCGGCGCCGGAAGCGGGGCGGCAGCCAAGCCAGGAGCCGCCCACGCTCCCCCCATCGTCGACTCCCACGCCCATCCTGGCTCTGCCGGCGCTGGCGCCCCTCGGCATCGTGCTGGAAGATGCCAACTTGCGGGCGGGGCCGGGCACGGATTTCGAGGTCATCGGCCAGATCGAGGCCGGGCAGGAGGTGCGCATCAGGGCGCAGACGGCGGTCGGGGATTGGCTGCGGCTGGAAAGCGAAGATGAGGAGGTCTGGATCGCTGCTTTTCTGGTGGATCTCCCTGCCGGGCTGGAGCTACCCAGCCAGGGCCCTCTGCCCACCCCGTCGCCCACGCCGGCCGCCGGCGATAGCGTGGTCATCAGCGATGCCTCGCTCACGCTTTCCACCTATCCCTGGCAGCAGTTTACCTCGCCCGCCTTCGACGAAGCGGCCAACTGGGAGTATCGCCGTTTCGATCGCGCGGCCTACGAAGCTGCCAACCCGCAACCCAGCCCTCAGACCTATCGCCTGGTGGTCTTGGAGAACCGCTGGCTGCGGCTGACGATGATGCCCGATCTGGGCGGGCGTCTTTACCAGATGGTTTTCAAGCCCACGGGCAACAACGAGTTGTATCAGAATCCGGTGGTCAAGCCTTCGCCGTGGGGGCCGGGACCGGCGGGCAACGGTTGGCTGGCAGCCGGCGGCATCGACACGCATCTCGACCCCGTGGCGCTGCATCACCA
>CAYWPZ010000170.1:0-1086 GCA_964460135.1 uncultured Caldilineales bacterium | reverse complement strand
CATCGAATGGGGGTTGCCGGTGGTCGAGCATGGCTATGCCTGGGGCGATGTCTGGGGCTACATCACCGAGCCGGTCCCTCCGGCGGGGGCCGTGACCGTCTTCACCCAAGACCAGGGGCGGCCCCAACTGAACGTGCGCGTGGGCCTGCAGCCCGATAGCGCCGCCTTCAGCCTCGATTTCGATCTGGAGAATCTGGGGTCGCGCCCGGCCCAAATCAGTTATTGGACGAATGCCATGCTGGCGCCCGGCCCGACCAATCAACCCGGACCCGAGCTACGCTTTTTATTCCCAGGCAGCCAGATGGCTGTTCATTCGGGCGGTGATGATGAAATGCCGCCTCCCGGCGGCGTTTTCACCTGGCCCGAGTACAACGGCCGGGATCTGAGCCGGCTGGGGAACTGGAACCGCTGGCTGGGCTTTTTCGCCCATCCCCAGGCCCAGAGTGGGTGGGCTGCCGTCTATGACGCCGCCGCCGACGAGGGTGTGGTGCGCATTTTCTCGCCGCAGCAGGCGTCGGGCCTGAAGGGTTTTGGCTTTGGCTGGGCCGACCCCATCGCGCCCGCCAACTATACTGACGACGGATCGAGTTATGTGGAGATGCACGGCGGCCTGATCTCGAGCTTCGACCAGTACCTGATTTTTCAGCCTGGCCAGATGCGAGCGTGGCGCGAGCGATGGTATCCGGCGGCGGGCATCGGCGGCGTGACGGCCGCCGACGCCAACGGGGCCGTGAATCTGACGAGCACGGGCGATGGTCTGCGGCTGCGGCTGTTCAGCGTCAGCAGCCGGGCGGGCGAGCTGGTGGTGCGGGACAGCCGGGGCGAGGTGTTGCGCACGGCCCTGGCGCTGGACCCGGCCCATCCTGCCGACCTGGCCCTGCCCGCTGTGCAAGCCCCGATCGGCTTCCGGTTCCAGGCTAGCCGTGGGGCCGATTGGCAGATGGCGGGACTGGCGCCCGATCAGGCGAACGTGATCGCAGGTTTGTACTTACCCCGGCTGCGTCAGTTTGGCGCCGAACGACGCTACGCGCTATACTTTCCTCTTGCAATCGTCGCCGGGGCGTAGCGCAGCTCGGTAGCGCGCCT
>CAYWPZ010000169.1:0-10998 GCA_964460135.1 uncultured Caldilineales bacterium | reverse complement strand
CCTTGAGGAAGGACAACTGGAGATCCTTGAACTCCTCCCAATCCAGCACATGCGTATAGAGGTCGATTTCGAGCTTCTTGAGCACTTTCTCGATGTTGCTAACGGCCAACTCCGAATCCCAGCCGTTATCCATGTGGACCGCCAGCGGCCGCAAGCCCAGTTGCTTCACAAGGTAAGCCACGTAGGTGCTGTCAACGCCACCGCTCACGCCGATAATGCAGTCATATTCACGGCCTTGGCCAGCAGTTTTTATCTCGCCCACGAGTTGCTCCAGCGCCGCCTGGCGCTGCTCCGGCGGAGGCACCTGGGTCTGCATCACAGACTCGTAGTCCCGGCAGTGGTTGCACCGGCCTACTTCGTCGAACACGATGTCAGGGTCGCTGGTGTCCATGATGCAGCGCGTGCACATCTGGTAGGGTCTAGCGTCCATGGTTCTAGTCCTGGCGCGTTGGTGCGGTGGGCGCCGTAGGAGCGAATACAGCGCACAGGGCCTGCTTGCTGGGATAGCTGATCAAAACAGCGCGGTGCTTGCCCTGAAAAACAAACATACTGCCTGCCGCCGCCGCCGAAGCGCCGCCATCCCGTACCGCAGCGGCCAGGTCGTCGAGCTTCGCAGCGCCGCCGCACGCAACGACCGGTATGTCCACTGCATGCGCAACTTTTCTGATCAGATCGAGATCGTACCCCTGCATCGTGCCATCGCGGTCGACCGAAGTGAGCAGGATCTCGCCCGCGCCCATCTCGGCCATCTGCACGGCAAAACGCACAGGATCGAGCGACGTCGTGCGGCGTCCGCCTTGTGTCACCACCTGGTAGCGGCCGAGCAGAGTCTTCTTCACGTCGATGGATACCACGACACTCTGGCTGCCAACCTGATCGGCCGCCTGGCGGACGAATGATGGGTTTTCGACAGCGTGGCTGTTGATCGACACCTTCTCGATGCCTACACCCAAAATAGTCTTGATGTCCTCCAGGGCGCTTACTCCGCCGCCGTACCCCAGGGGCATGAAGCACTCCGACGCGATCTCGGCCAGGGTGTCGAAAGGAGGCCGGCGTCCTTCGATCGTGGCGTTGATGTCAAGAAACACGAGTTCGTCTACTTCCTTGTCGTTGAAGATCTTGACGACATTGATCGGATCGCCCAGGTAGGTGGGATCTTTGAAGCGCACCGTCTTGACTAGGCCCCGGTTACGCAGCAGCAGCACCGGGATCACGCGGGGTCGCATCAGCATGGGACCCGTTCCGCGAAGTTCTTCAGCAGAGCCATGCCGTACTTGTGGCTCTTCTCTGGGTGAAACTGCGCGCCGTAAATGTTGCCCCTATGCACCATCGCCGGAAAGTCGTAGCCATAATGGGTGGAAGCCAAGACGTCGTCGGCATTGGAACAGACCAGGTGATACGAGTGAACGAAGTAGAAGCAAGGCTCGTCGGGCAAATCAGCCAGCAGTGGGTCGGCGCGCTCCGGCCAAATGTAATTCCAGCCCATGTGCGGCACCTTCAGCAGCGCAGCTTGCGAGCCGGCAAAGCTGAAGCGTACCGTTGTTGCCTCAAGCCATCCGAGGCCAGGTTCCGCGCCTTCTTCGCTCTTGTGGGAAAACAGTTGCATTCCCAGGCACAGGCCCAGGATCGGCTTGCGCTCGTCGAGCACCTGCTGGTTGAGAACATCCACCAGGCCGCGCACTCGCAGGTTCTGCATGCCGTTGTCAAACGCGCCAACGCCAGGAAGCACCAGCTTCTCTGCGCTAGCGATGGTTACTTCGTCAGAGGCGATGGTTGATCTCACGCCTACTTTTTTTAGCATGTTGGCTATGGATCCCAAGTTGCCAATCCCGTAATCGATGATTACCAACATAGTTTCACTTTCATTGAGGCTCGCGTTCCTTGCCGGCGGATTCTGGTTCAGGCCGTTGTCTGGTTTCGGCGTATTCGTCTGCGCAAGCGTCCGAGGCCGACGCGTCCTTGACTCATGATGCTGGTAACGATATCGTAAAGGCATCTGCTTAGTAATACTGGTATTACAGCCAGGGTAGTTTGCGCGGAGGATGTGCCAACGTAGACGGCGACAACGGACTCGTAGAAAACGTTCGTCTTTCTCAGCACAAACGCCAGGAAATTCCTCACCCGCTGTGTTGGAAATGGAGATACCGTATAAGGAGCTGGTTTGAGTCTGTTGAACCACAACGGGGCGTGGCCTGTTAATACAAACTGGCCAGTGGACAAAAAAAATACTAGGACCGGATAGTTACAGTTGACCGGAGTTCGCGAGTTGAACCACCACCAAACAGGCACCCTGGCCTGCAGCACTGACTCCCGACGATGCAGGCCATAAAAAAACGCATCGTTATAATCCCTGCAAAACTTCGTCAGTCGCTGGAAAGCAGTCCTTCCAGAGTAGTCACACCGAATGGGTACTGGACTCAGCGCGCGCCCCGTTTCGTCGACGTAGATATAAGGACAAAACGCGCTGGTGCAATCGGCATTGAGGTCGAGCGCCCGGACCAGGGTCGCTAGAAACTCTTTGTCCCAGCGGTCATCATGGGCCGCCCACATAAAATACTGGCCCGTCGCTTCCTGCAACAGGAAATTGTAGTTGACGGCCATCCCAAGATTGCACGGTCGACGAATGTATCGTATGCGGCTATCGCTCGCCTCGTAGTCACGACAGATCGCTTCAGTGCAATCCGTCGAGCCATCATCGGAAATGATCAGTTCGAACTCGCGAAAATTTTGCGCACACAAGGAGTCTATGGCTTCTCGTAGATATTCCTCACTGTTGTAAACCGGCATCCCAATGCTGACTTTAGGAGTCGGCACGGAGGACACGATGGGATCACTTACCTGTCTTGGATCAAGCTGAATTCGACGTGAAAGATTCATCATCTGCCAATGAGAAGGATCGCATTGCTGTATTGAGGGCAATAAATCAAAGTCCTGGCTCGATATGCTCGGTACGCCACGGAAGCTTCGGCCTGACAATACCTTCGTATTTGCCGTGGTAGTCGCCCCGTATGACTCCGTCATCTATGGCGTCAAACGATAGTATGTGATCCAATCGATAGTCGGGATGATTGGTGTCGGAATTGAAAACAATGGAAACATGATAATGAGCATCGCTCAACAGATTCCCCGGAATAGTGCATACACAGCGGTAGATCCCCGTGTCGAGAGGACGAGCATGGAAGGCATTCTCCAGACCGTTGCTCAGTGTGCTGAAAACCGTCATACCATCTGAGCTCATAAGGGTCATGGCAAACAACGGGGTCACACCGCGCTGAAGCACCTCGTAAATGATCTCGAGATTGATGTCTTCCGAAATCGCGAAGCTCGTAGCAGCATGCTGGTTCGCATCGCGCAAGCGCACAGATTCGACTCGCAAGAAAGAGTCGCCTGGGCGATCCTGCCCGGTCCACGAGATGTCGCAGTTTAGTATCTGGCCGCGGTCAAGATATCGTTTGACAACGTCGGAATTGGAACCTTCTAACGCAATTCCTCCCCTATCAAGCCAAATCACGCGATCGCACAGGGTGTTGATTGCGCTCATCGAATGGCTCACAAAGAACACTGTGCGGCCACCCCGTGCAACACTATCCATTTTGCCCAGGCACTTCTCTTGAAAGGCCGTATCGCCTACTGCAAGCACTTCATCGACCAACAGGATCTCCGGTTCCAAATGGGCCGCAACGGCGAACGCCAACCGCACGTACATTCCACTGCTGTAGCGTTTCACGGGCGTGTCCAGAAATTTCTCGGTTTCAGCAAAGCTTACGATTTCGTCAAATTTACTTCGGATCTCAGAGCGGGTCATGCCCAGAATTGCTCCATTCAGGTAGATGTTCTCGCGCCCCGTTAGTTCTGGATGAAATCCGGTGCCCACCTCCAACAGGCTGGCCACCCGGCCCTTGATCGTGACCCGGCCGGCCGAAGGCTCGGTGATGCGGCTTAGGATTTTCAGCAGCGTGCTCTTGCCAGCGCCGTTGCGGCCGATGATGCCCACTGCCTCCCCCTGCCGGATCTCGAAACTGACATCTTTCAGCGCCCAGACTTCTTCCAGGCTGTCGCCAGCGATCATGGGTCGGCCATACGCCAGGTCTTTCGTCCGCGACCACAAAGTGCGAGCACTCTGCATCAACACATCTCGCAATGCCACATAGCGGCCGTTTTCGGCTTGATGGCCGATCACGTACTTCTTGCCCAGGTTTTCGGCCCGAATTACAGCGTCTGACATGGCCTAGATGATGTCCGCAAAGCTTTTCTCCGTGCGCCGGAAGCGGCTAATCCCCAGCCAGAGGAAGAAGGCAACGACAAACAAACTCAGTACAAAACCGGGCCAGTAGATGGGGCTTTCTCCACCCAGAATGCACCAACGAAAACCGTCGATGACACCCACCATCGGGTTCAGGCTGTAGAGCAAACGCCACGGCTCCGGGATCGCATCGCCGCTAAAGCCCACTGGCGAGATGTACAACCCAAACTGAACGATAAAGGGGATGATATAGCGAAAATCGCGATACTTGACATTGAGCGCCGTCAGCCACAGGCTGGGGCCTAAGCTTGTCAACAGCGCCAGGGCCGTGAACAGAGGCAGCAGCAGGATCTGCCAGCCCGGTGCATAGCGGTAAAAGACCATCAACCCTGCCAGGATGACCAGGCTGATCAGAAAATCGGCCAGGGCCGTCACCATGGTGGCGGCTGGAACGATCAGGCGAGGGAAGTAGACCTTGCTAATTAGATTAGCATTGCTTACCAGGCTGTTGCTGGCCTCGCTGAGCGAGTTGGCAAACAGGGTCCAGGGCAACATGCCAGCAAAAACCATCAAGGCATAGGGGGCGTCGCCCACACTTGGCAGCCCGGCCACTCGGCCAAAGATCACCGTGAACACCACCATCGTCAAGAAAGGCCGCACGACCGCCCACAGCACGCCGATGATGGTCTGCTTGTAGCGCACCGAGAGGTCGCGCCAGGCCAGGATCAGGAAAAGCTCCCTAAAGCGCCAAAGATCACCCCAGTAGTTCTTCTCGCTGCGGCCTGGTTCAATGATCAGCTCATCGGTTGCAGGATTCATGAACATTGGCCTATTGCAGTAGCGAGCAGATCAATCACAATCCGTCATCGGTCATGACAGGCAAATCAGACAAAAATAGGTCCGCATAACACACCACGCCGCCATTCTGCGCAAGCAGCCACACTGCCACTTCCTTGGCCATTGCCGGCGATTCCCACATCCCTGCCACGCTGCGTTCTCCGGCTGGAGGGTGAGCGTAACCGGCATAGCTGTAGTTATGTCCGCCCTCATCATCGAACCAACGTCGCCCCAATGCGGCGCTCGACAGATCGTCATTCCAAATGCGCCCCCCCTGCACATACACCGCAACTCCACCAATCGGCGAGGCCACACTCTCCGAACCAAAACCGCCTTCCAGGGGCAAATCCTCCTGGCACAACCAACTCTCACCGGGATACAGTTCACGCAGGCTCAGTTTCCCTGCCTGCGGACCATACACCCACCGCGGCCACCCCGCCGGCCTCACCCCATCCGGGACCGCATCCCAGGCAAACGACCCATTCGCCGCCTGATTGACCACCACCCGCCGCACCCGCTCATAGTCCGGCGCATCGGCGGCGCCGCTCTGGATGTACAGATCCACCACCATGAACGGCCCCGTCTCGATATCCTCGGCCCAGTAGTCCAGCCCCACCAGCTTGCGGCCCTCGCCCAGCTCGTACTCGACCGGCGCCATCGGCGACGGCGCCGCCGCCAGTCGCTCGCTCTCCTCCGCCCGTCCATCCGCTTCGTAGAACTCCAGCCACTGCGCCACCCGCGCGTTTTCCGCGTCCTGCGCCCGCCACTGCCGCAGCCCGGCCAGCCGCAGCCGCTCGAAGCGCCCCCGCTGCTGCATCGCCTCCTCCGGCGGCAGCGCCACCAGCGCCCGGCGATAGACATCCCAGGCTTCGGTCAGGCGGCCCTGCTGCGCCAGACACTCGACCAACGCCAGGTCGGGCAGAGCGCCATCGGTATCGTACAGCGCATCGGCCCGCCGATACCACGCCGCCGCCTGCTTCGCCTTGCCTGCGAAGAACAACTGCTGCGCCGCCTGATAGAACACCGTCCCCCAGAACTGCCGGTGCCGAGCGAACGCATCGGGCCGATAGTGCTCGGCCGCCGTCTGCCAGTCCAATTCCAAGGCCGCCCGATAAGCTGTGGCCGCCACCTCGCCGTCGCCGCCTTCGGCCTCCAACTGGCGGAACAGCCGCAGTGCAGAGCCAAAATCGCCCTCGTCGACGGCATTCATGGCCGCAAATGGCAACACCCGCCGGTTGACCGCCGCCTGCGCCTCGCCGCTGAGGAGACCGCCCTCGCACACACCTGCCCAGCCGCTGCGCCAGCCGGCTGCGGCCCGCTCTTGGATACTCGCGGTCACATCCACCGCCTGCAAGGCCCGCACCCGGCCCAGATTGGCCGCCAACGCCGGCGCCGCCAGCACGGCCGCCGCCAGCAGCACCACCAGCGGCGCCGCCAGCAGCGCCAACCGTCCGACGTTGCCAGACGCCGCTGAGCTGAGCGGGTTTTCTCTCAGATTGCCTTTGTCACTCACTGTTTGGCTCCCTGCCGGCCTGCCGCTCGCTCCACGACGAGCTCATTCGGTGCAGCCGTCGGAATGGCTGCATCAACCATGGGTGTGTTAGCCGGAATTGTCACAAGGCGCCTGTTGGTGGGCCGGCTCAACGACCCGCCAACACGGGTGCAGGAACATCGATCAGCATCATGGTAGCCTCAGCCTCGAACGACACCGCCGTTGCCAGCATGTCTTCGGCCCCGATGCGCAGCGACTCGATGCAGATCTTGCGCGCTAATGCACTGCACGCAGCCGAATATGACGGGAAAGCCCTGGTCGGCGAATGCCACGGCCAGCGGCAGGCCCACATAGCCCAGGCCGATGACGGCGACGGTGGTGGTGCGGTATGGATTTTGGTGAGAAATCGCTGTTTCATGCTGATTTCATTGTGACAGCTTCAAAATACTGGCAGGCGAACTATTGTGGCAGTTGTAGCCGATCGATCAATCGTTGTACGGTAATCGTCTCGATGCCCTGCTCGCGCAGATGGTCGATCAAATCCAGATCACGCGTCATATCCTCGTCTCGACTGACCACATAGCTGGCATGTCCCTAGATTGCCGTTTCCAGGATCGCGTCGTCATCAGGATCGCGGCAGAGCCTTAGTTCACCTGAAACTGGAACCAACTGGATCGCAGCAACAATGCCCGCCATGTAAGCCTCGACATCAATCTCCGTGGAGTGGCGCAGCTTCGTGATCCTGGGTCTTAGCAAGACTTCCTGCATCTCATCCAACAGCGGTAGCGAGCTGACAATCGAGAAGCTACCGGTCTTGCCCGCTTGGATCAAACGCGCAGGAAAGCCTTCCGGGTTCAAGAACGCTGAAATCCAGACACTGGTATCAATGACCACTACGACGGTCATGCCGTGCCTCTCTGACCTCAGCTCGTGCGGCGCCGATTTCTTTCTCAATTTGCTCGGCGGTATAGTCGCTTGGCCGGCGATGCATCTCTTTCAGCAACACTTCTAGCGATCTCCAGCCTGCCAGACGGCGCTGTGCTGCTTCGGCAGCCAAAGCACGCCAATGCTGGTATTCTTCGAAGGACACCATGACTGCCAGCGGCTGACCTTCTTGTTGTAGAATCAGAGGCTGCTGCAAATCCGCAACAGCGGTGCCATAGGCGACAGCAGCTTCTGCGATAGTAAGTGTTTCAGCCATTGTCAATTTCCTTTGTGATTCGGGTTCGTCCCTTGAGCGCCTAACGAAAGCCGTTTTCCAAGACCAGCTTATGAAGCCTACACTGAGCGAAGCGAATGAGATTTCGGCGGGTTGCTCACGATGAAATCTTCCGGCTTGAAAGGGTGCGGTTCGATCCGGTCATCAATTTGCGCCGCCAAGCACATGAGCGCAAGACGCTCCTGGAACAAATCTGCTGGTAAATCCGGTGAGATCACCGCCAGGTCAATGTCGCTCCAGCGCGTCGCGGTTCCTTGTACCTGAGACCCGTACACGTACACTGCCGCAACACGTTGCCTTTGCCGCAACGAGAGAACAAACCGTTCTATAGTTTCCGCTATGGCAGGTGCGAGCGTAGCCATCCAAACAACTCCTTGCTCATCGCCATCTGGCACTGCGTGTATTCTGGCGTGCACTTCTGGCGAAAAGCTCGCCTCATATCAGGATAACGCGCTTCGATGATGTCCGAAAAAGGCGCGTAGGAATAATCTGCCTTATCAATCAAATGATCTGCAACTTCGAGCGCATCTTCCGCCTCGGTAATCCAGCAGGTCGTTACGCGAGCGACATCGAATCTTTCTGCATCCATATCATAAACACCTCATCCAATGCCTTGGCCGCCATGTATGGGCACGGTTGTCACCCTCCCTTCGGCGTGTTTCAGACGAACATGACCTCCTTGATGGGCGCGCTTCAAGCCACGACAGCCCCCAACGCCGCCAACGCCCACACGCGCGACCAATGCACGCGTCCGGCGAGAAAACCTCGCCACACGCCCTCGCTCGCGCCCGCCCGCAGCCAACCCGCCGCCTGCACCTCGGCCAGCACCTCGCGCACCCGGCCCGCCAGCGGCCCGCGCAGCCACGGCTCGAACGGAAATGTGAACCCCACTTTCGTGCTGCGCCCATACACCGCGCGCGGCAGCAGGTCGCGCACCGCCGCCGCCAGCAGCGGCTTGGGGCCATTGCGATGGTTCAGCTTGACCGCGTCCGGCAACTGCAACACCGTCTCTACCAGCGGCGCGTCTAACAACGGCACCCGCACCTCCAGCGAGTGGGCCATGCTCATGGCGTCGGTATCGCGCAACAACTGGTGCTGGGTATAGGTAGACAGCTCGGCCCGCGAGGTCCAGGCAAAGGTCGAACGAGCGCCAGTAGCCGGGGCGGGGGCGTCGGCGCGGGCGGCAATGTGCTGGACGGGATCGAAACGGCGAGCCGCCTCCCACAGACCGGGAGCGATCAATCCCTCAACCTCGCCTGGGGCAAACAGGCCGCGACGAGAAAGATAGGCGCTGGCCAGGCTGGCCGGTCGGGCCAGGGCGTCGGCGGTGCGCGCCCAGCGTTGGTGATTGGGCAACGCCCCCAGCGCCGCCCGCACCAGCCCTGCGCCGCGCGGAAGGGCCTGAGCCAGCCGCAGGCCCCGAAACACCTGCTGCGCCTCGATGAAGGTGTTGGCATAGCCGCCGAACAACTCGTCGCCGCCCAGTCCCGAAAGCGCCACCGTCAGCCCGGCCTGGCGCGCCGTCTGCGAAACAAAAAACGAGTTGACGCCATCGACCGAGGGCTGGTCGAGCGCGGCCAGGATGTGGTCGAACTCCTGCAAAAGATCGGTCGCCGTCACCACCCGCTCGAAATGCTCCGCCCCCACCGCCTCGGCCATGACCCGTGCGAAAGTCGCCTCAGAATAGGCCGCTTCCTCGAACACCATCGCGCAGGTGCGGATGGGGCCCGTCGTAGCCTGGCGCATCAGGGCGGCGATGGCGCTCGAATCCAGCCCGCCGCTGAGAAAAACGCCCAGAGGGACATCGCTGACCAAATGGCAGTGCACGGCCTCTTGTAGCCGTTGGCGCACGAGACCAACCGCATCTTCATAGGTGGCCGGGGTCAGGGCCGCGGTGGGAAAGCGCCAGAAACGGGCTGGCGGGGCGACGACCGTCCCTTTGGCGTCGATCTCCAGCCAGCAACCTGGCTCCAGCGCCGCCGCCTGGCCGTAGATGGTCAGCGGCGTCGGCACGCTGCCCAACAGCAGATAGCCGGCCAGGGCCGCCGGGTCGATCTCTCGCCCGACAAAACCTGACGCCAACAGCCCCTTCAACTCTGAAGCAAAGACAAAGCCGGCGGGCGTCTGGGCATAATAAAGCGGTTTGATCCCCAGCCGGTCGCGCGCCAGCAGCACACGCTGGCGTCCGGGCCGGCCATCGGCAATGGCAAAGGCGAACATACCCCGCAGCCGCATCAAAACATCATCCCCCCAGGCCAGATAGCCGTTGAGGATCACCTCGGTGTCGCTCTGCGAGCGAAAGACCCGGCCGGCTGCCTCCAACTTCTGGCGCAACTCAGCGGCATTATAGATTTCGCCATTATATGTGATCCAAACCGACTCGCCGTCGGCGGCCATGGGCATGCGCCCAGCCGGAGAAAGGTCGCGGATGGCCAGGCGCCGGTTGGCCAGGCCCAGACGACCGTTTGGGGCCAGAAAACAGCCCTCGTCATCCGGCCCGCGGTGGGCCATCGCCGCCGCCATCGCCCGCAGGCGGTGGAGCAGATCAGGTGCGTCTGCTGAAGGACGCAGGATGATGCCGGCTATGCCGCACATCGAAATGACTCAGGAACCTTTTCCTACCACAGCCCAGGCTGCCAGCGCCTGCTCCCAACCCGAAGCGCTGCCATCCTGAAGCATAGCGACGCGCTCGGCCCGCGCCTCCTGCTCAGCCTCGGGCACGGCCACCTCGCCCGCCGCCACCGGAATCGCCTGCAAGCCGGCCTGCTGCAACAATCGCGCCCGTCGCACAGCGCGCCCGGTGTCGCCGGTGTCCACCACCGCCGACACCTCCACCGCCAACCACACCTCGCCCACCTCAGGCTGCAGCCGCGGCCGCCCACTGACGATCAGATCCAGCACGCGCACCTCGTCGAACTCGGCGACCGACAGTCGAGCCTCCAGTTCATCCCAAAGCTCGCCGAAGTCGACGACCTTGGGGCGTCGCAGCCAGCGTCCGAAATAGGCGTGCGCCTTGTCGCGATACTCCATTTCCAGGGTTCGGCCCACAACCTTGCTCAACTTGTCCTCGAAACGCTGCATCCGGGTTTCGAAGCGCCGCATGCTCGCTGATAGCTCGCTGACAACGGCCTGGGTGCTGCGTTGGGCCTCGGTCAACTCCTTCACCCGCTCCTCCGTGCGTTGCTGCGCCTCGGCCAGCTCCTCCAC
>CAYWPZ010000168.1:0-10998 GCA_964460135.1 uncultured Caldilineales bacterium | reverse complement strand
CATTGACCGAAACGGCCTGACATGAAAGGAGGTGAAGGCGAAGGTGCGCAGGGTTTTCGACCCGCCGCCTCAGCTTTCATCTACCGGCGACTATGCGGATGGAGACATTATAGGCGCATCTCCCCACGGTGGGACGACCAGTTCGTTTCAATTTTCTTGCCGTAGATATGACAAAAGTATATCAGTCTCCGGCATATCACACCCCAATCGCTCTCATCGGCTCAGGCGTCGGCCACAGACTACCCCCTCCGTCACGGCCGGCGCAGTCGCGCCCCACGGCGAATTCGATGCAAGCACCCAATCTTGCTATACTGCCCCCGGTTGCTCCACTGCTGTGGGCGCCCATTCGCATTGCCAGGATGCCGATCTGAAGTCTATCCTCAACCGTTTTCGAACTCCCTCCCTCGATGGATCCCCTTGTCCTGCTTCGCCTCATCATCGGCTTCGTCCTCCTCATCGTCGGCGCTGAGATTCTGGTGCGCGGCGCCTCGCGGCTGGCTGCGGCCGTCGGCATCTCGCCCCTTGTCATCGGCCTGACCGTGGTCGCCTTTGGCACCAGTTCACCCGAACTGGCGGTGAGCGTGCAATCCGCCCTGGGCGATCAGGCCGACATCGCCATGGGCAATGTGATCGGCAGCAATATCTTCAATGTGCTCTTCATCCTCGGCCTTTCGGCTCTGATCCTGCCATTGGTGGTGGCGCAACAGCTGGTGCGGTTCGATGCGCCGCTGCTGATTGCCATCTCGGCGCTGGTCTTCCTGTTCGGATTCAACGGCCGTATCGACCGCTGGGAAGGAGCGCTGCTCTTTGCCGGCATCCTCATCTACACCGCCTTTCTTATTCGCCAAAGTCGCAGAGAATCAGCGGCGGTGCAAGAAGAGTACGCACACGAATTCGGCGCTGGCCGTAGTCGCGGAACGAAGACATGGGTCGTCAACATCCTCTTCGTCGCCGGCGGCCTGGCGCTGTTGGTGATCGGCTCACGCTGGCTGGTGGAAGGGGCCGTGGCCATTGCCCGGCTGCTGGGCCTGAGCGAGTTGATCATCGGCCTGACCATCATCGCCGCCGGCACCTCGTTGCCCGAAGTCGCCACCTCCATCATTGCCGCTCTGCGCGGTGAACGCGACATCGCCGTCGGCAATGTCGTCGGCAGCAACATCTTCAATCTGTTGGCGGTGTTGGGCCTCACCAGCCTGGTCGCTCCGGCGGGGGTGAACGTGGCACCTGCCGCCCTGGCCTTCGATCTGCCCGTCATGGTCGCCATCGCTTTCGCCACCCTGCCCATCTTCTTCACCGGATTCCGCATTGCCCGCTGGGAAGGCGCCCTCTTCCTGGCCTACTACCTCGCCTATGTGCTCTATCTCTTGCTCGATGCCACCCAACACGATGCCCTGACCACTTTCAGCACGGCGATGGCGTTCTTCGTCATCCCCCTGACGACGATCACACTGGCCACCCTCGCCCTGCGCGAACGGCGCGCCCATCGCCGGGCGTGGCCCTGACCCTGCGCCTGCCGATGCCCCTGCCTCCTGACGGCGCTTGACCCCTTCTTCTTGGTCGCCCCCTCATCTTGGAGTACGATACTGTCCATGCAGGCGTGGTTGCTCCTTCCCCTTGTCCTCACCCTGGCTGGCGCTCTTCTTGCAAGTCTCTACGGCCGCCCTGCCCTCAACCGTCATCTGACCCTCACCCAGGCAGCCTGGCTGCTGGCGCTGCTGCCGCTGGCAGCGTTCATCTTCTTCCTCGGCCGGCTGCCGATGATCACCACGGCCGGCCCGCAGGAGGTTAGCTGGCCATGGCTGCCATCTCTGGACATGACGGCCAGTCTGTATGCCGACCACCTGAGCATCCTCTTTGCGCTCCTGGTCACCGGCATCGGCGTCCTTGTCACCATCTACAGCGGCTATTACTTCGAGCACGAGCCAACGGCCTGGCGCTTTCTGGCCTATCTCCACCTGTTCATGGCCGCGATGCTGGGGCTGGTGATGGCGGGGGATGTGATCACGCTGTTCGTATTCTGGGAAGCCACCAGCATCACCTCGTTCCTCCTGGTCGCCTACAAGACCAAAGACGAGGCGGCGCGACAGGGGGCGTTTCGGGCCTTGTTCATCACCGGCGGGGGTGGGATTGCACTCCTGGCCGGGTTGCTTTTCGTCGCCTCGGCGGCCGGCAGCACCGCCCTGCCCACCATTCTGGCCCGCGGCGATGCCTTGCGCCAAAGCCCGCTCTACCCGGTCATGCTGGGACTGGTGGCATTTGGCGCCTTCACCAAGAGCGCCCAAACCCCCGCCCACATCTGGCTTCCCGGCGCCATGACTGCGCCAACCCCGGCCAGCGCCTACCTGCACTCCGCCACCATGGTCAAAGCCGGCGTCTATCTGCTGGCCCGTCTCAACCCGGCCTTGGGGCAGACCGACGCCTGGTTCTGGCTGCTGACGGGCTTCGGCCTGGCCACCATGCTAACCGGCGCCTACCTGGGCCTCAAGCAAAATGACCTCAAGGCCCTGTTGGCTTATTCAACCATCAGTCAGCTGGGCGTGATGATGATGTTGATCGGCGACGACACTTCGGCCGCGTTCAAGGCCCTGGTCATCAGCATCGTCGCCCATGCCCTCTACAAAAGCGCGCTTTTTTTGGCGGCGGGCATCATCGATCACGAAACGGGGACGCGCGACCTGCGGCGCTTGGGCGGCCTGCGCAAAGCCATGCCGCTGACCTTTACCGTCGCAACACTGGCGGCGCTCTCCATGGCCGGGCTGCCGCCCATGTTCGGCTTCCTGGCCAAAGAAACCTTGCTCGCCTCTGTCACCCACCCCAGCCTGCCGGCGATCGGCAGCATCTTCTTATCGGCAGCTGTGGTTGCCGCCGGGGCGCTGATCCTGGCCCAAGCCGGGCTATTCATCGCCGACACCTTCTTGGGCCGGGCGCGAGATGCCGGCAGCCGGGCGCACGAGGCGCCTCGCTGGATGATCGCCATGCCGGCAATCCCCGCCCTGCTCTCACTGATCTTCGGCCTGCTGCCCGAACCAGAACCATTGGCGGCGTTTCTGGCCGCCGCCGCCGCCGCTGCCCACGGCGATACGGTCAAAGTATCGCTGGCGCTGTGGGCCGGCCTGACGCCGCCGCTGGCGCTCAGCCTGGTCGCCGTCAGCCTGGGCTCTTTGCTCTGGGTTGTCCGCGCCCGCCTTCGCCTCTGGCAGCAAGGGCTGGCGCCGAACTTCGGTTTCGAGGTGGTCTATACAACCGTTCTCCGTGGGCTGGATCGCTGCGCCCATTTGGCCACGCGCACACAGTCCGGGCAGATCCGGCGCTATCTGGCGGTCATGCTGATCAGCCTGGCTGCCTTGATGTTGCTGTTTGGACGCCTGCCCCTGCCGGCCTCGCTGCCGCCCATCGACCTGAACGAACTCAGCCTCCTGCGTGGCTTCACCCTCATTCTGGCCACAGCGGCGGCGGCATTCAGCGTCATCCTGCGCCGTGATTTCAATGCCATTCTGGCGTTGGGAGCTTCGGGGCTGAGTGTAGCCGTGATCATGGTCATGGAGCCGGCGCCGGATGTGGCGCTGGTGCAGGTGGTGGTGGACATCCTCAGCGTTGTCATCCTCACCCTGGCCCTCAGCCTCTTGCCGCGCGACCAGCGGCGCCGCGCTTGGGAGTTGACGTTCAAGCAGAGCCGACTGGCCGTGGTCAGAGACATTGCCATCGCCGCCGCCGGCGGGCTGGCGGTTGCGCTCCTGGCCCTTGCCGCCCTGGCCACACGCCCGCGCCCCAGCCTGGTCACACCCTTCTACGAAAGCAACGCCAAGCCACTGACAGGGGCGGCGGACATTGTGGGCGCGGTGGTCGTCGATTTCCGCGGCTTCGACACCCTGATCGAGATTGCCGTTTTTGGGCTGGCTGGGATGGGCGTCTACACCCTGCTGCGCTTTGCCGCCAGGAAAGACCAGCAGACGCCGGAGAAAACCAGCGCCAGGCCGCGCCTGCAAACGCACACCGGGCCGCGCGAATATGGCCTGGGCGATGAGATGCACGACCTGCCGATCATGGGCATCGGCGGCCCCCGGCCATCGTCATTCGTCAGAACTTTGGCGAGCGTCATGTTGCCTGTGGCGATGGTCTTGGGCGCGATTCAGATGATGTACGGCCATGACCAACCCGGCGATGGTTTCACCGCCGGCGTCATCATCAGCCTCGGCATCGCCTTCTGGTATGTGGTCTTCGGCTACGAAGAAACGCGTCGCCGCTTGCCCTGGCTGCGGCCGTTCACCCTGATCGGCGCCGGGCTTGCCACTGCCATCCTGAACGGAATCGCCGCCGCATGGCAGAGCGGCTTCTTCTTCGCCGCCGTCGATTACGGCCAACTGCTGGGGCTGCCGCTGCCAAATGGCTTCAACCTCAGTACGTCTTTCATTTTCGAAGTCGCAATCTGCCTGACGGTGCTGGGAGGGGCCTCGATGACGCTGGCTGCGGTTGGGCGCCCCAGGGCCGACACGGAGACGGGATAGATGAACGATGAGAGCACTCCCAGACAAGGAGGAAAGGAATGGTAGTTTTGACGGCGCTGGCGATCGGCGCCATGTTCGCAATCGGCCTGTTTCAAATCTTGCGCCGCAATGTCATCCGTGCGGCCATCGGCCTGATCGTGATCGCCAATGCGGTCAATCTCTTTCTTCTCAGCACCGGAGCCTATCGCGGCGAGGCCGCCGCCTATGCCAACGCCGCCGGCCAACGCAGCGACGCCCTACCCCAGGCGCTGGTGCTCACGGCCATCGTCATCAGCATGGCAGGCTTCTCGCTGGTGCTGGCCCTACTCTCCGTTATTTCGAATCGCTACGGCACGGCCGATGCGGATGAGATCGCCGAGTTGAAAAACTGATGTCACTCACTTCCCACCTTGTCTTGCTCCCGATCATCATCCCTCTGACGGCGGCGGCCGTGGGCCTGATGCTGTGGCGACATCCTCGCGTCCAGCGGGCCTGGGCCTTCGGCGCCTTGCTGACTTCATTGCTTGCCAGCGCCCTGTTGCTGGGCACGGTCAGCGAGGGCGAGCCGCTTGTCTTACAGTTGGGTGGTTGGCCAGCGCCGTTCGGCATCTCGCTGGTAGCCGACCCCCTGAGCGCCACGTTTGTGGTGATGGCACAGACCGTGCTGGTGATGGGCATGTTGTACGCCCTCGGTTCGCGCGATACCTGCGTCACCTACCCCGCCTTTTTCCCACTTTTCCTCAGCCTGAGCGCCGGACTTACGGGTGCCTTCCTCACTGGCGATATCTTCAATCTGTTTGTCTTTGCCGAGCTACTTGTTTCGTCAGGCGCAGTGCTGACGGCCATCGCCGATGACCGCTTTGGCGCCGAAGCCGCCTACAAATATTTCTTCATCAGCCTGCTTGCCGGCATCTTCCTCCTGGGCGCCGTGGGATGCCTCTACGTTTCCTATGGCACACTCAACATGGCCGACCTGGCGCGACGCATCGCCGCCGACCCCTCGCCGCCGCTGCTGCCGGCGGCAATGGTGTTGCTCCTGGTCTTTTTTATGGTCAAGAGCGCCGTCGTGCCCTTCCACTTCTGGCAGCCTGATTTCCACACGGCCGCGCCCACCGCGGCAAGCGCCATGCTCTCATCGGTTGTGGTCAAACTCGGCGTTTATGGCTTCGTGCGGATGACGACGCTGATCTTCCTGCCCCAGGTCGAGATCCTACGCGGCTTGCTGGTAACGCTGGGGGTGGTGGGGGTGATCTTTGGCGGGCTGACTGCCTTGCAAACGCACAACCTCAAGCGCATGTTGGCCTACTCCACCCTGGCCCAAATCGGCTTCATCCTGGTGGGCATCGGCTGGGGCACGCCAGCAGCGTTGGCGGCGGCGATAGTGCTGACGGTCAACCATAGCCTGATCAAAGCGGCGTTGCTGATGTTGGCAGGGGCTGTTGCCAGCCGGGCGCCGGTCAAGTCGGCTGCCTTCGCCAACATCACCGGCCTGGGCAAGTCCTTGCCTTTCTTGGGTGCGCTCTTCCTGGTAGGTGGGCTGGCGCTGGCCGGCATCCCGCCCACCAATGGCTTCATCGGCAAGTTGGCGCTTTTCAGAAGCGGTGTGCTGGCCGCAGAGTACGTCTCGCTGGCGATCATCGGCGTAGCCAGCCTGTTCACCTTGATCTACGTCATCCGAGCCTTCCAGATAGTCTGGTGGCTGCCGCCGGCCGAGGGCCTGAAGGCCAAACCCGAAGGCGACCGCTTCCTGGCCCCCATCCTTTTGCTCGGCCTCTGCCTGGCCCTCGGCCTGTGGGCCGAGCCGCTGTTGCAACTGGCAACCACGGTCAGCGTCTGGCTGGGCGACCCACGTCACTACATGACCGCGGTGTTGGGCGGCTAAGGAGAGACGGCGCATGCACTACCTCCGTAACATGATCGTTCTTCTGATCCTCTATCTTGCCATCACCGGCAATCTTCAGTTCAGCAACATGGTCCTGGGCGGCATCGTGGCTACCCTTGCCATTGTGCTGCTCCGACCTCAACCCGGCCGCTTCACCCTGCGCCGGCTGCCGGTTGCCCTCCTGGCCTCGATCCGTTATCTTGTCATCCTGATCGCCGATATCATTAGCAGCGGCATCGCCGTGGCCCGGGTCGTTCTCAACCCGGCTCTGCCCATCCGCCCCGGCATCATCGCCATTCCTTCCGGTTGCGAGAGCGAGCTTGCCACCGCCCTCAGCGCCCACGCCCTATCGGTCACACCCGGCGAACTGGTGATCGGCATCGACGAGCAAGGCGTGCTCTATACCCACTGCCTGGACGCCACCCACGCCGCCGACTACATTGCCCAGGCCCAGGCCATGCGCCGGAACCTCCTGAGCAAGATCATCGCCTGACCCCCGGCCCTCGGCCACCCTGCCCACCCGATCATGGATCAAGTCCTCTTCTACACCCTCCACACCGCCCTGGTCATCCACATCGCTCTGATCACCGTCTGTGTGTGGCGGGTGTGGGGCGGCGAAAACGTGATCGACCGCTTGATCGGCGCCGACCTGGTGGGCACCCTGATGCTGGCAGTGCTGGTGCTCATCGCCTTGATCTGGGCCGACCCGACCTACATCGATGTGGCATTGGGCTTGGCGGCGTTGGGCTTCGTGGGCACCATCGCCCTGGCCAAATACATCACCGACCAACAGCTGTTCTGAAAACCACAAGGCGCCGATGCAAACGATCATCCAACTCCTCGCCACCCTCGCCGTACTGACCGGCACGATCTTCTCGGTTCTCGGCGTACTCGGCTTCATCCGCCTGCCCGACGTTTACACCAGGTTGCACGCCACCGGCAAAGTGAGCACTTTTGGCGTCGTGCTGCTCCTGCTTGCCACCGTGGCCCTCACCCCGCTCGACTTCGCCAAAGGCCTTGTCCTCATCGTCCTGCTGGTGCTCAGCGGCCCCGTCACCTCCCATGCCCTCGGCTCTGCCGCCCATCGCATCGGCATCCCCATGAAAAACGCCATCAGCGACGCACTGAACGAGCGCGAGCAAACGGCCACGCCAGACTGACGCCCTCCCGACCTTTCGCAACCTGCCGGTCATGGAACACCATCCCCCCCCCACCGCCCCTGCCGCTTCGGTCCCGATCGAACGTCTGACCCGCACCTTTCAACGCTTCGAGCAGATCGAAGGCTTCAGCGGCATCGTCTTGTTGGCGGCCGCCTTGTTGGGCTTGTTCCTGGCCAATTCGGGCTGGGCCGAGGCTTATTTTTCCTATCTCGACCAGCACATCATCCTCAGCTTCGGCCAGCTGCTTCACCTCGACCTGCCGCTGTCATTGTGGATCAACGACGGCCTGATGTCGATCTTCTTTTTCGTGGTGGGGCTGGAGATCAAGCGTGAAGTGCTGATCGGCGAGCTGTCGTCGCCGCGCAAGGCGGCGTTGCCATTGCTGGCGGCGGTGGGCGGGATGGTCGTCCCGGCTGTCATCTACCTGATCTTCAACGCCGGTCGGCCGGGCCAGGATGGTTGGGGCATCCCCATGGCCACCGACATTGCCTTCGCCCTGGGAGTGCTTGCCCTGCTCGGCCGGCGCGTTCCTGTCTCGCTGAAGATCTTCCTCACCGCCCTGGCCATCGTCGATGACCTGGGCGCAGTGCTGGTGATCGCCATCTTCTACACCCAGACGATCAACTGGCTGGCGCTGGGTCTGGCGGGCGCAGCACTGGCCCTGCTGCTGGTCTACAACCGCTTGGGCGGGCGCAACTTGCTGATCTATTCGCTTTTGGGCTTCATCGTCTGGGCCGATTTCTTCTTCTCGGGCATCCATGCTACGGTGGCAGGTGTACTAGCGGCGATGATCATCCCTGTCCGCACCCGCATCGACGCTCAGGGCTTCCTCGACTGGAGCCGGACGCTGCTCGACTGGTTCGAGCAGAGCGGGGCGCACGGACGCAGCGAATTGATTTCGGCGCCGCAAAGGCTGGCCGTCGCAGAACTTGAGCGAGCATGCGAGCATGTCGAAACACCCCTGCACAGGCTGGAGAACATGCTCCACCCCTGGGTGGCCTATCTAATCATACCGATCTTCGCCTTTGCCAATGCTGGCGTCGCCCTCAGCGCCGAGACGGTGCGCAACCTGGGCAGCGCCGTGGGGTTGGGCATCCTGGTGGGGCTGGTGGTGGGCAAGTTCATCGGCATCCTCACCGCCACTTTCCTGGCCGTGCAACTGAGGCTGGCCGTCCTGCCCAGCCATGTCCGCTGGTCGCACATCGTCGGTGTAGCCGTCTTGGGCGGGATGGGCTTCACCATGTCTTTGTTCATCGCCGGCCTGGCCTTTGGCGGCGACGGCCATGCCACGGCGCTGGCGACCCCGGCCAAACTGGCCAGCCCGGCCTTCTTCGACGCCAGCCTCGACCGAGCCATGCACGATGTCGCCAAACTGGCCATCCTCCTGGCCTCACTCATCGCCGGCTTCCTCGGCTCGCTCCTGCTCCTACGCGTCCCCGTCCTCAGCGAAGCGGACGCCGCCAATGAGGAATGACGCTGAAAAATCGGCTCATCGCTCTCGTTCGATCCGCATCACGCACCATGTCGCCCATCCTACTTGTCGAACATGACGATGAAGAGGCCGAACTCGACTTCGAGTTGGCCTATTTGCGCACGCTCACCGCCCAACAACGATTCCAACTCATGTTTCGTAAGTCGCGCGAGATAGCGGAGATGCTTCTAAAACATGGACACCGAAAGCCTTTTGAGATTGTTAAACGCACATAAGGTGCGTTATGTCATCATTGGCGCCACGGCATTTCCTGTCCACGGCTATGCCCGTGCGACGCTCGATATCGACATCTTTATCGAGGCAACATCGCTCAATGCCGCTCGCACTCTGGCCGCGCTGCGCGATCTTGGCGACGATATGACCGATGTATCCGTCGATGATTTGCTGACGAAGAAATTGCTGATCCGCCAGTACATCTTGGAGACTGACATCCATCCTTTTGTGGCCGGGGCCAATTTCGACGAAATCTGGAACAACCGGGTTGACGACCAATTGGGTGATACACCAACTCATTTAGCCAGTCTGAACGACTTGATCCGCATGAAACGAGCCGCCGGGCGCCCCAAGGATCTCGCCGACCTCCAGGCCCTGCTCAAGCTTCAACAAATGAACGAAGACCAGGTCGAAGCGCCACCCGAATCAGATTGAAGGGCGCGCCATTCAATTTCCAATCACCAATCCATGCCCAAACGCGCCGACCTCCACTCCATCCTCATCCTCGGCGCCGGCCCCATCGTCATCGGTCAGGCGTGCGAGTTCGACTATAGCGGCTCGCAGGCAGTGAAGGCTCTCAAACGCGAGGGCTACACCGTCATCCTCGTCAACAGCAACCCGGCCACGATCATGACCGACCCCGACCTGGCCGACGCCACCTATGTCGAGCCGCTCACGGTCGAGATCGTCGAGCAGATCATCGCCAAGGAGCGGCCCGACGCCCTGCTCCCCACCGTCGGCGGACAAACGGGCCTCAACCTGGCCGTGGAACTGGCCGAGAAAGGCGTGCTGGCCCGCTACGGCGTGGAGTTGATCGGCGCCTCGCTGCGGGCGATGCAGTTGGCCGAAGACCGGCAATTGTTCAAAGAGGCGATGGCAGCGGCCGGGCTGGAGTGCCCTCAGTCGGGCCTGGCCCGCAGCCTGGACCAGGCCTGGGCCGTGGCTGGCGAGATCGGCCGCTTTCCCTTGCTCATCCGGCCCTCGTTCACGCTGGGGGGCAGCGGCGGCGGCATCGCCCACGACGAAACCGAGTTCGCCGCCAAAGCCGAGCACGGCCTGCGCCTGTCGCCCGTGGGCAGCGTGCTGATCGAAGAATCGGTGCTCGGTTGGAAAGAATTCGAACTAGAGGTGATGCGCGACCGCGCCGATAACTTCGTCGTCATCTGCTCGATCGAAAACCTTGACCCGATGGGTGTCCATACCGGCGACAGCATAACCGTCGCCCCAGCCCAGACTCTGACCGACAAGGAATACCAGCGGCTGCGCGACCAGGCCCGGCGGGTGATGTCGGCGGTGGGGGTGGAAACGGGCGGCTCGAACGTGCAATTCGCCGTCGATCCGGCCACGGGTCGCGTCCTCATCATCGAGATGAACCCGCGCGTCTCCCGTTCCTCGGCCCTGGCCTCCAAAGCCACCGGCTTCCCCATCGCCAAGATCGCCGCCCTGCTGGCTGTGGGCTACACCCTGGACGAACTGCGTAACGACATCACGCGCGAGACGGTGGCGGCCTTCGAGCCAAGCCTGGACTATGTGGTCGTCAAGCTCCCGCGCTTCGCCTTCGAGAAATTCCCCGGCGTCGATCCCACCCTGGGGCCGCAGATGAAAAGCGTAGGCGAGGCCATGGCCATCGGCCGCACCTTCAAAGAGGCGTTCAACAAGGGCTTTCGGTCGTTGGAGATTGGGCTGAGCGGGTGGAAGGGGCGGAAGCGAGGAAGCGAGGAGGCGGGTAGCGGGTGGCGGGATGAGATTGAGCAGTTGTTGATCTGG
>CAYWPZ010000167.1:0-10998 GCA_964460135.1 uncultured Caldilineales bacterium | reverse complement strand
CTCCTTCCTCACTCCTTCCTTGACTCATCTCCCTCAGCCATATTTGGAATCGCTGCACGGCAACAGGCTGAATTGACCGATACTTGTGACGCCTGGTACAATACGACCTGGTGATGACCTGCTACCACCGACGAAAACTTCTTTTGCCCGTTTCATACCAAGCGCCGATGTCCACCGCTACCGACGTCACTCCTCCTACCCGCGCCGTTCATGCCTGGGCGATCGGCGCCGCCCTTGCCCTCGGCGTCCTGGTCGGGCTGAGCGTTTTCACCATCCGCTACGCCGAAGCCTTTTCCTATTTGTCGGACAACCCCTCGGCCTGCATGAACTGCCATATCATGCGGGAGCAGTTCGAGGCCTGGAATCGTTCCAGCCACAGGGCGGCGGCGACGTGCAACTCGTGCCACACTCCCCACAGCAGCCTGGCGGCCAAGTGGGCGGTCAAGGGGCTGAACGGCGTCAAACATAGCTTCGCCTTCACCACCGGTCTTTTCCACGAACCCATCCGCATCACACCATTCGATGCTGCGATCGCGCAGGCAAACTGTATCGATTGTCACGAAACCGCCGTCAGTCAGATTCACGGCGCCGCGCCAGGCGGGGATCGCGCCTGCACTTCATGTCACGGCAATGTCGGGCATGATAGTCGTCTTTTCTGAGTATTAGCCGCCTGTTGTGTATTGCCGGGTCATCACTTTGCACCAAGAATCCCGCAAGCCTTCACCACGCTACATACAAAAAAAATAACAGTTCACCTCTCAGGAACAACAACCATGCGCAAACAGTATCCGATCTATGCTGGCATTTTCGTCGTTGCCGCTGCGCTGACGGCCATTGTCGCCGGCTTGCTGGTAAATATCGATACGCGTAAAGATGAGGCTTCACAGTATCCACTCAGAATCGTCGAAATCGGTCAAGACGAATTGGACCCGGCAGTTTGGGGGCAGAATTTCCCCTATGAATACGATAGCTTTGTCAGAACCGAGGAAAACTACGGCCAGACGCCTTTTGGCGGTGCCGATCCTTATGACAAGCTAGAGCGATTCCCGGCCCTGAAACGGCTGTGGGCGGGCTATGCCTTCAGCAAGGATTACAACGAGGAGCGCGGGCACTACTACGCCCTCATCGACCAGAAAGAGACCAAACGCCAAGACGCCGTCAAGCAGCCGGGCGCCTGCGCCAACTGCCATGCCGCCGAAGCGCCGCTGCTGATCACACAGATGGGCTGGGAGCAGTTCAATGCCACGCCCTATAAAGAGATTTCGAGCACGCTGCATACGGGTAGTTCATGCCGCGACTGCCACAACCCCGAGACGATGGAACTATGGATCAGCCGGCCGGCTTTCAAGAATGCGATGGAAAAGCGGGGCATTGACCTGAGTCGGGTCAGCCGGCAAGAAATGCGCACCTTTGTCTGCGCCCAGTGCCATGTCGAATACTATTTCGCCGGCGAGAAGAAGCTGCTGACCTATCCCTGGGAGAAGGGGCTGAGCATCGATGCGATCGAGCAGTATTACGATGGCTATGGTTTCAAGGATTGGCAGCACGCCGAAACCGGGGCGCCGATGCTGAAGATGCAGCACCCCGAATTCGAGCTTTTCAGCACCGGCATCCACTACCGATCGGGTGTGGCCTGCGCTGATTGCCACATGCCCTATGTGCGCCAGGGCAGCATCAAGGTATCGGATCACTGGCTGCGCAGCCCGCTGATCAACCTGGACAACGCCTGCGGCACCTGCCACAAACGCCCGAACAAGGAACTGGAGGAGCGGGTGCTGGTGATCCAGAACAAGACAGCCGAGTTGTTGCAGCAGAGTTCGGACGCCATCCTGGCGGCGATGGACGGCATCACAGCCGCGCGTACGGCCGGCGCCAGCGATGAACAACTGGCCGAGGTGTGGCAACTACACCGCCATGCGCAGATGCGTTGGGATTTCATCGCCTCAGAGAACAGCACCGGCTTCCATAGCCCGCAAGAAGCGGCCCGCGTCCTGGCCGACGCCATCGATCTCGCCCGCCAGGCGCAGATCAAGGCGCTGGAGATCCAGCATTCGTTGGCCGCGGTGCAGACCAGCGCCGCGCCCTAACACCAAGCAGGACCACCCTTCGATGCGTTCCACCAAGATCGTCTGCACCCTCGGCCCGGCCAGCGCCGACCCGCCCGTGCTCGCCCGGCTGATCGCAGCCGGCATGGATGTCGCCCGCATCAATTTCTCGCACGGCGACTACGCCGGCCACGCCCAGACAATCGCCCGTGTGCGCGCCCTGGCCGCCGAGATGGGCCGTCCTATTGCCATCCTGGGCGACCTGCAAGGCCCCAAGCTGCGGGTGGGCGAGTTGCCGGCGGCGGGGATGACACTGGCGGCCGGGCAGAGGGTGAGGCTGGGAGCGGGCGGCGAGGGCGCTATCCCCTGTCACTATCCTGACCTCCCCCGGCTGGTGCAGCCCGGCGACCGCATCCTGCTCGACGATGGCCTGCTGGAACTGGCGGTCGAGGCGACGGACGGGGAAGGCATCACGGCCAGGGTGGTTGTGGGCGGCGCTCTGTTCGCGCACAAGGGCATCAACCTGCCCCGCGCCGATACCCGCATCCCGGCCATCACCGCCAAAGATGAGGAGGACCTGGCCTTTGCCCTGGCGCAGGGCGTGGACTGGGTGGCGCTCTCTTTCGTGCGCACCGCCGATGAGGTGCTGCGCCTGCAAGAGATGATCCGGGAGCGGGCGCGCACATCGCCGTGGCCGGGGGTGGTGGCCAAGATCGAAAAGCCTGAGGCCGTGGCCAAGATCGAATCGATCATCGCCGTCGCCGACGGCATCATGGTCGCGCGCGGGGATCTGGGCATCGAGATGGCGACAGAGGAAGTACCGCTGATCCAAAAGGAGATCATCCGCCTCTGCAACCAGGCCGGCAAGCCGGTCATCACCGCCACACAGATGCTGGATTCGATGATCCGCAACCCGCGCCCCACGCGCGCCGAGGCCAGCGATGTGGCCAATGCGGTGCTGGATGGCACCGATGCAGTGATGCTTTCGGGCGAGACGGCAATGGGACGGTATCCGGCGGCGGCGGTGGAGACGATGGATCACATCGTGCGCAAGGCCGAAGCGCGGCTAGGTCGCCGCGGGTTTACCGATTGGCCCGTGCAGTACGATGCCGTGGTGCAGGCGATGGCCGAGGCTGCGGCCGAACTGGCCATCAATCTGAACGCCGCCGCCCTCATCGTCCCCACCATTTTCGGCTACACCGCCCGCCAGGTCTCGCACTTCCGGCCGGGCTTGCCCATCGTCGCCGTCACGCCCGATGCCGGTGTGCAACGGCAGCTCAATCTATTCTGGGGCATCCATCCCCTGCTGGGCGAGCGGCGGTCTGCGACCGACGAGGTGATCGCCGCCGCCATCGCCGCGGCCAGGGCGCAGGGGCTGGTGAGGGAGGGCGAACTGGTCGTCATCACGGCTGGGGCCGCCGCAGGCAGCGCGCCGGGCGCCACCAACCTGATCACCGTGCGGCGGGTCGAGCCGGCCCCATGAGCACACTGCAACGCGCCTGGCGCCAGCTGCG
Organism: uncultured Caldilineales bacterium; assembly: GCA_964460135.1. Lineage (GTDB taxonomy): Bacteria > Chloroflexota > Anaerolineae > J102 > J102 > SSF26. The sequence continues at coordinate 7,439 of CAYWPZ010000167.1, read as the reverse complement.
CGGCCACGATTGCTATGCCTGCGCCTTCTCGGAGGTGTTCAGAAGCAACGGCGATGGCCAGGTTAGCCGGTTGCACTCGTTCTGCCGCAACCCGGCCTCGGCCTATCACGACCGTCCCCTGCCGCCGGCGCTGTGGTGCCAGGCCTGGCAGCGGGCGCCATCCGGCCGCAAAGCAGCGCCAGAGGAGATCGACGGTACAGGGCTGACGGGGTGAAGCGGCGAGGCGACGATTTTGACAGGCGACGACGATGCGCGATATGATCTGTACATCAAGCTATCTTTACAAGTAGGTGTAGACGCATGACAGTGAATCTGGTCATCAAGATCTCTCCAGAGATGCGAAGACAAGCGCGGGCTATTGCGGCCATGCGTGGCGAAACGATTTCGGATGTGGTGCGAGCGGCGATGGCGAGATATATCCAGGAGGCGCTGGAAGAATTAGACGACATTCGCGAAACCGATGCCATCCTGGCCCGGATCCGAGCCGGCGCGCCAACGCACACCCATGATGAAGTATGGAATCATATCGCAGCGCTAGAGGCACAAGGTGCTTTACCAGCTTGAGTACAGCAATGAGGCGTTCCATGACCTGCCGCGATTGCCCGGCAACTATCGCCAGCGCATCCGACGCCTGATCGAAGAATTACGTCAGAACCCACGCCCACCCGCCGCCAAAGCCTTGCGCGACCGCTCTACCCGTTTCAGGATCGTGGTCGATCATTGGCGTCTGATCTACGAAGTAGACGACGCCAGCGAGACGGTGTTCATTTTGCGCGTCCAACGGAAACGCGGGCCGGAAACCTACGAAGGACTGGATAGACCAAGCTAGGGGCAGGACTGCAGATGAGAGCGCAGTGGCGTTTGTCTGGCAGAGGTAGATGTGAAGCCCTTTACGAGCGCGTCACATCCATGATAACCTCCCCCATCCTCCCCACATCATAGCCGCCCAACGCAGCCACGGCAGAACGAAAGCCTGGGCCGCGGATGATCTCGAGCAAGGGGGCCAGCAGCTCGCTTTCGTAGTGTTGGCAGGGGATGACCAACTGGTATTGTTCTTCGAACAGGGGGAGGAAGTCGAGGCCGAGGGCGCGCGCCGCTGCCAGGATGCCCAGCCCGCAATCGGCGGCGCCGCTCTGCACCGCCGCGGCCACGGCCAGATGGGTGAATTCGGCCCGTTCGTAGCCCTGGATGGCGGCAGGGTCGATGCCGGCCTGCGCCAGCCTGTAATCCAAGAGCACTCGCGTCCCCGCGCCGCGCTGCCGGTTGATGAAGATCACATCCCCACGAGCGAGATCGGCCAGGTCGTGCAATCGCTTGGGATTGCCGCGCGGGACGATCAGCCCCTGCGTGCGGCCCACGAAGCCAAGCACGACGACCGCGACCTCGGCCAGGTAGCGGCGGATGTAGCCGAGATTGTACTCGCCCGTTTCCTCGTCCAGCAGGTGCGAGCCGGCCAGATGGGCCTCGCCCCGGCGCAGGGCCAGCAAACCGCTGAGCGAGCCGACATTGCCGGAGCTGAGCGAGCGGTCGGGGCGCTGCCGGCGCAGTTGATCGGCCAGCAGGTCGAGTGTGAGATCATGGCTGCCGAGGTGGACGATGGTGTGGTCGATGACGCCGGGCGGGCGCAGCAACTCCACCGTTACCTCGTCGCCGGCGTTCAGCCCCTCGGAAAAACGGGGGATGTGGGCGATGCCATCGGCCCGCACCATCGACATGATCACGCCCGCCCCGCGCGAGAGTGGCGTGGCCACGACCCGCTCGCCCACACGACCCAGCGTCACCCGCATGTACTCGTCCTGGCCCATCGGCGAGAGGACTTTGCGCGTGAGGGTGGCGTGCACGGTCGGGCGCGGTTCGATCTCCTGTCCCTCCCAGCGCTGCAAGAGCGGTTTGACCAAGAGTTCGAAGGTGACCATGGCGCTGACCGGATAGCCGGGGATGCCGACCAGCGGCTTGCCGTGGCCATGCCCCAACACAGCCGGGTGGCCGGGGCGGATGGCGAGGCCGTGGACGATGACCTCGCCGATTTCGGCGAAGATGCGGGCGGTGAAATCCTCGGAGCCGGACGATGAGCCGGCGTTGACGACGACGAGGTCGTGATCGTCCAACGCCGCCAGCACCACCCGTTTGATCGAGCCGTAATCGTCGGCCAGCATGGGCAGCCGGCTGACGCGGGCGCCCCAGGCTTCAGCCATCGCCCCCAACACAATGCTGTTGAATTCGATGATGTCGCCGGGCTTGAGGTCATCGCCGGGGGCGACCAGCTCGGAGCCGGTGGGGAGGATGGCGAGGCGCGGGCGGCGATAGACCTGGACGTGCGCGTGGCCGCTGCCGGCGATGGCGCCCAAATCTTGCGGCCGCAGACGATGGTTGGCGGGGACGACCAACTCGGTGGCGACGATGTCCTCGCCCATCTGCCGCACGTTTTTCCAGGGTGTGACTGCGGCCAGGAACTCGATCTCGACCCCCGCCGCCGACTCCAGCCGCTGCGCTTCTTCGATGGGGATGACGGCGTCGGTGTGGGGGGGCAGGGGGTCGCCGGTATCTACATAGTGGGCCTGCGCTCCCACCGCCAGCCGCAGCGGCCGGGTGAGGGTGGCGCCCACGGTGTCGGCGGCGGCGACGGCGTAGCCATCCATGGCCGAGGCGTGGTAATGGGGGACGGAGATGCGCGCCCAGACCGGCGCCGCCGTGACCCGGCCATTGGCTTCGGCCACGGGCAACGATTCGGCCGGCAGCCGGCGCAGGGCGCCGATGCCATCGAGGGCGGCATGCCAGGCGGCGATGGCTTCGTCGAGGGGGATGTCGTGGAGGTAGGTCATCGATGCAACCTCACCCTCACCCATGCCCCCTGCTCGATCCCCAGGCTATCCAAAGGCGCCCGCACCACGCCATCTGCGCGCACAAGGGTGTAGATCAGATTGGACTTGCCGAACACGGGCACGGCCCACAACTCGCCGTCGCGCTCCTCCAGCCGCACCTGGATGTGATCCTCGCGGCCGGCGGCGCTGCTGATCTGCCGCGACAGCCGGGCCTGGAGATGCGGCGCGAAGGCCGGGAAGGGAGCGGCGCCCAGGGCCAGGCGGATGGCCGGGGCCACGAACAGGTCGAACAGCACCATGGCGCTGACCGGGTTGCCCGGCAGCCCGAACACCGCTTTGCCCTCGGCCACGGCCACGATCGTCGGCTTGCCGGGGCGAATGGAGATGCCATGCGCCAGGATGCCCGGCTCGCCCAGGCCGGCGATCACATCCACACTCATATCGCGATAGCTCACCGACGACCCGGCGCTAAGCACAACCATATCGCAGCTCGCGACTGCCTGCCGCACGGCCGCCTCGAGCGCCGGCCGCTGGTCGGGGATGATGCCGAAAAGCACGGCTTCGCCCCCGGCGCGCTCCACCAGCGCCTTCAGGGTGTAGGAATTGATGTCGCGCACCTGGCCGGGGCCGGGCGTCTGCTCCGGCGGGATGACCTCATCGCCGGTGGAGAGGATGGCGACGCGCGGGGGCCGGGCAACAGTCACGGCGATGATCCCCAGCGCCAGCAGGCCGCCGATATCCTGCGGGCGCAGGCGCTGCCCGAGCGGCAGGATCATCTCGCCCTGGCGCACATCCACGCCCACCTGGATGATATTCTCCCCCACGGCCGGCGCGACCAACACCTCGATGCTACGCTCATCGGCCAGCTGCGTGTTCTCGATCATCACCACCGCATCGGCGCCGGGCGGGATCATACCGCCGGTGTGGACGAGGATAGTCTGGCCTCTGCCCACCGTCTGCGTTGCGGCCCGGCCCATTTCCGCCTCGCCCACCACATCCAAAAAGGCCGGCAGACTGGGCGAGGCCCCAAAAGCATCCTGCGCCCGCACGGCATAGCCATCGACGGTGCTGCGCTTGAATTGGGGCAGATCATGCGGCGCCGAAACAGCGGCCGCCAGCACCCGGTCGAGGGCGTCGAAGGTGGGGATGAGTTCGGGCTGAGGCATGGGCCGATAGTGCTCGGCCAGCCGCTGCCAGGCGGCCGTGGGGGTGAGAACACGGAAGAATTCAGGCATGGCATGAGTATACCACACCGAGAAGCGGTCGGAGCGCTGCGAGGGCTCCGACCGCACGCCTGCGCTGCCATCGCTTACGCGCTTTTAAGCCAGCACAGGACAAGCGACACGTATCCTGTCCCTGCGTCATGGCTAATGGTCGCCTTGTAGCGACCACCCGCCCGGCGCCTGTGGCCGCCTTTCGGCATCGACCTGGCGTCAGCGTCGGGCTGATCTCCCCTCGATTTCCCACCCACGCCAACCATTCGCGGCGACGCCGTTTTCCCGGCCCGGCCCGCGCGTGGCTGCGTGTCCTGGAGGAGCCTGATGCTCGAACCCTCGCCCCACGGCGCTCCGGCGCCGACTTTGTTTTCACGCCGCCGCCGCATGCTCGCAGCGGCGGCGATCGTTGTTTTCCTTGTCCTGCTCGGCAGTTGGGTCTGGGCCAGGCAGGCGGCGGCCCAGCCGGGGGAGGGAAACGGCCAGCCGGCGGTGGCCCGGCCGGCGGTCGTCGGCCCTGACGCCCGGCCTGGCGTCTATGTCTTCTACGATTCCAGCAACCTCGACCCGACCCGGAACCCGATCACGGGCGGGCACTTCAAATTCGAATGGAACAAGATCGAGTTGGGGCCGGGGCAGTACGATTGGAGCGATGTGGATGCCTGGCTGGGACGAGTGAGCGCCAGCAACAAAGCCGCCGCCATCGGCGTGGCCACCTACAACGCCACTTGCTGCGGCGGCGACCTCACCCCCGTCCACATCCTCCAGCAATACCCCGACCTGAAGGTGGTGTGTGATGACAACTGGGTCATCCCCAAATACTGGGATGCCAGGTATCTGGATGCCTACGGCCGCTTCATCCGCGTCTTCGGGCAGCGATTCGACGGCGACCCGCGCCTCGAATTCGTCGAGATCGGCGTGGGGCTTTATGGCGAAACCAAACCGTCCGATTCGATGCACGTCGAATGCCTGGAGAAGGCCGGGCTGACCAGCGAAGCCTGGGTGCAGACAGCGCGGCGGATCATGGACGACTACCACGCCGCCTTCCCCCGCAGCGAAATCGTGCTGATGTACTCGCCCTTCTTCAAGAACGTCACCGAGCGGCGGCAGATGACCGACTACGCCGCCTCGTTGGGCATCGGCCTCAAACACAATGGCCTCCGCCCCGATTCCGACGCCACCAACATCAACAACCCCAACTACTCGCTCTACGGCTCCGGCCAATACGACCCCATGTTCAAATGGTGGCAGGATGTCTCCATCGGCTGGGAATCGTACGAAGAACAGTACATGACCGGGTTGACCAACACCACCTGGGGTGTGCTCTCGGGCCTGGACAAACACGCCGATTACTTCGTCTTCTCGAAGGCGCTGGTCGAAAAAAGCGACCGCCACCCCATCCTGGCCTTTGCTCAACAGCACCTGGGCAAGACGATCGCAACCAGCCCTTCGGCCTGGGTGGCTATGCGCGAGACCGAATGGGACTGGTACCCCCAGCGCGGCAACTACGACTTCTTCATGGTGCAAAACGACGCCGCCCCCGGTGGTCGCACCGTGGCCTTGTTCAACATCTCGACCTATGCCGAGGGCCGCTACACCCGCCGCACCGATAGCGCCGCCGGCAACCCCTTCATGTACTTCGACATCGAAGACGACTTCCTCCACGACGCCGCCGGCCGGGTGCGGATCAACGTCACCTATTACGACAAGGGCGTGGACAAATTCGATCTCTACTACGATGCCTGGAGCGACGCCAACAAACTGGCCGGGACCGTGACCAAAACCAACAGCGGCCGCTGGCTAAAGGCCAGCTGGACCCTGAGCGACGCCCGCTTTGGCAACCGCCAGCCCGGCGGCGGCGACCATCCCGGCTCGGACCTCAGCCTCTTTGCCCGCAACGACGGCGACGAAACCATCCACATGGTCCAGGTCGAGCGGCTGGACATGCCCGCCACGCCTGCGCCTTCGCCCACCCCGGCCCACGTAGCCCCCCCCCCCCCAGCCAGGAAGCCAGAACTGCCCAACTACCGCCTCAGCCGCACTTACCGCCAGGGCGAAAACGGCTACAGCGGCGCCAGCGACGCCTACATCAGCAGCTGGAACCCCACCGCCAACTACGGCAGCAGCAACCTTCTAGCCATCCGCTCCGAACACGCCATGCGCGGCCTTATCCGCTTCGACGGCCTCAGCCTGCCGGTCGGGGCCACGCTCGACCGGGCCACACTCAAAGTCTTCACCACCGGCTCCAGCAACATCGGCAGCCTCTACCTGCGCGCCTTCGACCTGCTCAAAGCCTTCGACGCCAACCAGACCACCTACAACCTGGCCCGCGCCGGCTCAGCCTGGAGCGAACCGGGGCTGGGCGCGTCCGACTACGCCTCACCCTACAACGACTTCAAATTCGTCAACACACCCAACCGCTGGATCACACTCGATGTCACCGCCGCCGCCCGGCGTTGGCTCCAGAACCCCGGCAGCAACCTGGGCCTGCTCCTGGATGGCTACAGCACCGTGCGCGTGCAGTTCGACCTGGCCTCCTCCGAATACGAGACCCTCAGCTCCCGGCCCCAGCTCGTCCTCGAATACCTCAACCCCGGCTTCGTCGCCCCCACCCCCACCCCTACCCCCACCTTCGACCCCAACGCCACCCCCACCCCCACCCCCACCGCCACCCCCGCCCCCAAACTGATCCTCGCCGGGCGCGGCAGCCCAACCATCGACGGCGACCTGAACGAATGGTCGCTGCAGAACCCGACGCGGCTCGACCTCACCACCGCCTCGCACTTCAGCGGCCTCATCCCGCAGACGGCCGACCTCAGCGGCAACCTGTGGGTCGTCTGGGACGAAACCGGCTTCTACGTGGCCGCGCGGGTGCGCGACGCCCAGGCGGTGGTCGATAGCGCCGGCCTCTGGCACGATGACAGCGTCGAAATCGCCATCGATGGCGAATACGACGGCCTCAGCAACAGCGCCAGCGGCGGCGACCACCAGTTCACCGGTCGTCGCGATGGCGTGGTCAACGACCGCGCCCTGCCCACCGACCGTGTGAGCGTGGCTGTGCGCGAACGCAGCGACGGCTATGACCTGGAAATGGCCGTGCCGGCCGCAACCTGGGGCGGGCGGCAGCCGGCGCCGGGGCTGCAACTGGGCTTCAACTGGGGCCTGAATGACGACGACGACGGCGGCGACCGCGATAGCGCCATGATCTGGAGCGGGCGCAGCACCTATGCCGGGGCCGAGACCTTCGGCGTGCTTCTGCTCCAGGAAAGCCTGGCCACGAACACGCCCGGCCCCAGCCCCACCCCCACCCCCACGCCCACCCGCACCCCTACGCCCACCCGCGGCCCCACCGCTACCCCCACCCCCACACCCACCCCCACACCCACCCCTACCCGCACCCCCA
>CAYWPZ010000166.1:10176-11060 GCA_964460135.1 uncultured Caldilineales bacterium | reverse complement strand
CCCTGACGCCGGGGACGGTGCTCAAGTTCCGCGATTACTACGATTCGATCTGGGTGAACGGGACGCTGGTCTCGGCGGGTGAGGAGGGCCGGCCGATCACCTTCACCTCGGTCAAAGATGATACGGCCGGCGGGGATACCAACGACGACGGGGGAGCATCGCAACCTGGGCCGAATGACTGGGACAGCCTGCGTTTCCAGCCGGGCAGCAGCGGCAGCGTGCTCGATCATGCCGCCATGCGCTATGGCGGCGGCGACTGGTATGAGGAAGTGTATGTCGCTACCAATGGCATCACGATCGCAAACAGCGCCATCACCCTCGGCGGCGAACACGGCATCCGCATCGACGGCGCTTCCCCGACCCTCATCGGCAACACGATCCGCGATCATGCTGCCAGCGGCGTTTTCACGCAGAGCGGCGCTCGACCCGTACTCCGCCAGAACCGCATCACAGGCAACGGACAGTACGGCGTCTTCAATCAAGACAGTTCTCTGACCATCGACGCCGAAGACAATTGGTGGGGCAGCGTCAAAGGCCCCTATGACCCCAGCAACGACAGCGGCGGCCTCTATAACCCCAACGGCGACGGCGACAGAGTCAGCGACAAGGTCGATTATCAGCCCTGGCTGGCGTTCACCGGCCTGCTGTACGGCATCACCGTGGCCACCGACGCCAATCCCATGCAGTCTGTGGGCTTCGCCTACGACGAGCTGAACCGCCTGACCGAACTCAGCGCCCGCGGCCCGGTACAGACGGCCTACCGCTACACCTACGATGCCGGCGACCGCCTCACCGCCATTGGCCCTGCCCCGGGCAACCCGGGCCTGCGCGCCGTCATGGAGTACGACGCCAACGCCCGCCTCACCCGCCTGACCAACCGCAAC
>CAYWPZ010000166.1:0-10166 GCA_964460135.1 uncultured Caldilineales bacterium | reverse complement strand
GCAACCCCTCCGGCAGCGTCACCTTCGACGATGCCCGCTACACCTACGACAAGGTGGGCAATGTCCTCACCGCCCAGGACGCTGGCGGGACCACGACCTACACCTACGACGCCGCCTATCAATTGACCGGCGTCAGCGGCCCCGGCCTCAGCCAGACCTACGCCTACGACGCCGCCAGCAACCGCACGCGCAAGGGCGGCGTCACCTACACCTACGACGCCGCCAACCAGCTGCTCACCTCAAGCGATGGTTGGAGCTTCACCTACGACGCCAACGGCAACCTGCGCACGCGCACCAGGTCTGGCCAGACGACAACCTACACCTGGGATGTGCGCGACCGCCTGACCCGCATCGATTACGCCGATGGCAGCTTCAGCGCCTTCGCCTACGACGCCCAGGGCCGCCGCATCAGCCGCCGCGACCGCCAGGGCGCCACCACCTACTTCATCTACGAGGGCTGGAACCTGATGCAGGAGGTGGCCGCCAATGGCGTCGTGATGGCGAACTACGTGTACGACGGCCTCGACCATCCCATCGCCATGAACCGGGCCGGCGCGACTTACTACTACCTCTACGACCGCCTGGGCAATGTCAGCGGTCTGACCAACGGCGCCGGGGTGCTGGTGGCCAGCTATCGCTACGATCCCTGGGGCAACCTGATCGCGACCGGCGGCGGCAACCCCAACCTGGCCAACCCCTTCCGTTTCGTCGGCCGCGAGTGGGACGCCGACAGCGGGCTGTACTACATGCGCGGCCGCTACTATGACCCTGACCTGGGCCGCTTCCTCAGCCGCGACCCCTTGCATCTGACGATGCCGGCGGGCAATCATTACGCCTACGCTGCCAACAATCCGGTCAATGCCAGCGACCCCATGGGCCTGGATGTCGCCAACCGCCGCTGGTGGCAAACGCTGGGCGGCGTGGCCGTAGGGATAGGCGGGGGTCTCGTTTTCCTGGCGACGGCGCCTGTTTCCGGTCCGCTGGCGTTGGCCGCAGGCGCGGCAGCCGCCGGCGGTCTGGCGGGCGGCGCCTTCGCTGGCGCGCACGAGCTCACACACTACCGGGAGTGTGATTTCAGTTTCTGGGGCGCGGTTGGAGCCGGCGTCAAGGGCGGGGTGACCGGCGGGGCTCTCAGCCCTTACGTCGCCTATGTTGGCGGTAGTGTTGCCAGCAGCGTCAGTGCATGGTCCGGGACCGTCGGGGGCAGTGGCAGCGGGTTGGGCGCCGGTATGGGATCGGTCGCTGCAGAGCGCTTTGCCCTTGAAACGGGGATCAGCGCCGCCCGGCGGATGATGGCTCAGGCCGTGAGTAAGGGAGACTGGGTCAGTTATGAACGCTGGCAGACCAAATTGGAACTGCTCCAGGCCGCGCTAGGTAAACTGCCGATCTGGTGATTCGAGGACTGTTGTCACACGACTGCAACCACTGGATGCGAGGATGACATGGACGACGATTTGTGCCTCACCAACCGGCGCCACCGCTCGACTGAGAAAAGCCGTCTGCAATTGCGTGGGGAAATCATTGAAGGTTGCCATGTAATGGTCGAACTGTACCTGGACATCGAGCAGGAGTATCACGGACTGGAAGAAGAGGCGCAGAAATACGTAGCCATCCCGTTGCCATCCCTGTGATCGCTCGATCTCGCTTCCTCACCGCTTCTTTCGCCGCCATCCTGATCCTGGCTGCGGCGGGTTGGCTCGCGCTCGCCCCGCGCACCATTGCGGGCGTGGTTGTCGACGCCAACGGGCCGGTGGCGGGCGCGGTAGTGCGGCAGCGGGCCACACAGCCGGCCACGGTCAGTGATGCCGCCGGCCGCTTCACCCTGAAAATAGTGGGCTTCCCCCTGCACAAGACCATCACCGCCTGGGCCGAGGGCTACTACATCGGCGCCGCTGATGTGTCGCTCTTCCGCCGCCGGGCCGAGATCAGCCTGCGACCGCACACAACTGTCGATCACCCCGGCATGGCCTGGCTGCCCTCAGAAGCTGACCCGGCGGTGGAGCTGGCCTGCGGCAACTGCCACGCCGGCATGGTGGCCGATTGGCAGGCCGGCGCCCATGCCGCGGCGGCTGCCAATCCCCTGGTGCAGGCCATGTACCACGGCACGGACGCAGCCGGGCAACCGGGCGTGGGGCCGGGCTTCCGCCTGGATGAGCCGGAGCAGGCGGGCAATTGCGCCTTCTGCCACGCGCCCGCCGCCGCCAGCCTGGATCAGCTTGAGGGCGAGGCGGTCAACGGCGTCTTCTGCCAGTTCTGTCACAGCATCGCCCACGCCCAACAGCCCTACGCCGAGACCACGACCGGGGTGCAGGCCATCGACCTGCTGCGCCCCCCGCCGGGCGAACACCTGTTCATCGGCCCGCTCGACGATGTGCCCGGCCGCGACACCTACAGCGCCCTGCAAACAGACAGCCAATTCTGCGCGCCCTGTCACAGCGGCCGCTGGTGGAATGTGCCCACCTACACCTCCTTCGACGAATGGCAGGCCAGCGCCTACGCCGCCGAGGGCGTGCAATGCCAGGACTGCCACATGGCCCCCACCGCCCAACCGGACGACCCGGCCAGCGTCCTGGTCTCGGCCTGCGCGCCCAGCTCGCCCGGCCCCCTGTTTGGCGAGACGCTGTGCAAGCTGCAAGCCTGCCTCGCCTGCCATCTCGGCAACGAAGAGAACCGCGACCCTACCACCGCCATCCCCCTCCTCCCCGCCCGCAATCCGGCCACGGTCTCCTCACACCTGCTGGCTGGCGCCAGCGATGAAGCCTTCTTGCGCAGCGCCATAGCCATGACTGTGACCGCGCAGCAAGGCAGCGATGGCGTGCTGGCCGTTGTGGAGGTGGCCAACGTCGGAGCCGGGCACCACATCCCCACCGACGGTTGGATGCGCAACCTGATCCTGTGGGTGACGGCTATCGATCAAAACGGCAGGGAATTGGAATATGTGGGGGAGCAGGTGTTGCCGGAGTGGGCGGGCGGATCAACAGTCAACGGTCAACAGTCAACGGTCAACAGCCAACGGCGGGCGGGGAAGGGCTTTGCACGCGTGTTGGAGGATTGGGAGGGGGTCAGTCCGGCCCCGCCCTGGCGCAACGGCGTGCGTGTGCGCAGCGACACCCGCATCCCCGCCGGGGCCAGCGACCGCTCGACCTATGCCTTTGCCCTGCCGGGGGATGGCGCGCCGGCTGTGGTGCGCGCCCGCCTGGTCTACCGCCGCCTGTTCGCGGCCTGGGCAGCGGAAAAGGGCTTCGACGTCGGCGAGGTGCTGCTGGCCGAGACGACGGCGACGCCGGAGATGACCGCCGCGCCCCTGCTAGCCGCCCGCGCCCCCGTCTACGACACCGCCGCCTTCGCGCCCTCGCCCGTCACCACCGCCAGCGGCCAACGCCTGCCCGACCATGCCTTCCCGGCCCCAGAGACCTGCGGCGACTGCCACGCCGAGGCGCTGGCCGCCTGGAGCGGCTCCGGCCATGCCCAGGCCGCGGCCCGGCCCCTCTACCGGGCCTGGTTCAAGATGGCCGATCAGCGCAGCAACGGCGAGATCGGGCCGTTCTGCGCTGGCTGCCACACGCCCATCGGCCTGTTCAGCGGCCAGATTCGCTCGCGCTGGGGCTGGAAAGGCCAGGAGCAGCACCCGCTCAGCCCCGCCGCCCAACAGGGCGTCACCTGCGCCCTCTGCCACGCCATCACTGCCGTGACCGCCGCCCAAAACGGCGCCTACGTGATCGATTCTGTCAAACTCGATCACGCCCCCTCTTCAATCTCGAATCTCCACTCTCCACTCTCCAATAACCAATCCCCAATAACCAATAACCAGTCCCCACTCTGCGCCCCCTGCCACGAAGCCGCCAACCCCGCCAACGGCTTGCCGGTGATGACCACCGTCAGCGAATGGCGGGCCAGCCCCTACGCGCCGGACACGACCTGCCAGGATTGCCATCCCGCCCACGGGCAGCCGCCGCCTGGGGGGGATGTGGCCGCGGCTGAAATTCTGCCGCCGGCCGCGGCGCAACCGGGCCAGGAACTGGAACTGCGCGTGCGGGTGAGCAACATCGCCGCCGGGCACAGCCTGCCCACCGGCGCCGCCGAGCTACGCCAGCTGTGGCTGGAAGTGCGCGTGAGCGACGCCAGCGGGCGGGAGATCTTCCGGTCGGGCGGGGTGGACGACTTCGGCGACCCCCTGCCCGGCAGCGTCACCTACGGCATCGTCTGGGAGGATGCCGACGGCCAACCCACCGACCGCCTGTGGGAGGCGGAACGAGTGCTGCGCGACCACCGCATCCCAGCTGGCGGCTCCCTGATCGAGTCCTTTCGCTTTGCCCTGCCGCCCGATGCCACGGGCCCGTTGCATGTGTCTGCCCGCCTGAACTACCGCCGCGCCGGCGGCTATCTCAGCGAGCTGATGGGCATCTATTTGGGCGAGGATGTCCCGGCGGAGGCGACGCGGGTGATGGCGAGCGATGAAGCAGGGGTGGGGGTGCGGTGAAGGCCGGGGGCAGGGGTCAGTGGGCAGCGGGGGGCGGTGGGTTGTCCTGCGCTGCTGACAGGGCTAGAAACGACTCCCGCAGTTCCGGCTCGTCGATCTGCCCGGCGATGAAAGCCGTCTCCTGGCGACATTGGTGACGCAGCGCCTCGGCCTGCTCGCTGTTCCCCGACGCCGCCTCCAGCCCGGCCAGCGTGGCCAGGATGCGCCACCCCTCGCGGCGTACCTCCAGCGCCGCGGCTTCCTGATAGGCGGCGGTCAGGGCGTTGCGAGCGGCCTCGGTCTGGCCCGCAGCCAGCAGCGCCCGGCCGTACTCGTGCCTGGCCCGGGGCAGCAACAGCCGGAAGCCGTGTCGTTCCAGATAGGCCACATGCTGCCTGCCGAGCGCCAGCGCTTCTTCGATCTTGCCAAGCGCCAGCAAGACCGCCGTGCGCCCGCCCCATATCAGGTCGAGCACGAAGGGATTGTCGCTGTCATCGCTTCCCAGACCCTCCACAGCCGCCCAAGCCCCGTCACGGTCGCCATTCGCCAACAGCAGATAGCCCATCACTGCCCGCAGCGCCGGAACCAAGACCGGCAGATACTGCTCGGCCGCAGCCAGCCCGGCGCCGGCGATCTCTAGCCCCTGCTGTACGGCGCCCAAATCCAAATGCAAAAGGGCCAGATAGGCGCGCATCAGCGCCTGCGCCACCAAATAGCCGCCTTCCTGCCCATAGCGCACACTCTCGCCCATCGTCGCCAGCGCCAGGCTCATCTCGCCGGCGTGCCAATGCAGGATGCTGGCGGCTGAGCGGCTGTAGGACTGGCCCCAGGGATTGCGGATGGCATCCGCGATCCTGACCCCCTCGGCAGCGGCTGCGCGTGCTGCTGCCATGTCGCCGAACAGACTGAGGTAGAGTCCGGCCGTGGCCAGGTGGTCGGTCAGCATGGCCAGGTTGTCCAGCCGGCGCCAGAGCGCTCCCGCCGCGCGGATGGCTGGCTCGGCCAGGTCGGGATGCCCCGTCCAGGTATAGACGTGGCCCACATCGTTGAGCAAGAACGCGTACAGCTCCAGCAGCTCCCGGTCAGATGTCTCGCTGCCCCCGTGCTGCTGAATCAGGGCCAGAGCCTTTTCGGCCAGCGGCAGCGCCTGTTGATTACGGTTGGTGAAGCGATAGAGATTGATCTGGCTCCAGAGAAGGCGGGCTTCGGCCATCTCGTCGCCTATCGCGCGCGCCAGGGCCAACGCCTGGGCGGCCAATCTCTCGGCCTGCTCAGGGTCGAAGAGAAAGTTGGCCGTACTCCGCAGCAGTGTCTGTTGGATCATCGCCTGAAGCTCGATCTGGCGCTCCTTTCGCTCGGCGCCGGCCGCCCGCATCTGCTCGTAGTTCTGCCAGGCCAAATCATGGCGTCCCATCAATTCGAGGGCGCGCCCGCGCTGGCCGTACAGTTTGCTCAGCCCGGCGCCGTCGTCCAGCCGCGCCGCCATTTCCAGCCCCTTCTCGTAGTGGGTGATGGCTTCGGCCAACGCATATTTGCGCAGGGCGGCCTCGCCGGCGCGCTCGGCATAGCTCAGCGCCCGCGCCTCGTCGCCCGCTTCGGCATAATGTCGGGCCAGCAAACCGGCGTATTCTTCGAGGCGATCGGGATAGAGTTGCTCGATGCACTCGGCCACGCGGCGGTGAATGGCCCGGCGGCGGGCGCGCAGCAGCGATTGGTAGGCGCTATCTTGGGCCAGGGCATGCTCGAACTCGTAAGCGCCGCCGAAGGCTGCGCCTTCGTCAAGCGCCTGGCGGATGAGTTGGCTTTGCTCCAGCTTGGCCAGCAGCGCCTCCAGGCTCATGCTTGCAACACCGCCTGCACGTCGGGCCGGCTGCGGAACGAAGCAGCCAGGTCGGGGTCGGTGAGGTTGCCGGCGATGAACTCGATCTGCGCCTGCGCCTGGGCCAGCAATGGCGCCGCCTCAGAAGGGCGGCCAGATGCCATCTCGACCTGCGCCAGAGCGGACTGCAATCGCCAGAGCAGGCGGCGGTAACGGCCCTGCTCGGCCAGGGCGATGCCTTCCCTGAGCACAGACCTGGCCTCCGCCCATCGCCCTAGCCCGCTCAACGCCTGCGCCTTCAGCAACAGGATTTCCGCCCGCGTCCGCTCGATCTCAAGGCTTGCCAGCGCCGCCAGATCCCTCTCTGCCCGCGCCAGCGCCGTGTCGAAACGCCCTTGCGCCAGCGCCAGCCGGGTGGAGGTGGAGCGATGGAAGATCACCATGAACGGATTCAGGGTTTGCTCCGCCCGATCCAAGGTTGTTGTCGATTCTTCGGCTTGGGCCAGCTCCCCCTGCTCGATGCTCAACTGCGCCTGCGCCGCCCATAGCGCCGACTCGAAACCGCTCATGGCGCCGCGCAAGACTTGCCAACCCTGTTCGATGACCCGCCGACCGGCCTCATAAGCGCCTAAGTCGGCGTAGACGAGACCGAGCAGGGCGCTGCTAATGGCCGCCCCGGCAAAACCGACCTCATGCGCCTGCCGGATGGCGGTCCCGGTAACGTCGATCGCCCGCTGCGCTTCGCCGCGATCCCAGTAGACATAACCAATGAGAAGGCGGCTGTAGGCCTGACCCCAGACATTGCCGATCGACTGACTGATGGCGTAAGCTTCGTCCGAAAGGGCGATGGCCTGATCATCGCGGCCAACAAAGAACTCGTAGCCGCTCATCGAAGATAGATTGTCGGCCAGCATGGGCAGGTTGCCCAACTCGCGAAAGAGCAGCGAGGCTTCGCTCAGCGACTGCCGCCCACGCTGAACCAGGCCATCCATCATGTACAAGTCGGCAATATCGTTGAGGATGTAGGATTCCAGCTCGCGCAGCCCCAGCTCGCGGGCCAGCGTCAGGGCCTGCTCTCCGTGCTGCCGCGCTTGTTCCTGCTGGCCGATGCTGAAACGGCCGGCATTGAGCAGCCCCCAGCGGATGCGCGCCTCGGCGGCCTTGTCGTGCAGGCGTTCGGCCAGCGCCAGCGCCTGCCCGGCCAGCCGCTCGGCCTCGCCGGCGTCGAAGAGGGCGTTGGGGGTGGCGCGCAGCTGGCACTGTTCCACCAACCCGGCCAGCACCAGCGCCTCTTGACCCTGTTCCGTTCCGGCCTGCTCCAGCGTCACATAATTAGCCAGCGCCGCCTCGAACTGGCCCTGCAATTCCAGCGCCCGGCCCCGGCGCAAGTAGAGGTGCAGCAGGTCGGCCGGTTCGATGCCGTCCGCCTGTGCGACGAGGGTGATCGCACGTTCGTAATGGCTGCTGGCCTCGGTGTTGGCATAAAGCCGGAAGGCGGCATCGCCCGCCAGCCGGTAATAGCGCCAGGCGCGCGGCTCACCGGCTTCGTCCAGATGATAGGCCAGCTGGGCGGCGAACTCCTCCTGCTGATTAGGATAGACCTGCTCGTAGCACTCGGCCACGCGGCGGTGCAGGTCGCGGCGCTGTTTGCGCAGCAACGAGCCGTAGGCGCTGTCGCGGGTCAGGCTGTGGTGGAACTGGTAGGCAGCCTCCATCTCCTCCAGCCGTTGAAGGAGTTGCATCGTTTCGAGTTGACCGAGGAGGTCGTTGAGGGCGGGCATGGGGGCAGGGAGACGGGGAGAGGTGGAGACGGGGAGACGTAGGGGGGGGCAACCTTCCTACTTCCTACTTCCTATTTCCTCCTCCCCCAACACAGCAGCGAGGATATTGACATAAAACTTGCGACCGATCACAGACGCGATCTGGAGGACGTAGCGCGCTTCTTCGGGCAGGCGATCGATGCGGGCCGCCAGCACACCCTGCAAGGTGTCGGGGATATCGAGCATGTGGACATCCTGCGTCAGAACCCACTGTCCGTCACGCCGGGCAAGCTGTCCGCGGTCGATCAACATGCGGATGACCTCTTCGACAAAGAAGGGATTGCCCTCGGCTTTGGCCAGGATAAGCTTTTGCACCGACTCTGGCAGCGCGCTTGCCCCAGCCTGGCCGCCCAACAGGTTGCCGACCAATTGAGTGCTCTCGCTGCCCGAAAGCGGCGCCAGGTTGAGCCGCAAGGCCGTGACGCCCGCTATCGCCGGCATCTCGGTGAACAAGCGCCAGCCGGGGGCCGAGGTTTCGACCCGGCTGACCAGGATGGCTGCCACCGGCGCCGTCGCCGTTACCGACAAGACCTGCAAGCCCAGTTCCACCGATGACGGGTCGGCCCAGTGCACATCCTCGCAGACGATCACCACCGGGCCGCTGCCGGACAGCGCCTGCAAATAGCGCTTGAATGCACTCACATAGCGGGCCTGGAGCGCCGGCCCATCCAGATATTTCACCGCCGTTGCGGTCTCGCCATCGAGCTTCAGGCCGAGTAGATGACCAAAATAGGGATAAACCTCCGCCGCGGCTGCGCCCAAACGGTCGGCCACGACCTGCCGCAAAAGGGTCTGCGCCTCGTCGTCGGCCATTTCCGGCGATAACCCTGTCAGCCCGCGCAGCACATCGATGCTGAGGTGATGGGCCATAGTGGTGCTGTATGAGAGGCTGCGAGCCTCGACCCAGGTGAGGGTGCGGCCGGCGGCGCGAGCGAAGGCCATCGCTTTGGCTTCGGCCACCAGCCGGGACTTGCCCAGCCCTGCTTCGCCGGTGATGCCGACGATTCCCCCGCGCCCCGCCAGCGCCCCCTCCAGCACCTGCATCAACGCCGCCACCTCCTGGCCCCGGCCCACCAGCGGCGACGATAGCCCGGCGATCCCGCGCAACTGCCCCGGCATGGCCTTGCGCCCGATTACCCGGTAGGCGCGCACCGGCTCGACCTTGCCCTTGACCTCGATCCCGCCCAGATCCTCGCAGTCGAAGGCCGGCGCCACCAGACGATAGGTATCGTGGGCGATCTGCACCGTACCGGGCTGGGCTGTCTGCTCCATGCGTGCGGCCAGGTTGATGGCGTCGCCCATGGCCGTATATTCCATGCGCAGGTCCGAGCCGACGGCTCCCACCACCACCAGCCCGGTGTTGATCCCCACGCGCACGTTGAAATCCAGCCCAAACTGGCTTCTGATCTCCTGACGGAAACCCTGAACCCCGGCCACGATCTCCAGCCCGGCCAGGATGGCGCGCTGCGGGTCGTCTTCGTGGGCGATGGGCGCGCCGAAGAAAGCCAGGATGGCATCACCCATCAGCCGGGCCACCGTGCCTTCGTAGCGATAGATGGGCGTGATCAGATGCTCGAAGGCCCGATTCATCATCCCCGTCCAGTCTTCTGGGTCGAGCGATTCGGCCAGCGCCGTCGAGCCTTTGACATCCGAGAAAAGGATGGTGACGATGCGGCGCTCGCCCTCCATCGCCCGCGCCGAACGCGCTGCTTCCAGCCGGTCGGCAAATTCCTTGGGGATGAAGCGTTGCCAGGGGGGAGCGGGCGGCGGGGTGCGGGTGACCGGTTGTGCATTCCGTGTCGCGTTTTCCGTAGCTGATGCTCCGCCTTCCCTCTCAGCGTCCCCCTCTCTCTGCGCCTCTCCCTCACTGCGTCTCTCCCTCTCTGCATCTCCCCCTCTCTGCGTCTCCCCGCCCCCCAACCGCCAGCCGCAATTGTCGCAAAACTTTGCTTCGGCGCGATTGATCGTGCCGCAATTCGGGCAGGGAACGGGCAGCCGGAAGCCGCAATTGTCGCAGAACTTGGCGCCATCGCGGTTGAGAGTCTGACAGTTGGGGCAGATCATGGTT
>CAYWPZ010000165.1:0-11090 GCA_964460135.1 uncultured Caldilineales bacterium | reverse complement strand
CTTACCCCCCAAAACGTAACCGCAACGTAACCGCCATTCTGCGGTCCAACCCTCTTTCAACACTTTTTGTAGCTTATTGCTGCCGCCCAACTTGCGCCGGCCTCACTACAACCTCCAAACCGATCACCCGTGAGCAAAAATTGGCAAAAAATCGGCCTCAAAACAGCCCTTTTTTGCTCATGCGGATCACCCGTGAGCAAGGCGATCAACCCTCTATATGGATCCACACATCTACAAATGTTAAGGCCGCAACTTTCCAAACCACTCAACCTATTCTACCCTACCCCCTCCGCTCCTCGCAAATCACCCTACACACCATAGCGCCGCCAGCAGCCAAAGCCCACCTCCCCCACACTTTGCCCCTCACCCTCTTTATGCTACACTGCCCATCCACATCCCGTGAAAACAGTATTTATGTCAACTCGCTCCCCCTCCTGGCCCTACTTCCTCGCCGGTCTCGTCACCGCCCTCCTCCTCTTCACCCTCGGCGCCGCCGCCGCCCTTACCTGGCAGCGCCTCCACCCCGCCGCCCAAACCGCCGACCCCGGCCCCCTCTACCGCCAGGCCTGGGACATCATCACCCAAGACTACCTCGGCGACCTCCCCTCCCCGGCCGCCCGCACCCACGGCGCCATCCGTGGCAGCCTGGCCGCCATCGGCGACCCCTACACCTTCTTCGTCGAACCCGAACCCGCCCAACGCCAACAAGAAGAACTGGAGGGACAATTCGGCGGCATCGGCGCCCACCTGGAACTCAGCGACGACGGCCGCATCCGTCTCCGCCCCATGCTCGAACGCCCCGCCGCCCTGGCTGGCCTCCTTGATGGCGACCTCCTCATCGCCATCGACGGCCAGCCCATCTCGGCCCTGGCCGCCGACCCCGCCGCCCGCCTCGACGCCGCTGCCAACCTCCTGCGCGGCCCCCTTGGCAGCCCCGTCCGCATCACCATCCAACGCCGCCAAGCGACGCTTGACCTCACCATCACCCGCGCCGTCATCGAACTCCCCAGCCTCAGCTGGCGCCCCCTCGACCAGGCCCCTGCCATCGGCTACATCCGCATCGAACGCTTCAGCGCCCTCACCGGCAAAGAACTTCATCAGGCCCTGGACGAACTCCAGGCCGCCAACGCCGCCAACCGCCTCATCCTCGACCTGCGCGGCAACCCCGGCGGCCTCCTCGAAGCCGGCGTCGACGTCGCCGCTGCCTTCCTCGACCGCGACCTCATCCTCAGCGAACACACCGCCGCCGGCAACCGCAAACACTACCGCGCACCGACCCGCGGCCGGGCCTCCGCGGCCCACATCACCATCCTCATCGACCACGGCACCGCCAGCGCCGCCGAAATCGTCGCCGCCGCCCTCCAAGACCACACCCGCGCCCGGCTGATCGGCGAAACCACCTATGGCAAAGGCTCGGTGCAGCGCGTCCACCGCCTCGCCGACGATAGCGCCATCCACGTCACCTACGCCCGCTGGTACACCCCCGCCGGCCGCCAACTCGACGGCCACGGCCTCACCCCCGACCTCCCTGTTCCCCCCGCCAACGGTCGCGACGCCCCCCTCCAGGCCGCCATTGACTTGTTGACGAGAGAGTAGATAGAGAGACAAGTAGACAAGTAGACAAGTAGACCGGGAAACCGGGAGATAAGTAGACAAGTAGACCGGGAATCCGGGAAACCAGGAAACCGGGAGACAAGTTGCGACCTGCCACTTGCGACCTCCCACCTGCCACCTGCGACTTCCCACCTGCCACTTGCCACTTGCGACCTCCCACCTGCCACCTGCCACCCCCCACCCCCATGACCAACTCCAACCGCCTCCTCCAATTCATCGCCGCCGCCCTTGCCGTCCTGCTCATCGGCGGCCTCCTTTGCACCTGCGGCCTGGGCCTCGGCTTCGTGGCCGGCCGCTACGCCGCCAACAACGCACAGGTCGCAGCCGCCGGCATCTCCGACGATGAGCCTGCGCCCCCGCCCGCGGCCCCCGAGCCCACCCCCGAAGCCAACGCCACCCTGCCGCCGCCTACCGACGACCAACCCCCCGCAGAAATCGAAAGCGAAAACTTCGGCGTCTTCTGGGAAGCCATGAACCTCCTGGAAGAACACTTCGAAGGCGACGTCCCCAGCGACGAAACCATCACCCAGGCCGCCATCGACGGCATCGAAGACTTCGCCCGCGGCTGCAAAGACGACGACGAAACCACCCCCGCCCCCATCGTCATCGCCCCCCAAGCCCCGCGGCAGGCCCCCGACAACTTCGACGACTTCTGGACCTTCGTCAACGAAACCTACGCCGCCTGCGGCATGGCCGCCCCGCCGGTCACAGACCTCCCCTTCGTCGCCTTCCAGGGCGTAGCCGAACGCCTCGACGACGACTACACCGACCTCCTCCCCCCCGCCCGGGCCGAACAATTCCGCATCGACCTCGACTCCAGTTTCGAGGGCATCGGCTCCACCGTCAACGAAGCCGAACAAGGCGGCGTCCTCATCGTCCGCCCCTTCCCCGGCTCCCCTGCCGAGACGGCCGGCCTGCTCAGCGGCGACATCATCATCGCCGTCGATGGCGAGGACATCACCGGCCTCACCCTCGACGAAGCCATCCAACTCATCCGCGGCCCGGCCGGCACCGACGTCCTCCTCAGCATCCGCCGCCAGGGACAGGACGAACCCTTCGCGATCACCGTCACCCGCGACCGCATCGACATCCCCGTCCTCGAAGCCGAAACCACCGCACAGGGCCTCCTCCACGTCAGCCTCTTCGACTTTAGCCCGCGCGGCGGCGACGAACTGCGCCAAACCCTCGAACAAGCCATGAAAGACGGCGTCAAGGGCGTCATCCTCGACCTGCGCCGCAACCCCGGCGGCCGCCTCGACGTCGCCATCGACGTCGCCGGCATGTTCATCGCCGACGGCGTCATCGTTCGCGAAAAAGGCACCCGCAACATCGAACACACCGCCCCCGGCAACCCCATCCTCCCCGCCGCCCTCCCCCTGGCCGTCCTCGTCGACGGCGGCTCGGCCAGCGCCTCCGAAATCGTCGCCGGCGCCATCCAAGACTACGCCCGCGGCCCCCTCATCGGCGAAACCACCTTCGGCAAAGGCTCGGTGCAAAGCCTCTTCGACCTCTCCGACGGCTCCCTCCTGCGCGTCACCACCTCCCACTGGTTCACCCCCAACGACCGCCAGATCGAAAACCAGGGCCTCACCCCCGACCTCGCCATCCCCTTCGACGCCGACGCCGAGACCGACAACCAACTTCAGGCCGCCATCGACTACCTGCTGGAGAAAATGCAGGAAGAGTAAATAGGTAGACCGGGAGACCAGGAGAGCGGGTGCTAGGTTGCGACCTGCGACCTGCCACTTGCGACTTGCGACTTGCGACCTGCCACCTGCCACTCCCTCCCCCCCCCATGCCCACCCAACCCGCCGCCCCTGGCAAAACCATTGCCACCAACCGCAAAGCCCTCCACGACTACGAAATCGTTGAAACCATCGAAGCCGGCATCGTCCTCACCGGAACCGAGATCAAATCCGTACGCGCCGGCAAAGTCAACCTCGTCGACGGCTTCGCCCTCCTGCGCGACGGCGAAATCTGGCTCCTCAACATCCACATCTCCCCCTACAGCTTCGGCGCCCGCGACAACCCCGAACCCAAACGCGACCGCAAACTCCTCCTCCACCGAGCCGAGATCGAACGCCTGGCCGCCAAAGTCGCCGAGCGCGGCTGGACACTGGCCCCCCTGCGCCTCTACCTCAGCGGCAATCGGGCCAAAATCGAACTCGGCCTGGTGCGCGGCAAAAAACTCTACGACAAACGCCAAGCCATCGCCCGCCGCGACGCCGACCGCGACCTGCAACGCACCCTCAAGGACTATCGGTAGCGGGTGGCAGGTCGCAAGTGGCAGGTCGCAACCTGGCACCCGCTCTCCCGGTCTCCCGCCCTCCCGCCCTCCCCAACTCCCCCTCTCCCCAATTTGACTCCAACCCCTATCTTCCCTATACTTCCCCCCAAGTAAAGGTACTGTTGACCAAGAGAAGTGGGCGCCGCCCACTTTTTTCATTCCTACGCCCCGCCACCCCGCCCCCCACCCGACCCAGCCACATCCCGATGAACAAGCAGTTGTTGATGGCCATCAACCAGATTTGCGCCGAGCGCAACCTGCGCCCGCAAGTCGTCATCGAGGCCGTAGAACAAGCCCTGATCACCGCCTACAAGAAGAACTTCGGCGGCGTGGGCAACGTCGAAGCCCGCCTCGACCCCGAAACCGGCGACATGCGCATCTTCGCCCGGCTCGAAGTCGTGGCCGAAGAGGAACTGACCGACCCCAAAACCCAGGTCACACCTCCCCAGGCGGCGCAAATCGACCCCGCCCACGCCTCCCCCGGCGACGAAATCCTGATCGAGCGCACCCCCGACGACTTCGGCCGCATCGCCGCCCAAACGGCCAAACAAGTCATCATGCAGCGCATCCGCGAAGCCGAGCGCGACGCCGTCTTCGATGACTACGCCGACCGCGAGGGCGAACTGGTGCAGGGCATCATCCGCAGCATCGACAGCCCCACCGGCAACGTCATCGTCTCCTTGGATGGCGGCCGCGCCGAAGCCATCCTCCTGCGCGCCGACCAAATCTCCAACGAGCGCCACCGCAACAACGCCCCCATCACTGCCTACGTCTCCGAAGTCATCAAAGGCCCGCGCGGGGCCACCATCCACCTCAGCCGCACCCACCGCAACATGCTCCGGCGCCTCCTGGAAAAAGAAGTGCCGGAAATCAAACAGGGCATCGTCGAGATCAAAGGCATCGCCCGCGAGGCCGGCTCCCGCTCCAAAATCGCCGTCGCCTCCACCCAGCCCGGCGTCGACCCCGTCGGCTCGTGCGTGGGCATGCGCGGCGTCCGCGTCCAAAACATCGTCAACGAACTGGGCGGCGAGAAAATCGACGTCGTCGAATGGAGCCAGGAACCCGAACGCTTCGTCGCCAACGCCCTCAGCCCCGCCCGCGTCTCCGACGTCCTCCTCTTCCACGAACACGACCGCACCGCCGTCGTCGTCGTCCCCGACAACCAGCTCTCACTCGCCATCGGCAAAGAAGGCCAGAACGCCCGCCTGGTGGCCAAACTCACCGGCTGGCGCATCGACATCAAAAACGAAAGCGAAGCCGCCGCCGAGGGCCTGAACGAAGTCGAACGCCAGCGCCTGCGCTCGGAACGCAAAGAGCGCGGCGGCAAAGAGGACCTCCTGGAAACCGCCCGCCGCATGCTCAGCGAAGGCGCCGACCTTGACAGCGAAAAAATCGCCGCCGTCGAAGCCCAGGCGATCGAAGCTGCCCGCGCCGAGGCCGAACGTATCGAACCGCTCACATCGCAGCCTACCTACGACGACCTCCTCGCCAGCGTCGTCCTGCCCGACGAGCAAACCCCAGCCCTCGAAGACCTGCTCGGCGCCGCCGAACGTTCGGCCGAGACGGCGGCAAGCTCAGTCGAGCCGCTCACGTCGAAGCCCACCCTCCCCGAACCCGCCCCGGCCCCAAGCGAAGAAGAAGACTTCCGCACCCTCGCCGCCAAACTGGCCAGGGCCATGACCTCCTTCGACGCCCAATCCGACTCCGAATTCGAAGCCGAGCGCCAGGCCTTTGCCCGGCTCTTTGGCGCCGACGAAGAAGAGAGCGAAGCCGACAAAAAACGACGCAAAAAAGGCCGCGGCGCCGAAACGCGCCCAGTGCGCCCGGCGGCCAAAGGCGGCCCCGCTCGCACCGCGCCCAAACCCGCCTCCCGTCGCGGCGGCTACGGCCTCGACGATGACGAAGAATAAGCCCCAACCCCCGCCCCCACCGCCGGGACATCGCCGCCAGGTGCGCCGCCAGCCGCGCCGCACCTGCATCATCTGCCGGCGCACCGACGCCAAGCGCGCCCTCCACCGCATCGTTCGCACGGCTGGCGGCCACGGCGTCCAACTCGACCCCAAAGGCAAACTCCCCGGTCGCGGCGCCTACCTCTGCGATGATCCCCACTGCTGGCAGCGTGCCCTCGCTGGCGGCCTCGATAAAGCCCTCAAGACCACCCTCACCGCCGACGAGCGCCAGACCCTCAGCGCCTTCATCGCCGCCCTGCCCCCCCAACCCCACCTTTCTGACCTTCCTCCCGACCCGACCGCCATGGACACCGGAGCAGCCATGATAGCCTGAGCGCTGATCACACCGGCGCGGTGCCACCCGCCGCGCTGACTGCTCCCCAGGCGCCCCTGCCGCCCACCGGCCGGGCCAAAACAGCGGGAGGCTTTTCCGCTCCCTGTCTCGATCCGAGCAGGAGGGCCATTTCTCCCGTCCAAACCAAACTGCAAACGCCAAAGGGAGTTGATACGATGATCCAGCACAAAGACAAGCGCACACCCACACAGCCCTCGCCCTACCCTGCCCTCTTGGCTGCGCCGCCGCAAAACCGCAACCGTCCCCGCCCCTCCAGCCGCCCACGCAGCAGCGGCGGCGGGCGCCCCTCCACCCCGGCTCGCCGCGAAAGCCCCGCCCCCGACAGCAACGGCAGGCAAACCCCTGCCCCCCCTGCCCCGCCCGAACGCCCCACCCGCATCGAGATACCCGAAGTCATCTCGGTGCGCGACCTGGCCAAGGCCATGGGCGCCAACGCCATCGACATCATCAAGACCCTGATGAGCCTGGGGACGATGGCCAATATCAATGAACTCATCGACTTCGACGCCGCCGCCATCGTCGGCGAAGAACTGGGCATCGAAGTCGTCCGGGAAACAATCGCAGAACCTGAAGTCGAAGCCGGCAGCGAAGGTCCCAAAACCCTGCGCGAGCGACTGATCGAAATGGAGGACGACCCCACCAAACTGTCCCCCCGCCCGCCCGTCGTCACCATCCTCGGTCACGTCGATCACGGCAAAACCACCCTCCTCGACGTCATCCGCAACACCAACGTCGTCGCCCGCGAATCCGGCGGCATCACCCAACACATCGGCGCCTACCAGGTCGAGATGGACGGGCGCAAGATCACCTTCCTCGACACCCCCGGCCACGCCGCCTTCACGGCCATGCGCGCCCGCGGCGCTCAGGCTACCGACATCGCCATCCTCGTCGTGGCCGCCGATGACGGCGTCATGCCGCAAACGCGCGAGGCCATCGCCCACGCCCGCGCCGCTCGCGTCCCCATCGTCGTCGCCGTCAACAAAGTCGACAAAGCCAACGCCAACATCGATCGCGTCAAACAACAACTGGCCGACCTGGGCCTGCAGGCCGACGACTGGGGCGGCGACACCACGGTCGTCCCCATCTCGGCCAAGAAAAAACTCAACATCGAAGAACTGCTCGAAAACGTCCTCCTCGTCGCCGATGTCATGGACCTCAGGGCCAACCCCGAAGGCGCCGCCATCGGCACCGTCATCGAAGCCAATCAGGATAAACACCTGGGCAACGTCGCCACCGTCCTCGTACAAAAAGGCGCCCTGCACGCCGGCGACCCGGTCGTCATCGGCCAGGACTGGGGACACATCCGCGCCATGTTCGATGACGCCGGCCGCCCAATCGCCACCGCCCTCCCCGCCGCTCCTGTCCTCATCACCGGTCTCCAGGGCGTACCCTCCCCCGGCGACATCTTCCAGGTGGTCGAAAACGACCGCCTCGCCCGCCAGATCGCCTCGGAACGCAGCCAAAAAGCCCGCGCCGCCAGCCAGGAAACCAAAGTCACCCTCTCGCTCGACGACCTCTACCGCCAGATCCAGTCGGGCGACATCAAAGAACTCAACCTCATCATCAAGGTCGATGTGCAAGGCTCGCTGGAACCAATCGAAAACTCGCTCCAAGACCTCAGCAACGAGGAAGTCAAAGTGCGCATCCTCCATCAAGATGTCGGCGCCATCACCGACTCCGACATCATGCTGGCCGCCGCCAGCCGCGCCCTCGTCCTCGGCTTCCACACCACCGTCGATGCCGCCGCCCGCCGCAACGCCGAGCAGAACGGCGTTGACATCCGCGTCTACAACGTCATCTACGAGATGGTCGACGACATCTCCAAAGCCCTCAAGGGCATGTTGGAGCCGGTCTACGAAGACCGGCTAATCGGCAAAGCCGAAGTGCGCGCCGTCTTCCAGATCAAAGGCCGCGGCAAAGTCCTGGGCTGCCTGGTGGTCGATGGCATCGTCAAGCGCGACGCCCCGGCCCGCGTCCTGCGCCAGGGCAAAGAAATCCACCGCGGCAAAATCACCTCCCTCAAACGCTACCAGGACGACGTCCCCGAAATCCGCGCCGGCTACGAATGCGGCCTCTCCATCGCCGATTTCGATACGCCCGCCGAAGGCGACCTCGTCGAGGCCCTTGAGCGCGTGCGGGTGAGATAGAGGAAGAAGGTAGACCGGGAAACCGGGAGACCAGTTGCCACCTGCGACTTGCCACCTACCACCTGCGACTTGCCACCTGCCCCCCCATGCCCCGCCCCTATCGCAAAGAACGACTCGATGAACTCCTGCGCCGCGAGCTGGAAACCATCATCAGCTACGAGCTGGAAGACCCGCGCCTGGAAAACATCACCGTCGCCGATGTCGATGTCGCCCGCGACCTGCAAATGGTGCGCGTCTACATCGGCCTGCTCGACGGCAGCCAGGGCGAACGCGCCGTGCTCGAGGGCCTGGAACACGCTCGCGGCCACATCCGCACCCAGATCGCCGGCCGGGTACAGCTCCGCCGGCTGCCCGATCTCGTCTTCCGCATCGACCGCAGCCTCGGCCAGGCCCAACGCATCGACGCCATCCTCGACCACCTGAGCCGCACCGAGGCCGCCGGCCTGCCCGACGCCGCATGAACCCGTCCGCCCTCTTCCTCCCCCCACCCGAACTGCTCGAACTCCTGCATGGCTGCCGCCGGCCATTGCTCATTGCCCACCTCTCGCCCGACGGCGACACCATGGGCAGCCTGTGCGGATTGGGCCTCCTACTTCATCAGCTGGGCAAAGAACCTACCCTCGCCTGCCAGGACCGCGTCCCCAGCAGCCTCGGTTTCCTACCCTTCAGCGCACGCGTCGCCAACACCGTCGATGTCGATGCCGACCTGGTCGTGGCCCTCGATTGCAGCGACGCCGGCCGCCTGGGCAGCCTGCACCAACCACGGCGCCAGACCGGACTGCCGCTGGTCGTCATCGACCACCACGTCACCAACCTCTTCTTCGGCGACATCAACTGGGTCGAGCCGCGCGCCTGCGCCACCGCCGAACTGATCTACGACCTGGCCCTGGCCCTCGACGCCCCCATCGACGCCGACGTAGCCGCCTGCCTGCTGACCGGGCTTGTCACCGACACCCGCGGCTTTCGCACCGACAGCACCACCGCCCGCACGCTGGACATCGCCGCCACCCTCATGGCCGCCGGCGCCTCACTTTTCAGCATCTCAAGCGCCACGCTCGATGCTCGTTCCTACACCCTGGTGCAACTGTGGGGCCGGGCGCTGGCCACCGTCCGCCTGGACGGAGCCGTGATCAGCGTCCTCAACACCCGCGCCATGCGCGCCGACCTCCACAACCTGACGCGAGTCGAGGGGCTGGCCTCGTTCCTCTTGGGCGCCAACGAAGCCGACATTGCCGCCGTCTTCACCGAACTACCTGAAGGCGAGGTGGAATGCAGCTTTCGCGCCCAGCCGGGCCACAATGTCGCTGCCCTGGCCCTGGAACTGGGCGGCGGCGGGCACCCACTGGCGGCCGGCTGCACCGTCAGGGGCCAGATCGACGAAGTTCGCCAGCGCCTGGTGGCGCGGCTACGCTCGGCTTGACACCCAGGCTATGGCCGATCCGACTGCCGGGGTGCTCAATATCGATAAACCCCAGGGCCTCACCTCGCACGATGTCGTCAACCGTGTGCGGCGGCTGCTGGGCATCCGCCGCGTCGGTCACGCCGGCGCCCTCGATCCCCTGGCCACGGGCGTCTTGCTCGTCTGCGTCAGCCAGGCCACGCGCATCGTCGAGTATTTGCAGGCCGGGGCCAAGACCTATGCCGTCACCGTGCGGCTGGGCCAGGAAACCGACACCTACGACGCCGAAGGCCGGGTCACGGCCCAGCATCCTGTCCCCGCCCTCACCCTCGACAACCTCGGCGCCGCCCTCGCCGCTTTTCGCGGCCCGATCAGCCAGCGCCCGCCCATCTACTCGGCCCTCAAGCGCGACGGACGCCCGCTCTACCAGCTCGCCCGCGCCGGCATCGAAGTCGAGATTCAACCACGGCCGGTCACAGTCATCGACATCGACATCCTCGCCTGGCGCTCGCCCGATCTCAGCCTTCGCCTCACCACCTCGCCTGGCTTCTACGTCCGCTCCCTCGCCCACGACCTCGGCCAGGCCCTGGGCTGCGGCGGCCATGTGGCCGCGCTGCGGCGGCTGGCCTCGGGCGATTGGCGGGCCGAGGATGCCATCAGCCTGGATGAACTGGCCGCCGCCGGCGAGCGCTGGCCGGCGTTTTTGCACGGCCTGCCGGCGGCGTTGGCCATGCTTCCGGCCGTCGTCTTGCCGCCGGCCCTGGCCCAGCGCTTTGCCCTCGGCCAACCCGTCGCCCTCGGCCCCCTCCCGGCCGCGGCGAGCGAGTATCGCGTCTTCGGCGCGCCCGAACGCTTCCTCGGCATCGGCCGCGCCGACCCCGAACACGGCCTCCTACTCCCCTACAAGATCTTCGCCGCCCCGTTGCTGCGCGAAGATTTGAGCCGCGAAGGGCGCGAAGAAAGCCAGGGTAAAGAGTAGACGCCTCAATCCTCACGTAACCCGGAACCCGCATCCCGGAACCCGGAACCCACCCACCCACCCATGCAGGTTTACGAATCCATCGCCAGCGCTTCCCTGGGCGGTCCCACTTTCCTCACCATCGGCAACTTCGACGGCGTCCATCGTGGGCATCAGGCCCTGATCGCGGCCATGTGCAGGGCCGCCGCCGGCGCCGCCTGCGGCCTTCTCACCTTCCACCCCCACCCGCGTTCGGTGCTGCGCCCCGACCAGGCCGTGCCCACCCTCACCAGCCTGCACGAACGCCTGGCGCTGTTCGAGCAAACCGACCTCGACTTCGTCATACTCCACCCCATCACCCCCGCCACCCCCCCAACCCAA
>CAYWPZ010000164.1:0-11133 GCA_964460135.1 uncultured Caldilineales bacterium | reverse complement strand
CGCCGGCATGAACCCCGCGCAACCCGGCGGCGGCGGCCAGATCCACGGCCAGGGCGCGGTCGGCGCGCGCATCGCCGCACACCAACACATCGCAATCGATGGCATGGTCGGCGCTGTTCAGATGGTGTGCGCCCACATTCTGGAACGCCGCCACCACCCTTGTCTCCGGCCCCACCTGCGCCTGCGCCTCCAGCGCGGCCGAGCCGCCCGGCGGCGGCGTGTAGCGGCCCTTCTTCTCGCCCAAGAGCGGCGCCACCACTGTCAGCAGCAGTTTGCCGGGCAACGCCGGCCGGATGGAAGCGAGGATGGCGGCTTGCGATTCGTAGGGCACCGAAAGCACGATGATACTGGCCTGTTGGCTGGCGGCCAGGTTGTCGGCCCCGCGCGCTGCCGGCCGGCCCAGCCGCCGGTTGGTCTCGTCGGCTGCGGCCTGACCCTTCTCGGCCGAGCGCGAGCCGATGATCACCTGCAAACCGGCCTGCGCCCATCGCCAGGCAAAGCCCGACCCTTCGGCGCCGGTGCCGCCGATGACGGCGATGACTTCTTGGTTCAATGCGGTCATGAGTATGCGTCTCCAGAGGTGAGTTCGAGTTGATGCGGCCAAGTATAGCGTAGAGGAGTGGACAAGGAAACAAGCAGACAGGGGCAAGGGAAGAAAGTTTCGACGCCTGACTGTGAAAAAACTGTCATGTTCGACGGCGACGGGCTTCATCTCCTTTTCACCGGAAACCTTTATACTTGCTCCGACACCCACCACGGACTGCTCGCTATTGGCCTATGCGACGAACGCCTCCCCTCATCCTGACCGGCCTGGCCCTGAGCATCGCCGCTACTGCCTGGCTTGCCACCCGCCCTGGCGCGGCTTCTGGCCCTGCCGGATTCGGCACCCTCATCGATGTCCCGCGTACCGAGATTGCCCCCACCCTCGATGGCAACCTGCAAGAGTGGTCGGCCGTCCCCACCATCGTCCTCGATGCCACCACCGCCGCCTTTCAGGAGGGCGTGCCGCCCTACCCCTCACCTGCCGACGCCTCGGCGCGGCTGCAACTGGCCTGGGACGACGCCAACCTCTACCTGGCGGCGCGGGTCTTCGATGACATCCTCGTCAACGACTCCGGCGCCGAGGTCTGGAAAGACGACGAGATCGAGACCGGCTTCGATGGCAACCACAACTTCACCGGCCCCGACGCCGGCGATCACCAATTCACCTTCAACCCCGACGGACGCACCACCGATTTCGCCGTCCCCACCCCCCTTAGCGCCGCCATCCTCCCGCTGACCGACGGCTGGGTGGTCGAAGCCGCCCTGCCGCTGAGCGCCTTCACCCCCGAGTCCGTCACCCCTGGCAAGATCATCGGCTTCACTTTTGGGCTGCGCGACGACGATGACGGCGGCGCCTGGGACCAGAAAATGATCTGGCAGGGCACGGCCATCATCGACCATTGGGAACAGTTCGGGCGACTGCGCTTTGTCAGCGGGCTGCCCAGCTACACCCTGGTGCTCAGCTACGGCGTCAATGGCTTTACGGGCGCGGTCGATTCCTGGATCAACGCCGCCCAGCCGTCGGCCAACTTCGGCAACGACGACCTGCTGGAGATTCGCGCCGGCGGTCAAGCCAGCAGCCTGCTGCGCTTCGACCTGGGACGTCTGCCCGCCCATGCCTTCATCCAAAACGCCAGCCTGCGCCTGGAAACCCAGCAGCGCACCAACGCCAACCCACTACTCATCGCCGCCTATCGCCTGCGCCGGCCCTGGCAACCCGAGGCCGTGACCTGGCTGCAAGCCGCCCCCGGCGATCCCTGGCAAAACCCCGGCGGCGCCGGCCCCCTTGACCGCGACCCAGCCCTGCTCAGCTCCGTCCAGGTTGGCTCCCTCTTCGTCGCCTACGCATGGGATGTCACCGCCGCGGCTCGAGACTGGTACAGCCACCCCGAATCGAACGATGGCCTGCTGTTGGCCGGTCAGAGCAGCCCGCAGGCGGCCTACGCCGTCCACTCCGCCCAATCCACCAGCCTGGATCGCCGCCCCCAACTGATCATCGACTACGTGCTGCTGCCGGTTACTCCCACCGCTACCCCCACCTTCACCGGTACACCCACCCCCACGGCCACTCCCACCGCCACCGCCACCCCTACCATCACGGCCACGCCCATCTTCGTCACGGCCACGCCCACGGCCACGGCCACGCCTACCCCCCCCCCAACCCCCCCCCCCCTGGCCCCCCCAAACCCCCCCCCCCCCCCCCCCGGCGCCCGCACCCCCACCCTCACACCCCCCCATCTGCCCACCGAAACCCCCCCCCCCCGCCCCAGCGTCACGGCCACCCCCACGGCCACGCCCAGCCCCACCCCCATGGCCCTGGCCACCGAACTCGCCATCCCTGCCGCCTGCGGCCAGAGCTACACCGGCGACACCCGCGGCTGGCCCGGACGCATCAGCCGTTACGCCTGTCGCAGCGGCTGGCCCGAAACCGGCCCCGAAGCCATCTACTCGCTCACCCTTGCCCATGCCTCCGACCTCAGCGCCCAGATCACCTACGATGCCGCCGTCGCCGACCTCGACCTCTTCTTGCTGACCGGCGCCGCGCCCCAGACCTGCCTGGCCGGTGAAGACGCCGCCATCGTGCGCACCAACCTGGTCGCCGGCAGCTACTTCCTCGTTGTCGACGGCTACCAGGGGGGCGCCGCCCCCTACCATCTTCAGCTGGACTGCTCGGCCAGCGCCATCTTTCGCCATTACCTCCCTCTCCTCTTCCGCTTCTGACGCCGCCCCCCCATGCGCCCACTCACCCTTCTGGCCCTGGCCGTTCTTGCCCTCTCCGTCTTCGCCGGCGCTTCCCTGACCCTGGCCCTGCCTGATGCGCCCGCAGCCGTGGGCGACTGGACGCCGCAGGCCAGCCATACCAGCGTCACCCTCCACGACATCCAGTTTTTCGACACCCAGACCGGTTTTGCCGCTGGCGATGACGGCCTCTTGCTCTTCACCACCCTGGGCGGAGCAAACTGGGTGCGCGTCCCCACCGGCTTCGCCGCCGATGTCGAGGCCATCCACTTCTTCGATGGCAACACCGGTTGGCTGGCTGGAAGGGCAGGTCTGTTGCGCTACACCGACGATGGCGGCGGCGTCTGGCACAGCTATGCCACCCTCTTCCCCACCGACCTCCACGCCCTGGCCTTTGTCGGCCCCGCGCTCGGCTGGGCCGGCGGCGACGACGGCATCCTCTACCGCTACAACGGCAGCGCCTGGTCGCCACAAACCCTCCCCCTCAGCCTCGACATCCATGCCCTCTCTTTCCTCAACGAGCAGCAGGGTTGGCTTGCCGGCGAAGGCGGCGTCATCCTGCACACCACCAACGGCGGCGGCTCATGGCTCAGCCAAACCGCCGGCGCGACCTCCGTCATCGAGGCCTTGGCCTTCATCGACGCCAATCAGGGCTGGGCCGTCGGCGCCGGCGGCGTCATCCTCCGCACCACCAACGGCGGCGGGGTCTGGAACCTGCACGCCAGCGGCCTCAGCCAGGACTTGCACGACATCGCCTTCAGCGACGCCCAGCACGGCTGGATTGTCGGCGACGCCGGCGCGGTCTTGTACACCAGCAATGGCGGCGCCTCGTGGCAGCCCGACAACACCGGTTCGGGCTTCGACCTGCACGCCGTCAGCTTCCCCACCATAGCCCGCGCCTGGGCCGCTGGCCAAGCGGGCGTGATCACGCGCTGGCAAAACCCTGCCCCCACCCCCACCGCCACCCCCAGCCCCAGCCCCACGGCCACTCGCACCCTCACCTTCACCGCCACCCCCAGCCCTACCTCAACAGCTACTGCCACGGCTGCCGCCACAGCTACTGCCACGGCTACCGCCACGGCTACCGCCACGGCCACCGCCACGGCTACCGCCACGGCCACCGCCACGGCCGCCGCGGGCGGTATCCGTCTGCTCGTCTTCCACGATGACGACGCCGACGGCGCCAAAGACGACGTCGAGAACCCGTGGGCAGGGCTTGGCGTCACCCTGCGCGATGACCAGAACAACATCCGCGGCCTTGCTGCCACCAATACCGAAGGACTTGTCGTCTTCAGCCGTATGCCATCGGGGGCCTACAGCCTGTGGGTAAGCTACCCCCTGGGCTACGCCCCCACCACAGCCCACCCGATCATGATTGCCGTGGCCCCCGGCGCCACGACCCCAGCCCAACTTGGCCTGGCCCCCGCCCAACCGCTCCCCTTCTCGCACTTCCTGCCCCTCCTGCGCCAACCCAACTAATGGGCCAGCCGCCTCACCCGGCCTGCGCTATGCCAACTGCCCCGTCACCGTCCCTCCCCGCCTCGCCCCGCCCCCGGCCGACGCTTGCCGATCCCCCTGCCGTTCCCAGATCGCTTGCACGCAGCATGGCCCGCTGGTATAATGCTGCCCTCGTCGACAGGCCCGCCGCGGCTGCGGCGCCGCCAGAGACAGGGAACCCCACCATGCGCATTCTTGTTGTCGACGACGACCCTCCCAGCGTCAAGATGACCGCCTTCCTGCTGCGCGAAGAAGGCTACGAAGTCCTGGCCGCCGGCAACGGCCGCGACGCCTTGCGGCTGTTGGAGCGTGAAAAACCTGATCTGGTGCTCTTGGATGTGATGATGCCTGGGCTGGATGGCTTCGAGACCCTGCGCGGCATCCGCTCGCGGCATCACATCCCAGTCATCTTCCTCTCGGCCAAAGGGGAAACGGCCGACCGTGTGGCCGGGCTGGAACTGGGCGCCGACGACTACCTGGCCAAACCCTTCGAGCCGGCCGAACTCCTGGCCCGCGTCAAAGCCGTCTTGCGTCGCACCGAGGCCTATGCCCTGGGCGACCCCTCGGATCGGATCGAAGCACGCGGTCTCAGGCTCGACCCGCTCACCAACCGCGTCGAACTGCCCGGCGGCAAGATCGTCGATCTCACGCCCATCGAATGCCGCCTGCTCCATTGCGTCATGCGCAATGCCGGCCGCGTCCTCACCCACGACCAACTGCTCGACAGCGTCTGGGGAAGCAACTACGGCGGCTACCCCAACCAGATCGCCGTCTATGTGCGCCGCCTGCGCACCAAGATCGAAAAAGACCCCGACAATCCACAATATGTTGTCACGGTGCGTGGGATCGGCTACCGCTTCGACCTGGACTGATCGAGACAGCAAACGCCATCGAAGGGGGAGTTGGAGTGACCAAGCAGGTTGGCACGCTGCCGCCGGTCGCACCGACTTCCCCTTTTTCTACGTCTCAGAACACAGACCTGTCCGCTTACCAAAACCGCTTGCCAAGACCGGACAGGTCGTGAGGAACAAGACCCACCATGTTTCATCCACGCCCCCCTTTCCTCTCGACCCACTTCCTTGCGCTTGTCTTTGGCCTGCTGGTCCTGCTGGCGCTTATGGTCGGCCCGGTTCTGGCCCTGGCCCCGCGCGAGGCGGCAACCTGGTCCGACTTTAGCCCCGGCGGCGGCGCCTGGATCGGCGCGCTGCCAGCCGCCGCCGCCGTCACCGCCAGCGACGGCGATGGACTCACGAACACCGCCGTCTTCAGGCTATCCACCGATGGCGGCCTCACCTGGTCGGGCTGGAGCAACGCCAACCTGACCGTCGAGACGCTCGACGCCAATCGCCGCCGGCTCACCGTTGCCGCGCTTGCCCTGGCCGAGGGCGCCAACTTCATCCAATTCCGCATCGAAGACGGCGGCGGCGACAACGAGCGCAGCCCGGCCTACCTGCTCAATGTCGATACACAGCCCCCCGCCTCGCCTCTCAATCCTGTCCCCCAGCCGTCAGGGTGGACGAACCTCAACTCGTTTGGCGCCGTCTGGACCAACCCCTCCGACCTCAGCGGCATCGGCGGCGCCTGGTACAAGCTCGACGCCGCTCCGACCAGCGCCAACGATGGCGCCTTCGTGGCTGGCGATGGACTCAGCAGCCTGAGCGGGTTGAGCGTGGCCGGCGACGGCAGCCACACCCTCTGGCTCTGGCTGGCCGACAAGCTCGGCCACAGCAATGAGACCAGCGCCGTCAGCGTCACCCTCCTCTACGATGCCACCCCGCCGGCCGCCCTGACCAACCCCATCGTCACCCCCGCCGGCTGGACCAACACCAACAGCTTCGACCTCGGCTGGTCGCTGCCCGACGACCCCAGCGGCATCGGTGGTGTACGCTACAAACTCGACGCCCCGCCCCTGCATCCCGCCGATGGCGCTTTCTGGCCCGGCGCCAGCGCCGGCTTCGACGATTTCACCATCCCCGGCGGCGTCGAGGGCGAGCACAACCTCTATCTGTGGCCGGTGGACGGCGCCGGCAACGCCGCCCTGGCGCCCGTTGCCGTCAGCTTGCGGCTGGACGTCACCCCACCGCCCGCGCCCCTGGCCGTCCCCGTCGTCCTCCCTGGCGGTTGGCAGACTTCGGCCAGCGCCACCTTCACCGCCACCTGGCAGAACCCCGCCGATCTCAGCGGCATCGCCGCCGCCTGCTACAAACTGGGTACGGCGCCGCTGCACAACGCCGATGGAACCTGTGTGACTGGGGCCGGCATCCACCAGATCACCGGCATCACCCCGCCTGCGCCTGGAACCTACCATTTCTTCCTTTGGCTGCAGGACGCCGCCGGCAACCGCAACAAAGACCACCGCGGGGTCGCGCTCGACGCCATCCGTTGGGATGCAACCGCGCCGGAGATCTTCATCGACGCCTCCGGCCCAGCCGGCGCCAACGGCTGGTATCGCGGCGCCGTGAACATCACCCTCATCGCCACCGATATAGGATCGGGTCTGGCGGGCGTGCAATACAGTCTCGATGGCGGCGCCTGGCTAGGCGGCAGTCAGTTGCAGATCAGCAGCGAGGGCAACCACACCCTCATCGTCCGAGCAACCGATAGTGCCGGCAATGTGAAGCAGACGGCGCCGACCTCCTTCCCCATCGACAGCCAGGCCCCGCAAACAATCATCGGCCTGAACCGTTCGCCCGGCTATCAGACCTGGTACGACGGGCCTGTGACAGCCGTCTTCACCCCCACCGATGTGGTCTCTGGCCCTGACTACGTGGAATGGCAGCTGGATGGCGGCGCCTGGCAGCGGCAAAACACCTCCCAGATCAGCGCCGAAGGCCCGCACACCCTTTCCTATCGCTCTGCCGACCTGGCCGGCAATGTCGAGCCGCTGCGGACACGAGTGGTGGGCATCGATCGGACACCCCCGGTCACCTCCTATGCCCTGTTACCCACAGGCACGACCGGCGGCTGGTACACCCAACCCGTCAGCATCACTCTGGTGCCGGCCGATGATGGCGCCGGCGTGGCCGCGACCTATTATCGACTGGACGGAAGCGACTGGCTGAGCGGCGCCTCCTTCAGCGTGGCCGAAAACGGCGAGCACGTCGTCGAATTCTACTCGGTCGATCATCTTGGTCATGCCGAGACCCCCTATCGGATTCCCGGCGGCATCCGCATCGACCGCGAGGCCCCCCGCGCACCCATCCCCCTGGGCGTCGAGCCGCGCGGCTGGACCAATCGCAACGCCTTCGCCCTCACCCTGGCGGTGCCGCCTGACCTGAGCGGCATTGCCGGGGCCTATGTCAAAGTCGGCGCCCTGCCCGTCTCTACCGGCGATGGCGTCTGGCGGCCCGGCGGCGGCAGCATCCTCGCCGATGTCCGCACGCCGGCCGAGGGCCGCTACACGGCCTATGTCTGGCTGAAGGACGTGGCCGGTAACACCGACATCAGCCGGCTTGGCATCTGGGATGGCGAGCTCTCGTTGGCCTATGACGCCACCCCGCCGCACACCGAAGCCGCTCTGGAGGGCGCAGCCGGCGAGCGCGGCTGGTTCATCTCGCCTGTGCGCGTCAGCCTGGCGGCCACCGACACCCTATCCGGCGTCGTGCGGACACAAGTCAGTATCGACGGCGCCGCCCCCGTCACCACCACCACCTTCACCCTGGCCGGCGCCGACAAACACACCTTGTTGTTTCATAGCGACGACGCCGCCGGCAATGTCGAAGACGCACAACTCGTAACCGTGCGCATCGACCCCGACGCGCCGCCCAGCCCGCAGGCAGTGACCACCAGCCCGCAAGGATGGTCACAGACCAACTCCTTCAGCCTCAACTGGACCAACCCCCCCGATACATCCGGCATTGCCGTGGGCTACTACAAGATCGGCGACCCGCCCACCCATCTCAAAGACGGCGTCGCCGTGCCGCCCACCGGAACCGCGCGCGGCATCACCGTGCCCGGCGAAGGCGCCTGGGACATCCATTTCTGGCTGGTCGATCAGGCCGGAAACGGCGATCCGAGCCGGCGCGTGACACGCGCCAGCGCCCTGCGCTACGACGGCAGCGCCCCCACTACCGCCGCCAACGTCATCCAGGGATCGCTTGGGCAACATGGCTGGTACACGACCAACGTGATCGTCCAGCTGAGTGCCACCGATCTGGCGTCGGGGGTGGCGCAGGTGCGGTGGCGAATCGACGGCGGCCCCTGGCAGGACGCCGGCGCCACCAGCCAGGTCAGCATCGTCGGCAGCGGCCAACACCTGCTGGACTATCAGGCCATCGACGCAGCCAACAACATCGAGAGCCTGCGCCAACTGCCGATCAAGATCGATACGGCGCCGCCCTTGCCGGCCTTCCTGCCAATCACGCGCTACCAGCGCCAGCTTTCCTTCGACCTGAGCTGGTACGGCGCCGACCAACCTGGCGGCAGCGGGCTTGACGGCTTCGAATTGCAGTCGAAGGATGGGCGCAACGGCGCCTGGACGGCCTGGGGGGCGGTGAATGTGCCCGACGTCGCCGGGCGCTTCTTCGGCAATTTGGGCCATCGCTACTTCTTCCGCCTGCGCGCCTACGACCTGGCCGGAAACCGTTCGAGCTGGGTGGAGCTTCCCTGGGGCGTGTACATCGACGCCGTCACCAACGGCGATTTCGCCGGCGGCTGGGGGGCCTGGCAACCCGGCGGCAACATGATGCAGAGCATCACCGCCGAGCCGCCGCCGCCCGGAGGCGTGGGGCGGGTGATCCAACTGGGCAGCCCGGATTACGGCCCCAACATCCCCGGCGTCGACATCCTTCCCAACGACCCCGGCGATGTACCCATTGGCGATGGCCACGCCAGGCAACTGATCCGCATCCCCGGCGCCGACATCCTGGATCGCCCCACTCTGACCCTCTGGTATCGCATCTTCACCTACGATACCGCCTATAGCGAGAATCACAAGAAATGGTTCGACACCCTCGACGCCCGTCTGTTCAACGCCGGCGGCGAGTGGCTGGCCCTTCGTGATGGTCTGCCCGTGTCGCAATGGCAGGAAGGCCAGTTGGCCGATCTGGGTTGGCGCTACCTCTCCATCGAAATCCCTCCGGCCTGGCGGGGGACGACGGCCACCCTCAGCATCGAAAACTGGAACCGCAATGACGGCCGTCTCAACACCTGGAGCCATGTCGCCGATGTGCGGGTGTGGGAGCCATACCGTCTGCACCTGCCGCTGCTTCAGCAGGCGACCTCCCCGGCGGCGGCGCCCGCAGCCCCTGCCGCCGCCCCAGCGCCCAATCCGACCGCCCTACGCTAAACCCTCGTCCCGTTCGCCCGCATCACGTCTCCCCCCCCACTTGTCACGGATGCACCGCCCGACTAAACTTGTGGTTGCATGTCATCTTCGCAAGCGCAGTACTCTGCGCCCCTTCCGCTGTCTGGCGCCCAGTCTGGCCACGCAGCCCACCCGGCTGTAGCTGCTGACAGCGGGGAGGCGTCCGCTCCTCCCGCTGTCAGCCGGGACGCGTCAGCCGGGAGCGGTGATCAGGCCGACAAGCTCTATGCAGAAGGCATGGCTCAGTACCAACGCCGCCAGTGGCGACAAGCCCTGGCGGTTTTTACGCGCTTGCAGGTCGTCCAGCCCCAGCGCCAGGGTGTGGCCGATCTGATCGACGAGATCAACTGGTTTCTTCAGCTCGAAGAGGCGGCAGCCAAACCGAACCAGGCCGCCGCCGCCGAACATCCGCCGGCAAGCAGGTGGCGATGGCTCCCCTGGCTGATCAGCCTGGTCGTCCTTGTCGTGGCCACTATCGTCGTCTACCTGGCGGCCGGCGACCGACTCTTGGGTCTTCCGGCCAGGGGACCCGACCCCGAACTGGTTGGGCTTTACAACGAAGGCCAATCACAGCTAGCGGTGGGCAACTATGAGGGCGCCATTCGCGTCTTCGAGCGCATTCTTGTCCTCGACCCTGGCGACATCGGCGCCCAGGCAGGGCTGAACCAGGCGCGCGTGCTGCACGACCTGGCTGCCAACTACGCCGCCGCTCAGGAGGCCATCGCAAACAACGATTGGCCCACAGCCCGCGCCCAGTTGGAGTCGATCATCGCCGCCTACCCCACCTACGAAGACGCCGAATCTTTGCTGGCCTTTGTGCAACGACAGCAGGAACTGGAAAACCTCTTCCGGCAAGCCACCGACGCCTACAACGCCAGCCAATGGCCCGAAGCCATTCGCCTGTTCGAGACGATCCGCGACCAAGACGCCGGCTATCGCAGCGACGCCGTCCAGGAATCGCTTTTCGTCAGCTATCTCGAAGAAGGCGCGACCCTCATCGAACAGCGCGGCAACGATCTCGAGGCCGTTCGTCAGGCCATCCAGCGTTTCAATGCCGCCCTTGTCATCCATCCCGACAACCAGCGCGCGGCCGAGGGCCGGCGGCTGGCCAACCTGTATGAAGCCGGGATGCGAGCTATGCAACGACAGGACTGGGCGGCCGTGCGCGACAGCCTGACGCCGGTCTATCGCCTCAACCCCGGCTACGGCGGGCAAATCACCTGCCTGCTCTACCAGGCCTACACCGCCCTGGCCAGGACGGCCATGCAAGCCGGCAGCTACCAAAGCGCCCTGGAGCAGGCCCAGGCCGCCCTTGCCCTTGCTCCATCTTGCAGCGAGGACGGCGAGGCGCGCACCATCGAGCAGGCGGTCCTGCTGGCGCTGGCTACGGCCACCCCCACCAGCACCGCCACGGCCACCCCCACCTCCACCCCCCTGCCTACGGCCACCCCCACCTCCACCCCCCTGCCCACCCCCACCCCCACCCCCACCCCCCCCCCGCCGCCCACCCCCACGCCCGAACCACCCACCCCCACCCCCGAACCGCCTAC